>JAOAEC010000009.1 GCA_026416975.1 Patescibacteria group bacterium | reverse complement strand
GATCAATAAACAAGCTAAAGAAAAATTTTTAGAAAAAATCTTAAAAAATCACCAAGGAAAAAATTTAGCCATTTGGGGATTGGCATTTAAACCAAATACTGACGATATTCGCTTTGCTCCATCAATTTTTATTATTAATAAACTATTAGAAAATAACTTTCAATTAACAGTTTATGATCAAGAAGCAATTAAACATATTAAAAATATTTTTAAAGAAAAAATAAACTATGTTCAAAATCCTTATGAGGCAATTAAAAATAAAGATGGCCTAATTATTTTGACAGAATGGAATGAATTTAAACAGATTAATTTAGAAAAAGCAAAAAAACTTCTTAAAAAACCAATTATTTTTGATGGTAGAAATATTTACCAACCAAATATAATGAAAAAACTTGGATTTAAATATTATTCTGTTGGAAGAAAATAAATTTAAAAAAATATGAAAATCTTAATCGCTGGAGGTGCTGGATTTATTGGTTCTCATCTTTGTGAAAAATTAATCAAAAAAAATTACCAAATAATTTGTATTGATAATCTAATAACAGGAAATGAAAAAAATATTCTTCATCTTAAAAAAAACAAGAATTTTAAATTTATTAATCAAGATATAACTAAAAAATTCCAGATAAAAGAAAAAATAGATATTATCTTTCACTTAGCATCTCCTGCTTCTCCAAATCCAGAAAGTTCAATAAGTTATTTTTCTTTATGGAAAGAGACTTATCTTGTCAACACTTTAGGAACCATTAATCTTTTAGAGCTTGCTTTAAAAAACAACTCTGCTTTTGTTTTCGCCTCAACATCAGAAGTTTATGGAAATCCCTTAATTCATCCTCAAAACGAAAATTATTTTGGCAATGTCAATCCTATTGGTCCAAGAGCAATATATGATGAATCAAAAAGAGCCGGTGAAACAATTAGTTATTATTATTTAATAAAAAAAAATTTAGATATTAGAGTTGCCAGAATTTTTAATACTTATGGCCCAAAAATGAGAATTGATGATAAAAGAATGATAGTTAATTTTATTATTCAAGCTTTAAAAAACAAACCAATTACTATTTATGGAAACGGCAATCAGACAAGATCGCTTTGTTATATAGATGATTTAATTGATGGCTTGATAAAACTTGCTTTTGAAAAAAAAGCTAAAGGAGAAATCATTAATCTTGGCAATCCTGATGAACATAGAGTTATTGATTGTGCTAAAATAATTAAAAAAATTATTAATTCAAAAAGTCAAATAATTTTTTTAGAAAAACAAATTGATGATCCAGAAAAAAGAAAACCAGATATCACAAAAGCTAAAAAAATATTAAATTGGAATCCAAAAATCAATCTTAAAAATGGCTTAGAAAAAACTATTGAATATTATAAAAATTTAATTTAATAAAAATGAAAAAAATAGCTTTAATAATCTTGCCAACTCATAATGAAGCAGGAAATATTGAAAAATTAATCGAAGAAATTTTTAAAGAACAAGAAAAAATAGAAAAATTCCTCCTTAAAATTTTAGTCAATGACAGCTCATCAACTGATAAAACTGCAGAAATAGTTAAAAGATTAATAAAAAAATATCCAGAAAATCTTTATCTTATAGAAACAAAAAAAGAAGGACTTGGAAAAGCTTATTATCAAGCTTTTTTATACGCAAAAGAAAAAATAAAACCCTATGTTGTCTTTGAAATGGATGCTGATTTATCCCATTCTCCTAAAAAAATTCCAGAGATGCTTCTTGAGATTGAAAAAGGAGCTGATATGGTTATTGGAGCTAGATATATAAAAGGCGGATCAATACCAAAAGACTGGGGGCTTCATCGAAAAGTATTCTCTTTTTTTGGCAACTTAATTATCAGATTAGGATTTATGAACTTAAAAATTCATGACTGGACTTCAGGATTCAGGGCTATAAAATTTTGGATATTAAATAATTCACTTAATCATATAAAAAATTATTCAGGCTATGTTTTCCAAATCGCTCTTCTTGATTTTGCCATAAAAGAAAAAGCAAATATTAAAGAAATTCCGATTAATTTTATTGATAGAAAATACGGAAAATCAAAAATCTTTTTTAGTCAATATATTTTTAATATTTTTCTTTATATTTTAAAATTCTCTTCATTTATTAAATTTTTTATTGTTGGAATTATTGGTTTTTTTATTGATTTTGGCCTTTCTTATCTTTTTATTGAAAAAATTCACCAAACTGTTTGGCTTGCTACTTTAATTAGCACTGAAATCGCCATTCTTTCCAATTTTCTTTTAAATAATTTTTGGAGTTTTTCTCATAAAAAAATTCAAGGTGGGTTTATAAAATATTTATTTAACTTTTTAAAGTTTAACTTTGTCTCGGCCGGTTCTGTTTTTATTCAAACTCTTGGTCTTCAAATATTAGTTAATGTTTTTGGTAAAAATCTCTGGTATCTTTATAAAATCTTAATTATCACCTTCATTATTATTCCTTATTCCTATATTCTTTATAATAAATTAATTTGGAGAAATAAATAATAAGTTTAGGTCATCAAAACAAACCATCTATGACCTACGAGATCATATAATAAAGTCATTCTTTAGTAGCGTATTGAGAGGAAATCCAACCTTCATTAAAGCTTCCTTCAACCAAACTTTCTTTTTTATCATTAAACTTAATTTTATACCAACCATTCTCATTTTCTTCCAATAACTCAAACTTTTCTCCTACCTTTATTTTGGCCGATTCTGATGCGAATAAAGATGGCTCTTCTCTTACCCTTAACCAACCGGTACCTGTTTCCTTAATCGTTACCAAAGTTTTTTTTACCGCTGAATCACTGGCTTCTTTTTCTTCTTCTGGCGGAGTAATTTTGGGATAACTTTGATCAATAGCTAATTTAAAATGACTATAAACCTGGTAACCGGGATCAACATTAATTTTCTGTGTCCGTCTAAAAAAACCTGGCATAAATACTGATAATTCATGTTCCCCTTTAGGAACATCTTCTAAAATCAAAGGTGCTATTCCTTTCTCATTGCTGTCTAAATAAACAATCGCTCCTTGCGGTTCTGTTTCCACATAAATTTCGCCTAAATTACCATCTTTTGGTGGCTTATCCATTTTAGTGGTAGTAAAAATTTCACCGGCCGAGGTAATATCAGATGAACTTAACTCACGATTAACATAGGTTAAGGTATTTTTGTATATCTTTATCTTTCCTTGCCAAGAAGCGGTTTCTGTCGCTGTCCCTTGGGGAATTAACTTTAAAATATACTCACCTATTTTATATTTTTCATGAAAAGGTGTCTGACCAACATTTAGATTATTAATAAAAACATTAGCTGTCGGAGAAGAAACTATCTTTAGTTGACCATAAATATTTTGATTATTTAAGAAAAAAAATCTAACAATGATAAAGACTAAAAAACTAAAGATTAAAAATGTAAGAAGAATTAATTTTTTCTTCATATGATTTTATTATATTATAAAATCTGTATATGAAAAAAGGAATCGCTACTTTTACTTTAGACTATGGCCGATGTCCACCCTGGCTTTTTGAAAGAATGGTTAAATTAGCAAGAATTATCGTCATCGCTATTATTGAAAATTTTGGCCCAAATGAGTTTTTAAAAAGGCTTTCTGATCCAGTTTGGTTTCAAGCCTTTGGTTCACTTTTAGCTTTTGATTGGAATGCTTCCGGTTTAACAACCACAGTGATGGCCGCTTTAAAAGAAGCTATTTTTGGTCTGGAAAAATCATTAGGAATTTTTATCTGTGGCGGAAAAGGAAAAACCTCAAAAAAAACACCTGACCAAATTTTATCTTTTGCCGAAAAAATTAATCTTTCTTTTGAAAAAGCGGAAAAATATATCTATCTTTCCCGTCTTACCGCCAAGGTAGACTCAGCCTTAATTCAAGATGGTTTTCAAATATATCATCATAATTTTATCTTTACCCGTTCAGGTCTTTGGGCAGTAATTCAACAAGGAATGAATATCAAACTTGAAAAAGCTCGTCGTTATCATTGGTTTTCTGAAAATATCAAAAATCTAACCATCGAACCCCATCAAGGAATTCAAAGTGAAATTGTTTTGCCTAAAGTTCTTAATCTTGTTGATAAAAAAAGTCTTAATAATCGACAAGGAACCCTAAAACTAATTAAAGAAAAAAAAGACCTATTTTATGAAATTAAAAGAATTAAACGTTTAACTGACGGTAGTCAGCTAACCTTTCTTAATCTTTCTACCAACGATTTTCATTTTCATCCCATTTTAAAAGAAAATTTTTTTGATAAAAGATTAGACAAAACAATCAACCAATTGATTGAAAAACCAAATCAAACCTTTGAGGATATTTTAATGACACAAGGAGTCGGCCCAAAAACCATTCGTGCTTTAACCTTAGTCTCCGAAGTGATTTTTGGTGCTCCTCCTTCTTATGAGGATCCTGTTCGCTACACTTATACTTTTGGTGGAAAAGACGGTATCCCCTATCCGGTTAATAAAAATGTTTATGATCAAACGATTGAGATAATTGAAAAAGCAATTAAAAAATCATCGCTTAATTTTTTTGAAAAAGAAAAACTTTTAAGAAAAAATGAGCGATTATTTTTTAAAAATAAAGTTTAAGTTTTTATGTTATGATATTAATTAATTATGGAAGAAAAACTTAAAAAAAGTCTTAAAAAAACTCTTAATGATTTAAATTATCAAGTTGAGGAAATTATCATTGGTATTCCAAAACTAACTCATCACGGCGATTTTTATACACCACTAGCACTACAAATAGGAAAAAAAATTAAAAAAAATCCTCTTCTGATTGCTCAAGAAATTGTAAAAAAAATCCCATCAATGGCGGAGGTTAAAAAAATTATCGTTGTCCCACCAGGTTTTATTAACTTTTATTTAAGCGATGGTTTTTTTGTTGATAAGGTAAAACAATTAATTAATAAAAGTTTTAAATTAAAAAAAGAAAATAAAACAATAGTTCTCGAATTTGGTCAACCAAACACTCATAAAATACCTCATATTGGTCATTTATATTCTTATATTTATGGAGAGTCCCTAGCAAGAATTTTAGAATTTTTAGGCAATAAAGTAATTAGAGTTAACTATCAAGGTGATATTGGTTTGCATGTGGCTAAATGTCTTTGGGCAGTTAAAAATCAATTTTTAGAAAAGGGAAAAAATTTTAATTCTTTAAAAACATTAAAAGACAAAGTTGATTTTTTACAAAAAGGCTATCAAGAAGGCTCCCAATTATATGAAGAAAATAAATCTATTAAAAAAGAAATTGATCAGTTAAATTTAAAAATCTATCAAAAAGATTCAAAAATAATTGATCTTTGGCAAAAAACCCGTCAATGGAGTTTAGATTTTTATAAAATTTTTGAAAAAAAATTAGGCATTAAATATGATCGTTATTATTTTGAAAGTCAAACAGCAAAAGTGGGTAAAAAAATTATCTTAGAAAATTTAGGAAAGGTTTTTGAAGAAAGTAATCAAGCAATTATTTTCAAAGGAGAAAAGCACAATTTGCACACTCGCGTCTTTATAAATAGTTATGGCAATCCCACTTATGAAGCAAAAGATATTGGATTAGCTTATTTAAAAAATAAAGATTATCAATTTGATCTTTCAATTATTACCACTGCCAAAGAACAAAATGAATATTGGAAAGTGATTATTAAAGTAATTGAGCTTCTTTTTCCTCACCTTAAAAATAAAATTTCTCATCTAGGATTTGGTATGGTTAATTTAACCTCAGGTAAAATGTCTTCTCGTAGTGGTAATATTATTGACCCTTTTACCTTAACTGAGGAAGTAAAAAAAGAAATTAAAAAAACTTTTTTAGTTAAAGACGAATCTTTATTGGAAAAAATTACTTTTGCTGCCATCAAGTACTCTTTTTTAAACTCAGACTATAAAAAGAATATTATTTTTGATTTAAAAAAAAGCATTGCTAAAGAAGGAAACTCTGGACCTTATCTCTTATACACTTATGTCAGAACAAAAAGTGTTTTAACAAAAAGCGAAAATTTTAATCTTCAAGAAAAAAAATTAAATTTTATAAATATTAATAATAATGAAGAACGGAAATTATTAAAAAAAATCTCTTTTTTTTCATCTTTTTTAATCAAAGCTAAAGAAACTTATTCACCCAATATTATAGCTAATTATTTATATGAATTAGCAAGTTTATATAATCTTTTTTATCAAAAATATCCAATTTTAAAAGCAGAAGAATCATTAAGAGAGTTGCGGTTATTAATTACTTTAGCAGTCAAAGAAATAATAAAAAACGGTTTAAATCTATTAGGAATTGAAACTGTTGAAAAAATGTGAAGATATATGACTATCTTTATTTGTACCAATTGCGGTTATGGTTCAGCTTCTTGGTATGGCAAATGCCCCAACTGTAATCAATGGCATACTTTGATTGAAAATTCTTCTTTTGAAAAAAACTCAACCGTTAAAAAAGAGTCTTTAAAAAAGGTTAAAATTGTTTCCTTGGATAAAATTACCACCAAAACTCTTTCGCGAACAAAAACCGGTGTTTATGAATTTGATCGCGTAGTTGGCGGCGGTCTAACCGAAGGAGAAACCATCCTTTTAAGCGGTGAACCCGGTATTGGCAAATCAACCTTAGTCTTACAAATCTTACAAAACCTTCCCTGTCTTTATATTTCCGGCGAGGAGGCGGCCGAACAGGTAAAAAATCGGGCTTTAAGATTAGGAGTAAACTTAAAAAACTTTCTTTTTTCCTCTGATCTTCAGGTTGAAGGAATCATTGAAGTGGCTAAGGAAATTAAAGAAAAAATCAAAGTCTTGGTAATTGATTCCATCCAAACAGTTTATTCCAAAGATGTTGAAGGAATTACTGGTGGTATTAGTCAAATAAAGGAAACAACTAAAAAACTGGTAGAGTTTGCTAAAAAAAATCTATTAACAACAATTATTATTGGTCATATAACCAAAGAGGGTGATATTGCCGGACCAAAAACCCTCGAACATTATGTTGACTGTGTTCTAAACTTTGAAGGAGAGAAACTATCTGATTATCGGCTTTTGCGAACAACCAAAAATCGTTTTGGCACCACCGATGAAATAGGCGTTTTTCAAATGACTGAACAAGGCCTAAAAGAGATAAATAATCCTTTAGTTTTTATTAATCAAAATAAAGACAATCCTCCTGGCAAGGCAATTGTTGGCATCAACGAAGGAAAAAGACCATTGTTTTTTGAAATTCAAACTTTGGTTGTCCCTACTGTTTTAGCTGTTCCTCGTCGGGTTGTTAAAGGAATGGATTATAACAAGGTTCTTTTACTTCTGGCGGTAGCTAAAAAATATCTCTTTCTTTCCTTAGACAAGTTTGATGTTTATGTTAATGTTGTCGGCGGAGTTTCAATCAAATCGCCAACGGCTGATTTAGGTTTGATTGCCTCTCTTTATTCTTCTATTAAAAATTTTTCTCTACCGGTGGATAGCTTTTTTATTGGTGAGGTAGGACTTTTAGGAGAAGTAAGACCAGTATTTTTTGAACAAAAAATTATTAGTGAAGGAAAAAGATTGGGATTCAAAAAATCTTTTTCATCAGTTAATTTAAGCAATATTAATCAAATTAAGAATTATTTAGTTAAATAATAAGTTTTACGAAGAATGGTTTTTTTTCCATTAGCACCTATTGCTTCAATTAAAACCTCATTTCTTCCTAAGTTTAAAAATAGTTCGTATTCAAAACATCCTTTTTTGTCTTGATAAACTCTTTCACCACCGATAGTTAAAATCGCCTCTTTTTCGGTCTGACCAATAATCTTTATCTTTCTCTCTCTTTTAAATTTATTTATTTTAGGTGAAATAATCTCAATCTTTGGCGGTGAAAAATAAAGTTTTAATTGATAACCAAAATAAAAAAGAAAAATGGTAAAAACAATAGCAAACCCGGTAAATAAAATTTTTTTAGTATTAGGATTTAAATAATGATGAGAAACCTTTTCTTTAAATCTTATCATCTCTTCTTTTTCATAATCGCGTCTAAAAAAAGCTAAGATTTTTTGTGGATTAATGCTTAAAAAAAGAGCGTAGTTTTTAATGATTCCTTCAATATAGGTTTTAGAAGAAAAAAAATGCCAATTTCCTTCCTCGATCGCTTTTAAAAATTTTTCTCTTATTTTAATTTTTTTTTCTATCTCAAGAAGAGTTAAACCTTTTTTTTCTCTTTCTCTTTTTAAAATCTCACCCGCTGTCAACACAATTAGCAAAAAATTGTTTTAACTTTTAACTCGTTGTACATATTCACCTGTTTCTGGATTAATCATTATTACATCATCTTTTTTAATAAATAAAGGTACCATCACAATCACACCTGTTTCTATTTTAGCTGGTTTTTTTGCTCCTGTAACAGTATCACCTTTAACCGCTTCTTCTGTTTCTATCACTTTTAGTTTAACACTCATTGGTGGTCGAAGAGCTAATGGTTTATCTTGCCAAAGATAAATAAAATATCTTTCTCCTTCTTTTAAAAAGTTAGCCATTTCGCCAACAACTTTTAAAGAAATTGTAAACTGATTAAAATTTCTTTCATTCATAAAATATAAGTTTTCTTCATCTTTATAAAGATACTGAACCTCAACTGCTTCTACCTCCATTATCTCAACATCTTCATTTGATTTAAAAGTATAATCAACATTCTTTCCGGAAATAAGATTTTTAATTCTTGTCTTCATTAATGCCGAACCTTTTCCAGGCGAATAAAAATCAGCTTTTTGAACCTGCCAAATCTCTCCTTGATAAGAAATAAAATCTCCTTTTTTTAAATTACCAGCATTGATTTTCATAAATTTAGGAAATATTAATTAACTTTAATTTGTCAATTGATTCTAGACCGCTAAAAACCATTGTCAATCTTTCAATTCCAATAGCAATTCCAGCGCAAAACGGCAAACCATATTTTAACGCTTTAATAAATCCTTTGTCAACCGAATGATTAATTTTATTTTGTTTTTTTCTTTCTTTTTGTTCACTTAAAAACCTCTTTTCTTGTTCTTGCCAATCACTTAACTCGGTATAACAATCACCTAACTCAATACCATTGATATAAAACTCAAATCGCTGAGCAGTTTTTTCATCAGAATTAAGTTTTGCCAAAGCGGCAAACTCTTTTGGATAATCATAAATTAAAGTCGGATAACCATTTTTGCCTAAATTTGGTTCCACCTCTTGCGTATAAATCTGCGACCAAACATCTTCATAAGAGAAATTATCTATTTGATAACCTTTTTTTTTGGCTTTTTTTAAAAACAAATTATGATTAAAAAACTCATCTTTGCTTATCCCGGCAAATTTTTTAAAAGCCTCAGCTAAGGTAATCTTCTCCCATTTCTTAAAACTAATTTTTAATCTTTGACTTTTATCCACCAAAGGCGGACAAGATTTTTGATTTTTGATTTTTGAATTTTGAGTTTTTTTATAAACATATCTTAGTAGTTCTAAAATCTCATCAGCTAATCTTAAATAATCAACACCAACTTTATAAATTTCCAACATCTCAAATTCAAATGAATGAAGCGATGATGGTTTTTCACTATTACGAAAAGATTTACCCAAATAATAACAATTACCAACTCCGGCTGTTAATAATCTTTTTAAAAACAGCTCTGGTGAAGGTGTTAAATATAATTTTTCTTTTTTTCCTAAAAAATAATATTCGGTTTCAAAAACCTCCAAATAAGACTCAGGAATTAAGGCCGGCGATAAAACTGGTAAATCAACTTTTAAATAACCTTTTTTTTCTAAAAACTCCTCCACTGTTTTTTTAACTTTTAAATAAATTAGATAATTAACAAGGTTTTCTTTATTAACATGAATTTTCATAAATTTAATATTTTAAATTTAAAATTTTACTTTTTTTAATTTTTATTACTCTCCTATTTCCTTTTTTAACTCTTCAAGAAGTTTTTTTGCTTTAGAGGAAACTTTTTCCGGGATTTTAATTTTAAAAATAATATATTGATCTCCTCGACGAGATGAATTAGGATAAGGTATACCATAACCACGTAGTCTCAATATTGATCCGCTAACAGTACCAGGCCTCACCTTTACCTGAACTTGACCATTAATTGTTGGTGTTTCAACCACGCCGCCTAAAACCGCTGTTGGATAAGATATTTCTTTTTCTAAATAAATATCTTGACCTTCACGTTTAAAAAAAAGGTGGGGTTTAACTTTCACTCTTAAATCAAAATTAGAAAATCTGATTCTTGTCCCATCATCAACTCCAGCCGGAATCTTAATTTTTTTTCTCTCTCCTTTTATTACCATCTCTTTTTCTGTCCCTTTTACCGCCTCATCAAAAGTAATTGTCATCTCATAAACATCTCTTCTCTGTCTTCTTGATCGCGAAAAAGGCGAACTAAAACCAAAAAATTGCTCAAAAATCTCAAATGGATCGGAAAAACCGCCAAAATCAAAACTAAAATCTTCAAAATCTCCTCCACTAAAATTAGTGTAAACCCTAAAAGGTCCTTGCTGATAATATTGGCCTCCAAATCCTTGACCGGCACCAGCAGCACCACCTCTTTCAAAAGCAGCCGCTCCATATTGATCATAAATCTCTCTTTTTTGAGAATCAGATAAAACCTCAAAAGCTTTGTTTATTTCTTTAAATCTTTCTCCTGCTTCTGGTGATTTATTTTTATCAGGATGCCATTTTAAAGCCTGTTTTCTATAAGCGGCTTTAATTTCCTCCAAAGTGGCATTTTTAGACACTCCCAAAATCTCATAATAATCAGCCATAAAAATCGCTTTTTAATTTTTTTATTTTTAATTTTTAATTTTTGATTTTTAGTTTACCACTTCTCCTTCCTCAACGTCTTTTTCCTCATCTTTTTTCTTTTTTTCTTCACTGATTGAAGATGCGGTTTGCGATCCTGATTGATTATAAGCTGCCTGACCAATTTTTTGTAATGATTCAGACAAAGCGCTGGTTTTTTCTTCTAACTTTTCTTTAGTTCCTTTATCCAAAACTTCTTTTAAATCTTTAATTCTTGCTTCCACTTCTTCTTTAACCTCTTTATTAACCTTATCTTTAGCGTCTTTTAAAGATTTTTCCGCCACATAAATTAGATTGTCGGCTTTATTTTTTGCTTCAATCCTTTCTTTTTCTTCTTGATCTTCTTTTGCGTGTCTCTCAGCTTCTTCCTTCATTCTTTCTACTTCTTCTTTTTTTAAACCAGTGGAGCCAGTAATTTTAATCGCCTGAGATTTACCAGTAGCTTTATCTTTGGCTGTCACGGTTAAAATTCCACTGGCGTCAATATCAAAGGTTACCTCGATCTGTGGCACTCCTCGCGGCGCCGGTGGAATTCCGTCTAAAATAAATCTTCCTAAAGACTTATTATCTTTTGCTAGTGGTCGTTCTCCTTGCAAAATATGAATCTCAACCTGAGTTTGATTATCAGCCGCGGTGGAAAAAATCTCTGATTTAGAAGTAGGAATGGTCGTGTTTCTAGCAATAAGCGGTGTCATCACTTCGCCCAAAGTCTCCACTCCTAAAGTCAAAGGAGTAACATCAAGCAAAACCACATCTTTTGCTTCTCCAGTAATAATTCCAGCTTGAATGGCTGCTCCAACCGCCACCACTTCATCAGGGTTAACTGATCGATTAGGCTCTTTGTCAAAAAATTTTTTTACTTCATCAATCACTTTTGGCATCCGGGTCATCCCACCAACTAAAACCACCTCATCAACTTCTTTTTCAGTAATCTTTGCGTCTTTTAAACAACCTTTAACCGGTTTAAATGTCTTTTCAATCAAATGCGACACCAATGATTCGAGTTTTGCCCGAGTTAACTTGATTACCAAATGAAGTGGTTGACTATCTTTTACGGTAATAAAAGGTAAATTAATCTCTGTCTCCAAAGAGGAAGAAAGTTCAATTTTGGCTTTCTCTGAAGCATCTCGTAATCGCTGTAAAGCCTGAGAATCTTTGCGCAAATCAATTCCATGTTCTTTTTTAAACTCATCAGCAAGATAATCCAAAATTACTTTATCAAAATCATCACCGCCTAAATGCGTGTCACCATTCGTAGCCTTAACCTGAAAAACCCCTTCGCCTAACTCCAAAATGGTAATATCAAAGGTACCACCGCCTAAATCATAAACAGCAATTGTATGAACATGTTTTTTATCCAAACCATAAGCTAAAGCAGCAGCTGTTGGTTCATTTAAAATTCTTACCACCTCAAGCCCGGCGATCTCACCGGCTTGCTTGGTCGCTTGCCTTTGCGAGTCATCAAAATAAGCAGGAACAGTAATAACTGCTTTTTCCACTTTTTCACCTAAATAAGTTTCAGCATCAGTCTTAATCTTTTGCAGAATCATTGCCGAAATCTCCTGCGGAGTAAATGTTTTCCCTTCAACCTCAACTACAGCCATATCCTCTCTTCCGGCTTTTATTTTGTAAGGAAGCCATTTCATATCATGCTGAACAGAGGAATCATTAATTCTTCTTCCCATTAATCTTTTGATAGAAAAAATTGTATTTTTGGGATTAATGATCATCTGTCTTTTAGCAACATCGCCAACGACTCTTTTTATGGGATCAACTACCGAAGGAATAACGTTTCTTCCTTCTTGAGAATGAATAACTTTGGGTTTTCCGCCCTCCATTACTGCTACACAGGAATTAGTTGTACCTAAATCAATACCGATTATTTTACTCATAGGATTTTATTAATAAAAAACTTATAAAAAATTTAGTTTTTTTTCATCACCTTTACCTGAGCCACTCTTAAAATTTTTTCACCTTGACGATAACCTTTTTTTATTACTGCCACCACCTTATCATCTTCTTCTCCTTTAACTATCTCTACCGCCTCGCAAAGATAAGGATCAAAGGTTTTATTTAAAACATCAATTTCTTCCACTCCTTCATTTTTAAGAAATTGAATCATTTTATTTTTAATAATTTTTAAACCCTCATCTTTCACAAAGATCGCCGCTTTTTCCAAATCATCAATTATTGGCAATATCTTGATTATTAATTGTTGATTAGTTCTTCTAACCATCTCTTCTTTTTCTTGTTTTACTCTTTTCTCTAAGTTTTGATAATCAGCTAAAGCTCGAAGATACTTATTTTTATACTCTTCGCCAATTTTTTTTAATTCTTCTAACTGTTTTTTTAACTCTTCTATTTTGTTTTTTTCCTGAGTTTTCATTTTTATATTCCTTGACTTTTAATAATTTCCTCCAACAAACCGGAAAAATATCTAATTTGAGGAAAAATCTCTTCAAAATACATTCTTGTTGGCCCCACCACTCCAATCACTCCTTTTACTTTTTCGCCATTAAACTCACCAAAAACGCTGGCACAGGTATCAAAAAGCGGATCATGAAAATCCTCTCCTCCCAACCAATAAATAATCTCATCTTCTATTTTCCTAAAATCATCTAAAACTCTTAACCAAAAATCTTCTTCATCCAATCTCTCAAAAAAATTCCGAGAAAAATCTAAATTGAAAAACTCTGGTTTTGTCAATAAATTAGCAATTCCTGAATAATAAACATCACCTAAATTAGTAATCGCTAAAGATAAAAGATCAGTCTGTTGAGATAAAACTTTGGTTGCTTGAGAAAGAAGTCGATGAATCTCGTTTCTTTGATCCCAAATGCTGTTTTTATAAGTAACTTCCTCGGTTGTTGATAACTGTTTTTCTTTCATTAAGTACTTAATGTAATAACGAAAACCTTTGCTTGAAGGCACTCTGCCGGATGAAAAATGGGTTTTTTTAAGATAACCTTTTTTTGCCAAAGCCACCATCTCGTTTCTAATCGTCGCCGGACAAACTCCTAATTTATACTTCTTTTCTAAAATCTCCGAACCGACTGGTTGACCAGTCTCTATATATTCTTTAATAATTGACTTTAGAATATCAATTTGTCTTTGAGTAAGATATTCCATAGTTACAAAATAATGATTAATTTTATAACTTAAATATAAAAAGTATCTAATTAGCAATCATATACAATATCTGCTAAAATGTCAAGAGGTAAATTTTTTAACAAAATAATAAAATATTAATATGCTGCAAAAATTTTATGTTATTTTAGCAATAGGAGCCTTTATTATTAATAATAAAGGCGAGATTTTGATTGTTAAAAAATCACTTGAGGAAAAAATTGACGCTGGACTTTGGACTATTCCCGGCGGAAAGATTAAGAAAAAAGAAAACATTGTTGACGGTTTAAAAAGAGAAATAAAAGAAGAGGTGGGAATTGAGATTGTTTCTTATCAATGGATTGGTGAAGATGTTTTTGAAAGCAATGGTTTTTGGTTTCATGCCCAACATTTTCTCTGTCAAACAAAATCAACCAAAGTTGTTCTTGAAAAAAAATTAATTTATTACCATTGGCTGAAAAAAGAAGAAATAAATAAATTCAAATTTTCAAAAAATATCAAAAAAAGGTTGCTTCAAATCTATGGTTAAACTCGGCGCCCATCAATCAATTAACGGCGGTTATCATCAGGCTTTGATCCGAATTAACAATATTGGTGGTAACTGCCTACAAATTTTTTCTACTTCACCACGGAATTGGAGTTTGGCAAAAATCGTCAAAGAAGAAGA
This sequence comes from Patescibacteria group bacterium, assembly GCA_026416975.1. Classification (GTDB taxonomy): domain Bacteria; phylum Patescibacteriota; class Microgenomatia; order UBA1406; family GWC2-37-13; genus SKW25. Next base: position 13,205 of record JAOAEC010000009.1, on the reverse strand, counting down.
AAAAAAATTTTTTGAACTAAAAGATAAACTTAAAATTGAACCTGTTTATTTTCATGCCTCTTACTTAATTAATTTGGCTGACGAAGGAAAAATTGGCCATTTATCAAAACAGTTATTAATCGCAGAGTTAACATTAGCCGCCAAATTAGATATTAAAGGATCAATTATTCATCTAGGGTCGTATAAAAATTTTCAATTTTCAAATTCCAATTTTCAATCAAATTCCAAATATAGAGTTTTAATAAAAAATATTAAAGAAGTATTAGAAAACACGCCTAAACAATCGCTTTTTATCATAGAAAATTCTGGCACCAAAAAAATCGGCCAAACCCTTGAAGAAATAAAACAGATTATTAAAGACGTTGATGATAAAAGAGTTCGTCTATGCTTTGACACCTGTCATCTCTTTTCTAATGGTCATAAATTTGAAAATCAAAACGAGCTTGATCAGTTTTTGGCAAGATTAAAAAAATTATCCTTGTTTGAAAAATTAGAGGTTTTTCATCTTAATGATAGCCGAGATGAATTTAATTCCGGTAAAGACAGACATGAAAATATCGGCCAAGGAAAAATTGGGCTTAATGAGTTCAAAATCCTTCTTAATCATCAACAAACAAAAAATTATCCTTTTATTATTGAAACTCCCGGTTTTAACAATGAGGGTCCAGATAAAAAAAACTTAGACATCTTAAAATCGCTTATAGACTGAATTTGTTGATATAATTCTTTTATGTTTAAACTTCCGGAACAAATAAACAATATTTTTAAAGTCTTTAAGAAAAACGGATTTGAGATTTACTTAGTTGGCGGTTCAGTCAGAGATCTGATATTAAAAAAAAATCCCACTAACTGGGACTTTACCACCAATGCTAATCCCCAACAAATTCAACATCTTTTTCCTCAATCTTTTTATCATAATGATTACGGCACTGTTTCTATTCCTTTAGAATCTAAATCTCAAGAAAATTCAATTATTGTTGAAATTACCTCTTTTAGAAAAGAATCCAATTACTCAGACTTTCGCCACCCAGAAAAAATCAGCTGGGCAAAAACTCTCAAAGAAGATTTAGCCCGTCGCGACTTTACTATAAATGCTATCGCTTATGACAAAAAAACAATTATTGATTATTATAATGGCCAAAAAGATTTAAACGATAAAATCATTCGAACTGTAGGCGATCCCGATAAAAGATTTCGTGAGGACGCTTTAAGATTAATCCGCGCCATCCGTTTTGCTTCCCAATTAGGTTTTTTTATTGAAGAAAATACCCGAAAATCAATTGAAAAAAACGCCTCTCTTATTAGCAAAATTTCTTGGGAAAGAATTCGAGATGAGTTTTTGAAAATTTTAGCCAGCAACCACCCAGTTGAAGGAATTTTATTTTTAAGAAATACTCGGCTTTTAAAATACATTTTACCGGAACTGGATATTTGCTTTTCTATTCCTCAAAAAAGCCCAAAAAGACATCATATTTATGATGTGGGAACTCATTTGGTAATGGCTCTAAAACATTGTTCTCTTCCTGATCCTATCACCCGTTTTGCCACTTTAATCCATGATATTGGCAAAGCGCCTACTTTTAAAAAGGATGAAAAAACCGGTTTAATCACTTTTTATAATCACGAGGTTGTCGGCACAAAAATCGCTCAAAAAATCGCTGAAAGATTTAGACTTTCAAACAAACAAAAAGAAAAACTTATTCGCTTAGTTCAATATCATCAATTTACTGTTTCTGAAATTCAAACTGATAAAACAATAAAAAGATTTATTCGCAATATCGGTAAAGAATATCTTGATGATATTATGGCTTTAAGATTTGCTGATCGTTTAGGTTCTGGTGCCAAACCTGATTCTTGGCGGTTTAAGCTTTTTCGCAAACGATTAATTGAGGTTCAGCAAGAACCTTTTAAAATCACTGATCTAAAAGTAAACGGTTATGATGTAATGAGAATTCTTAACATCAAACCCGGCCCAAAAGTCGGCCAAATTTTAAAAGAAATCTTTGATAAGGTAACTGAAAAAAAACTTCCTAATGAAAGAAAAATTTTGTTGAAAGAAATAAAAAAAACATTAAAAATATAACCTAACAAAGATTGTTTTGCCAACCCCCTGTCCAACCGAAGCGGTTGAACAACGGATTAATGGAATAATCCATTGTTTTCTTATTTTCCCCTTACTATTTTAAATTTCAAATTTAATCTCTCCTACTCTTATCTCTTCTCCATGACCCGGATAAATCAAGGTATCCTTGGGTAAAGAAAGAATTTTTTTAAGAGAGTCTTTCAAATCGTTTTTACAACTATAAGAAAAATCATAGCGGCCAATTCCATCTTTAAAAACAGTGTCTCCGGAAAAAAGAATTTTTTCATTTTCAAAATAAAAGCAAACTCCTCCGGGCGTATGACCGGGAGTAAAGATAATTTTAAATTGAAAATTTTTAATTTTTAGTTGATTTTTAATGGCTAAATTTTTTATTTTTTTTATTGGTAAAACCATCGGTTTATAACCTAAAAAATAATCGGCTGTTTCTTCCATTCTCTTTAAAAGAAATAAATCTTTATAATTAATATAAAGAAAAACATTTATTGATTTTTGAATCTCGCCTACTGCCATCAGATGATCAAAATGTCCATGAGTGGCTAATAATCCAAGCAGTTTTAAATTTCGTCTCTGAAGCTCTTCTAAAATAAATGCCGCCTCATCCGTCGGATCAATAATCAAAGAATAACCGTCTTTAATCAAAAAATAACAGTTAGTTTGAAGTTGACCTAAAGAATATCTAATTATTCTCATTTTTTTCTTTTCTCCAACATCACTAAAATTGGAGTGGCGACAAAAGGCGAAGAATAAGTACCGGTTATAGTGCCAATTAACAAAGCTAAAACAAAAAATCTAATTGTTGACCCGCCCAACAACACCAAAGCTAACAACATAAAAACAATTGTCATAGAGTTGTTTAAAGAACGAACCATCGTTTCTGTCAGCGCCTTATTGGCAAAATAATCAATCTCTTTTTTTCCTTCGGTGTTTAAATACTCTCTTATTTTGTCAAAAATAACAATTGTGTCATGGACAGAAAAAGACATTGTTGTTAAAACCGCTGTTACAAACATTGTGTCTAATTCGGCTTGAAAAAAATGAGATAAAAGAGAATAGCTGCCAATCACTACCAAAAAATCATGAATCATCGCTAAAACCGCCGCTAAAGCATAATTAAATCCTTTAAAAGCAAAACTCATATAAACAAGAATACTAATAATCGCTAACACCGATGCCACCAAGGTTTTTATCATTGTTTCTTTTCCAATCACTGGCCCAACCGTCTCAAAACGAAGAGTGGTTATCTTTGTTTTTGTTTCTTCTGATAAACTGTTTCTTAGTTTTTTCTCTTCTTGTTCATTAATTGGTTTTGTTCTAATAGAAATAAAGTTGTTTGTCTGATTAAAAATAATCAATTCTATTTTATTTTTTTGAAAAATCTTTTTAATTTTTTTCTCGTCAATTTTTTTACTTAATCTGTACTCCAAATTTGTTCCACCAACAAAATCAATGGAAAACCGATAACCCCAGTTAACAATAGAAAATAAACCAGCACCAATCACTGTTAAAGAAATTAAAAAATAAATTATTTTATAACGTAAAAAATTAATCATACTAACATTAATTCAATTTTTTTACTTTTTTAATTTTTAATTTTATAAAATGCCTCAATTAGTCTTTTTGTAATCACCACGCCAGTAAACAAACTGGTGGCTACACCAATAGCTAAAGTTAAGGCAAAGCCTCTTACCATGCCAAACTGAGGCAAAAATTCCCAGTTTAAAGGATTAAATAAAATAAAAGCCACCAAAAGAGTAGTAATATTAGCGTCTTTTATGGCGTCAATCGCCCGACCAAAACCTAAAACAACCGCTGTTTCAAACTCTTTTCCTTTTCTTAACTCTTCTTTAATCCGTTCAAAAATTAAGATGTTAGAATCAACCGCCATTCCAATAGAAAGAATAAAGCCGGCAATTCCCGGTAAAGTCAACACCACTGAAATCGCTCTAAAAATTGCCAAAGAGATTAAACCATAAATAATCAAGGCGACGGAAGCAATCATTCCTAACTTGCCATAATAACCAATCATAAAAAGCAAAACCATTAACAAGCCAAAAAAACCAGCATAAACGCTCTTTCTCACCTCATCTTTGCCTAAACTAGGACCAATATTTCTTTGTTCTACTAATTTAATTGGCAAAGGCAAAGCGCCCGAATTAATAGAAATGGCTAATTTTTTTGCCTCTTCTAAATTAAAATTACCAGTAATAACCGCGTTTCCTTCTAAGATAGGTTGTTGAACTGTTGGCGCTGATAAAATAAAGTCGTCTAAATAAATCGCCACTGGTTTACCAACATTTCTTTGAGTAATTTTGGCAAAAAGCTCTGTCCCTTTTTTGGTAAAACTTAAGGCTACCTGAGGCTTACCTGTTTGAGAATCAAAAGTAACCGCTGCTTTTTTTATGTCTCTTCCTGTTAATCCTGTTTCTTTAGTTAATCTTAAAAAAATCGGCGTGGCTGTCGCCTCTTTTTTATCTTCAACCAGCGTCTCTTCTTTAAAACTCAATTGAGCGGTTTTGCCAATTAACTTTATTGCCTCATCAACATTGGAAATACCAGGTAAATCAACGGTAATTCTTTGTTTTTCTCCTACTTTTAATGTCTGTACTACTGGTTCAGTTACTCCAAAAAAATTCACCCTTCGCTCAATAATATCCCGGGCTGAAGCAATCGCATCCTCCACATCTTCTTTTTTTATATTTTTTGTCTCCGCCTCAAAAACCAGATGACTACCGCCTTGTAAATCCAATCCTAAACGGGTATAAAAATCTTTTTTTATTCGCCAACCAAAAATCTGCCCTTCTAAAGAAAGAGGTTTAATCTTAAAATCAAGATTAATCTTCCCTCTTTTAAATTTAAATGAATGTTCGGGTAGATCAATCCAAATAATAAGAAAAAAAATTGCTAAAATTAAAATTTTATTAAAAGTTTTCATTTTAAAAGTTCTTCTTCGCTGCCAACTAACATAACTTTTGGTTGTTTAAGAAATCGCCAGATAAAAGGATCATTGTTTTTTTTGCGAAAATTAAATTCTTCTTCAGTCATCACCGTATAATTAATCTCCTGATGAAACTCCTTTTCCATCTGGGAAATTAGAGAAGAAACTTCTGGAAGAACAATTGTTCCCACAAATAAAAAACAAATCTCGTTTTCCTTAAGCGGAATTTTTTTTATAAACTTAGTAGAAAGAGCAATAAACTTTACCTTACCAATTTTAGATAAATTTTTATAAAGGAGATCCACCCAATTACTAACTTTAGCAAAAATTCTTAAAAACTCATCATATAAGCGATAGTTTTTGTTTAGGCTATAAAAAACCTTGTTTAGTCTTTTTTCTTTAACCAAAACTTTGCTCTCGGTTAAAATATCTAATTCTCTTTTAACCGCGTTTACCTCCTCATTTGTTTCTCGGACTACCTTTCGCAGATAAAAATTCTCCTTTGGCTGAGAAAAAAACAGCTCTAAAATCTTTCTTCTTGTCTTTGAGGGAATAATATGATTTAACATAAGCTTTTAATATTCAACTTTATTACCTATCGGCAATATTTCTATCCAAATTGGTCCTCTAATAAACTCTACTTCTTTGCCTATTTTATCAAAAAATCTCATCCGGCTCTCCTCATCTCTTTTTTGCCAACTAACCTCAATTGCCTTTCCTTCTTGAAAAATTAATCCCTTACCACTTCCGATTAATTGATAAAGAATATGACCGCCTTCATAACCATCATTAACCGGCGATTCTTGAGCAAAAACGATCACCACATTTTTAGCTATTAACTGCTTATTGGTGTTTTTATCTAAATGAGGTCGGTCGGCATTAAATCTTTTAAAACTATTAATTTTTTCATCAAAAACCCAATCAACACTATAATCATTGGCAAAACTATTCCAAAAACCAAAACTTATTCTTTCTATTTCTCCTTTCTCTTCACCCTCATCTTTAAACAACCATGGGGTAAAATTTTCATCCCATTTTTTTCCTTCTTCATTAACATTGATTAGTTGACGTTTATCTTTAGCGTATTGCCAAAGTTTTGTTGTTGATGAATAAACCGTATGTTCCGTCGCTCTTCCTGGCAATCTTTCATAATCTCGCCAAAAATAAGGAAAAGGAACGGAAAACTGATTTAAATCATTGTAACCTGACCATCCTAATCGTCTAATCTCTCCTAAAGCGTCAGCCGGCCCTGGAGTATTAGCGCCACCGACATGAGCATATAATGGATAATCAGCATACTCTCGCAAAAGATCAATAAAATAAATTCTTGCTGATCTAATCGGTCCAATATAAGGAGCATTTTGACAATAAAATACCGCTAAAAATCTCGTAATTCCTCCTTCGGCCACTGCCTCATAAACAACATCAGCCGCTGACAATCCAGACTGCGGTCTAGCCTCTTTATGATTTTCAATCATTACTCCTAAGGGTCTTCTTTTTTCCCATTGTTCTTTTTCGCTTTTAGAAAAAAGGGCTCCGTTTAAAGGACAAGTTTCTGTTTTCGGTTCATTTACTAACTCTTTTTTTTCATCTGGAATTCCGGTTATCCTACTGTTTAAGAGCGGGATTTTATAAGTTGATAAAGGAGATATTAATCCCCCTTCTTCCCTAGAAAAAAAAGAATAAGAAACAATCGCCGAAGCAAAAAAAACTAAAAAAATAACCAACCAACCAATTTTTTTATTAATCATAAAAAAATAATAAATTTTAATCAGCTTTTTCTATCGCTTTTTTTTCCTCATCTGCAAGATCATAATCAACTCCTTTTCCTTCTTTCACCTTTTTTGGATAAACTCGCAAACCATCCGGCGTATAAATAAAGTTTATCACGATGCCATTCTTTTGCGAATCAAGAAGAGCTAAAACAAAACTCTGTTCATTGCCTCTTTTACCAAAAGGATTAAATCTTACCAGACTAATTTTTTGAAAATAAAATCGGCTTTTATTAATCTCATTTTCCAACTTTTTTTTTATTAACTCTTCTTTTTTTCTTAACTCTATATCATTCATAATCAACTGGTCAAGAATCTCATCAATCTTTTGCTTTTTTGTTCTGGAAATGAGATTATAATAATGAAGCTTTAATTTTAAAATAATAATTGTTAAAATTAAAATCCAAATAAAAAATACCGCTAAAATAATGTTAACAATCATTGTGTTTTTATTTTATAATTTTTTAATTTAAAATTTCAAGAGATTAAAAGTTTTTAAACTCTCTATGCCCAAAAAAACTAAAAAGGAAAAAATTATTACCCAATATCGAAAAAGATTAAAAATTCTTGAACAACAAACAAAGACTGTCCCTTTAACTTTTCATTTAAAAACTCAATCTCAACCAAATTTCGAAGAAAAAAATAATTTACCGGTCAAACCTAATTCATTAAATCTTTCCTTAACTAAACCTTCTATCAATAATCTTTCTCCTCAAAAAATTTCATTAAATGATGAGATTAAAAAAGTTGATACAGAAGCTCAAAAAATATTTTTTCTGGATTTAAAAAAAAGCCTTTTTCTTTCGATCTTAATAATTGGCCTTGAAATTATTTTATATTTTGTTAGGATTATTAAATAATAAAAGAAAATACATTAATTAATGTATTAAAAATTTTATTAGGAAGGGGGTGAAAATTTATGGCCACAATGTATTGTGTTAAATGTCGAGCAAAAAAAGAGGTTGCCAATCCTGAAAAAGTAACCATGAAAAATGGAAAACCAGCAATGAAAGCTAAATGTCCAGACTGTGGGACTGGTATGTATAAAATCGGAACCGCATAATATTTTGTTTAAACAAGATATTTAAATTAAAAAGGCGGTTTTAGGCCGCCTTTTTATTTTCTAATTAACTTAAAAGTGGCTAACTTTTTATAAATTGGTTTTTTACCTTCTAAAATACTTTGAAATAAAATCAATTTATCAACTTTAAAATAAAAGTCAATCGTTAATTTTTTTAATTTATTTTTTAAAGCAAAATATTGTTGTTTCGATGATTTTGGTCCTCGAGCTAAAGTTAGATGAGGAATAAATTTAAGTCGATTATAACGATTAAAAGCAAAATTTTTTTTGATAATCTCGGCTAATTCTTCTATCTTTTTCTCTCGATAAAAATTAATATATAAGACTAAACGATGATTAACAAATGTATCAAGACTAAGGGAATAAAGATAAAATTCTTCTATATCCCAAACTAATTTTTCAATTCTTTCTTTTATTTTTTGATAATCTTTTACTTCCCCAAAAAAATGAATGGTAATATGAAAATTTTTTAACTCTACCCAATTAAAATTAAGATATTGTTTTTTTAAAACATCAATTTGCTTTCCAATTTGTTTTTTAATTTTTAAAGGCAAATCAACGGCTAAAAATAATCTCATACTAATAAATTAATTATTTTTCTTGAGGAAAATTTTTTATTTAAGTCAATAACAATTTTTAATTTTCCATTGACTTTTTCTGCTTGTTTTTTTTTATTTTCAATCTGTAAATCACCTTTAGTAATAGCAATTACATTAGGTCTAATTTTATCAACTAATAAAAAATAATCTTTATCGTTTTTAAAAAAAGGCAATAAAACAACTAAATCAACAATATTTAAATGGCTTAAAATCTCAGCTCTTTCTTTTTGGGTATGGATTGGTTCTCTTTGTTTAAAGTTTCTAATAAAATCGTCACACTCCAAGGCTACTATCAATAAATCACCCTCTTTTTTCGCTTTCTTAAAAAACTGAAGATGACCATAATGAAAGATATCAAAACAACCACCAACCAAAACTGTTTTTTTTCCTTGACAATAAGAATTTATTTTATCTATCTCACTCCATAAAAAAATCTTTTTTTTTCTCATTTTTATCTTAAATTAATCTCTTAATATTATATACTCAACTAATTTGAATTTGTACTTTTTAAAACACAGGAAAAGTAACTGAACAGACTTATTTCAGATGAAGAGACCTTTAAACCTCAACATAATAAGTATACAATAAACAATATGCGGTTAAAAACTGAGATTCTACCGGAAAGAAAAAAAATTCTTTTAGTTTCATCAAAACAATCATCTCTTGTAAATTCTTTACGCTCTTATTTAGAAAATTTAGGGGCTGAAATTTTTTTCTCTTCTAAAACGCCAAAATCAAAAACCAATTTTGATTACTGTTTTCATATCAAAAATCAAACAATAGAAATTGAACAAAGATCTAAAAAAAATAAAAAAACTGTTTCTCTTTTCGGTAATAAAATTTCCTCTTCAGTTATTGAAAAAATCATCTGGTTTGCTTTTTCTCAAAGTCAGGAAAATTTTTTAAAAATTTATCTCCCAAAAGAAAAAAATTCAGAAAAAAAAATCCTTTCTTTTTCTTTTTTATCAATCAAAAAAATCTTTAGTTTGAAAAACAGCTTAATTATCATTGCCTTACTCCTTTTTATTTATATTTTAATTTTTATTTCTTCTTTAGTCCTCGGAAGCTATTTTGGTTATCTAGCTTTTTTAAATCTAAAAAAAAATAATTTAAAAAAAACAGAATTTTTTTTAGATCGGCAAAATTTTTTAATCACCAATGTAAAAAAACTTTACTCTTTACCTCGACCAATCTTCCTTTTTTTCTCCGTGGCTATTTTTCCCGATAATCTTATTGATATCAACGAAAAATCTTATAATCTTATTACTGATATTATTGCTACCGAAAAAAATTTAAAAGAAATTTTTAGACTTTTTTTAAAAAAAAACAAAAATCAAGATGAAAAATTTCTTTTAACTCTTCGTTTGGCAACTTTTAAAAAAAAGGTTAACAAAATAGAAAATAATTCCCGCCTTATCTTGCAAAAAATTTCCGGGATAAAAAAAATTAATAATTTTAAAGATTTTAATGATCAATTACAGCTTTTTAGTCAATTAAAACCTCTTGTTTATTATTTAGACGAAATTCTTGCTAAAGACAGCCAAAAAAAATATCTTCTTTTATTTGCTAACAATCGCGAACTACGACCCGGAGGTGGCTTTATTGGTTCTTTTGGAATAATCACTTTAAAAAATCTCACTCTTGAAGAAATAAAAATATACGATGTCTATGATGCTGACGGTCAACTAAAAGCTCATATTGAACCACCGCCGGCTATAAGAAAATATCTTAATCAACCTCATTGGTTTTTAAGAGACAGTGCTTTTTCCCCCGATTTTTTAAAAAATTATACTCAGGCAAAAAATTTTTTGGAAAAGGAAATGGGATTTTCCAATTTTGACGCTGGTTTTCTTATCACCACCTCAGCCATTGAAAATATTCTTGAAGCCATGGGTTCTCTTTATCTACCGGATTTTAAAGAAATTATTAATCAAAAAAATTTTTATTTAAAAACCCAATTATATGCAGAAAAAAACTTCTTTCCCGGCTCTCTTCAGAAAAAAAACTTTCTTTCCTCGTTGATGAAACAGGTTCTTATCGCTTTAGAAAATGCTTCTTTTAAAAAATTAGCTTTTTCTCTAAAAAGATCTCTTGATGAAAAACAATTAATTATCTATTTTGATAATCCTACTCTTCAAAAAAAAATCGATTCTTTATACTGGTCAGGTCAATTGATTAATCCCCAATGTTTAGAAGAAACTAAAAACTGTTTATCTGACTTTCTCTTTCCTCTTGATGCCAACTTAGGCGTTAATAAGGCTAATTTTTTTATTAATCGTCTTATTAATCTTAAAACCTATTTTTCTTCATCCGGTAAAATCAATCATCTTCTGTCAATAAACTTTAAAAATGAATCGTTAACCGATGTTTTCCCCGGCGGTGTTTACCACAACTACTTTCAAACTTATTTACCTAAAAACGCTATTATTGATTTTGTAACAAAAAATGGAATAGTCATTGATTCTGAAGAGTTGGAGGTTAAAGAAACTGACCAATTCAAAATTATCGCTTTTTTCTTTGAAGTTAAACCAAAAACAACGGTTGAAATAAAAATTAAATATCAACTATCTAGTTATTTAAAAAAAGGAAGATCTTTATATCAACTAATTATTCAAAAACAAACTGGCTCTGACAATAACGATCTTATTCTTGATTTTGATTTTGATAAAAATATCTCTTTAATAAATAATAATTTTTCTCCCCTTGTCAAAAATAATCAAATCCTTTATAATACTAATTTATCAACCGATAAAATTTTTTTAGTTGAAATAAACAGAAATTAATATGACTCAAAATACTCAAAACAAAATTGTTCTCGAAGTTTCTCCACGAAATGTTTTTGGAAAAAAATTAAAAAAAATAAGAAAGATGGGCCTTGTTCCGGCTAACATCTATGGTGTGGATTTTAAATCAACCGCGATTAACGTTAATTTTAAAGACTTTATTAAGGTCTATAAAAAGGCTAAAGAAACAGGCATTGTTTATCTTAAATTAGAAAAACAAGAAATTCCAACCTTAATTAATAATATCCAAAAACATCCTGTTTCCAATAATTTTCTTCATATTGACTTTAGAAAAATTAACTTAACAGAAAAGATTGAAACCGAAGTACCAATTAAAATCATTGGTAAGTCAGAAGCGGTTGAAACCAAAGGTGGCGTTCTTTTAACCTTAGCTGATAAACTAACAATTGAAGCGCTACCAGAAAAAATTCCTTCTTTTATTGAAATCGACATCAGCTCTTTAAAAGAAATCGATCAAGAGATTAAAGTTAAAGATTTGAAAAAAGACTTTAATTATTTTATTAAAGATGATTTAGAAAAAACCATTATTTCTATCGTTGCTCATAAAGAAGAAACTATCACTCCACAAACAACACCGGTTACCCCAACTGAACCAGTCGCTGAAGGAGAAAAACCGGCTGAAGAACAAAAAAAGGACCAAAGTTCCTCTTCTCCTTCTCCTAAAGAAAAAAAATAAAAAAAATTCTTTTTATTTAAAAAATTTTATGTTAAAATTAAAGATGATCCTATGACTATTATAAAATCAGAATTTGCTTTAGCTTTAAATCAGATAGCTTCTGAACGAAGTATTCCTTCTTCAGAAATAATCGCTTCTATTGAGGAAGCCATTTTAGCTGCTTATAAAAAAGAACGGCCTGAAGAAAAAGGAGAAGATGTTAAAGTAACAATAAATAAAGACACTGGTGAAATAAAAATCTTTAAAAAAGACAAAGACATTACTCCTCCTGGTTTTGGTCGAATTGCTACTCAAACAGCTAAACAAGTAATTTTACAAAAAATTCGCGAAGTAGAGAAAAAAACAATTGTTTCTCAATACCAATCGCAAGTAGGCACAATTATTCGTGGCCGAATTATCCGTTTTGACGGACATTCAGCCTATTTGGATATTGGTAAAACTGAGGCAATTCTTCCTAAAAATGAACAAATTCCCAATGAAAAATACTCCCCCAACTTAAGTTTAGTTGTTTATATTAAAGAAATTAGCACTGATAAACATGGTAATTCTCAAATTGTTGTTTCCCGCACTCACCCTGGCTTGGTAGAACAACTTTTTAAAAGAGAAGTACCAGAAATTGCTAATGAAACAGTCAAAATAAAAAAAGTTGTTCGTCAACCCGGAGAAAGAGCAAAAATCGCTGTTTTTAGCAAGCAAAAGGGAATTGATCCTGTGGGAAGTTGCGTTGGGCAAAAAGGAGTCCGAGTGCAAACCGTTACTGATGAACTAGGGGGAAAAGAAAAAATTGATATTATTCAGTGGAACGAAAATGAAGAAATTTATCTCATTACCGCTCTTTCGCCAGCAAAAATCAACAAAGTAGAAATTGATAAAAAAAAGAAAAAAGCAAAGGTTTTTGTTGAAAAAGAACAAGCGCCTTTAGCCATTGGTAAAGGTGGCGTTAATGTTAACCTAGCTTCTAAATTAACTGAATATGAAATTGATATTTTTCAAATAGAATCAGCGCCATCAACTAATCAAACACCAACACCGAACAAAGAAAAAAAAGAAACCAAAGATATTACTACTCCAACCAAAGATCAATAATCTGTAGTAAAATAATACTTACTAAAATTAAAAATTAAAAATTATTTTTTATGTTTTTTTCGCGACCACCAATTGTTGTCATCTTAGGTCATGTTGATCATGGTAAAACCACTCTCTTAGACTATATAAGAACTGTCTCTTATACACA
>JAOAEC010000008.1 GCA_026416975.1 Patescibacteria group bacterium | reverse complement strand
GGTATGAGGAGACAAAACCATCCGTCCGTATTTTTTGTTTTCAGGATAATCCATAAAAAAAGTCTCAAAATCATCTCTAGCTGGATGACCTTTTGGCATATTTAAAGCCTCAAAAGAAAAATACTCCCACTCAACTTCTGGATAAGAAACTCGAATAAAACCAATCGAAGAAAAAATGGAAACGATTTCCTCAATAACTGATGTTAATGGATGAAGACTACCTTTTGGATAAACTTTTCCTGGTAATGTTGGATCAAAAAACCTGTCTTTTTTTAAATTTCTAATTTCTAATTTCTTAATTTCTAATAATCTTCCAATCTCTTTTTTTATCTCATTTAACTTTTGACCAAAAATTTTTCTTTCTTCTGGTTTTAAAGTCTTAATTTGACTAAATAATTTGTTTACTTTCCCCTTTTTTCCTAAAAAATCAATAAAAACTTTTTCCCATTCTTGGATATTTTTTACTTCTTGAATTATTTTTTTATAATTCCAATCTTCAATCTGTTTAATCATAGTATCATCCTTTTTTTAATCGACTGTAAAATATAAACATAATAACTCATTTAGAGCGGTGGATGGGATTTGAACCCACGACCTTCTCCTTGGCAAGGAGACATTCTACCACTGAACTACCACCGCAAATTTACTTTAATTATAAACAAATTATAAACCCTCATTTTCTCTTGCGCAAGTTAAAAAATATGGGTAAAATTCTGTATTAAATTTATCACAAAAAAATAATCAAGCAGAAAATTAAAAAATCAGGTATTTTCTTAAGTTTTTTTCAAACCTTACTCAAAAAAACATTAAAATTGAAAATATCAAAATCAAAAAAATAAAATCTAAGTTTATATAAAAGATTTTTAATTAGATTTAAATCTCAATAAAGCATATAAAGACTTTAGACAAGCTCGATTTAATAAAAGAGTTTTAAATTCCTCAATCTTTTCTTTAAATAAAAAATAAGAATTAGAGCTTAAAAGTCTTTCTAAATCTATATCTATTTCCATTAATTTCTTTCGTATAAAATTCATCATTAATTGTCTTCCATTCAATCCATTGGGGGGATTTACATATAGATTTTTATCATCGAAAAACGCTCCAATTCTATGATTATCATCTTTATAATATCCTAAATTAATAGAAAATTTTCTCGCAGCAGAAATAAGATTAGAAAGAAATCCCTTAATTAATAATTTGTTACCCGTTGAAAACTCCGTTAATTCCCTTATCTCTCCTAAGGCATCTATAAGAAACCTAGCATCAGATATCGAACACTCAATATTTAAATCTGGTGCTAAAAACAAAGACAACCATTTTGTTTGAGTGTCATTAAAACCTAAATCACGCAATCTTTCTATTATCTGTTTTTGAAAGAAACCAGTTAAATTTGGAGAAAAAGCAAATTTTCTTCTTCTATCCAGATCTCTTATATTTCTTAAGAAACCATAATCTTGGTTTAAATCAAAGATAATATTATTTTGATTTGTCAATTGAGCTTCTGATTCTGACATATTAAATAATTTTAAATAATTTTAAAATAAAATTTATTTTAAATCTCCCACGGCCATTTATAATACTCTCTATCTTTTTCTTTTCCTAAACCAACAATAACAAAATCTTTAATTTTGTATTTCCGACAAAAAGCCCCCATCGTCCTCAAATTAAAGCCAGTAAAATTTAATTTTGCTTCTACCGGTATTAACTTATCTTTTTTGTGAATAATAAAGTCAACCTCTTTTTGATTTTTATTCCGCCAATAAAAGATATTTTTCCTTCCGTATTTTTTTACCAATTGAGAGAAAATACTGGTTTCAAAAACACTTCCTAAAAAGCTCTGGGTTAATTTTTTAAAAACCAGCATTTGTAAGATGCCGCTGTCATAAAAAAATATCTTTGGTTTTTTTGAAACCTCAATTTTAGCTGAGGTTGAGTAAGGAGAGATAAGTTTAATAATATAAGTGTTTTCCAAAAGAAAAAGATAGTTCTCTATTGTTTGTTTTGATAAGCTGATAACCCTTGAGATTTCCGCAATGTTTAATAGCTGGCCACTTTGCGAAGCTAAAATTTTTATTAACTGATTAAATTTATGAATTTCTTTAATATTAGCTAAGTCGCGAATATCTTTTTTGATATAAGTATCAATGATTTGTTGAAGATATTTTTCTTTTTTATTTACATCAGGCTCTAAAACTATTTTAGGATAACCACCATACCATAAATATTCGTGATAATAATTTATTAATAAATCTAGATGATAAGTGGTTAATTTTGTTTTTAAGTCAATTTTTTTTTCTTTAAAGACTAAAAATTCTTGAAAACTCAAAGGAAAAAGCTCAAAGTTGACGGTCCGGCCAACCAAACTGTCTTTAAACTTTGATCTAATCTCGAAACTTGAGGAGCCGGAAACAATTAGTTGAAGATAAGGATAATGATCATAAATTAACTTTAAAAAGGAAGACGGATTCTCAAGATATTGTATCTCATCAATTAAAACATAAGTTTTTTTATCAAAGGAGGCGCCCTCTGCCTTTAAAAAATTTAAAAACGACTCTACTCCTTGATTTAAAATCTCCAAAACCCTTGAATCCTCTAAATCTAAATAAAATGTTTTTTTATTCTTTTTCTTTAAATATTTCTCAATATCATACAAAAGATAAGTCTTGCCTACTTGTCTAGCTCCATGAATGACAACAATATTTCGCGTTTCCAGATATTGGACAATCTCGTCAAAAATTTTTCTTTTGTAAATTTTTTCTTCCATATTACTTATATTTTATCCCTTGTCAAAAGTAAAGTCAAGTTGTATTTTTTTCCCCTTGACAAGAAGAAGAAGAAGAAGTAAAATGAAAAAAATGGAACCCACACCAGATGAAGTAAAAGTAGATGGGAGAAAACTTTCATCTTTTCAACTGAATCCTTTTGAAAAACAATTAATAGAAAGAGTAAATGAAATTTTTCCTTCTTCTGAAGGTGAAGGAACCCCTGTTAGTTACGCAATTATTCAAGAAGCAGGTCTTGCAAGCTGGAGTTTGGATTCAGCAATACAAGCAAAAAAATTGAGAGAGGCAGGAATTGAAATTAAACCGCCTTATTCTAAATTGCTTGAATTTCCTTATGCTGACAAAACATATTGGGGTGCGCCTGAATTAGTTATTGGTATATGTGAACTTTGTGGAATTGAATATAACCCACAAACGATGAGAAAAGGAGGTTATTTGCCTGGGGTCAGTTATATTGCGGGCGATTCTGCCTTCGAGACATCAAATTTTATTATCAGAAAAATAATGAAAGAGGTAAACGACGGAAAAACCTTTGATTTAGCAAGATCTCTTGATTACCTGTGTGCTTCAATTGCTTCAGGAACACCTATCAATAAAATCTTAGAAATATCAAGGCAAACAAAAGAAATAGAAGGAATAAACCTACAAACACTTTCACCCTCAGAACATGAAACAAATATATCAATTGCGCTTGAGAAAATAAGAGGAAAGATTGAAAATGGATTATTACCTCAGGGAGCTGACGAATGGTTTGAGAGAGTAGTAGTTCTTTTACAATGCGCCGCAGTAACACCCGCAGAAGATTTCTTATCATCAGATTTCGGTAGGAATATTTCTAGAATAAATGGGGATAATCGAGACAAAATAAAAACGGCATTAGAAGAAATTGTGGACTTACCCTATTTACCTGAAGGGAAAAAGAAGAAAGCAGAAGCTCTTCTTAACGCTTTTAATTAATCAATGCTCAATTTTGTGTCCAATTTATAAATTTTTTATATTTCTTCTTCTCAAAAGTATCCAAGGCTTTTTTTAAGGTTCTACCTCGTAAGTGAATTTTTAACTTTTGATTTTTAATTTTTAAATTTATAATATCTTTTTCAACGACTTTAATGCTTCTTCAGCCGGCCAAACCTCAATTTTTTCAAAATAACGTTTTGTTTTTCCTCCATAGATTAAATAGCCTTTCGCCTCTGGATAATCAGCTAAAAAACTTTTTAGTCCTTTTAAATCAAGGGGGGTTATTTCTCTTTTGCTTTTGACCTCAAAAGCTTTTATTCCTTTTTTCCCATAAAGAATAAAATCAACCTCATTACCACTTAAAGTCCGGTAGTAATATAGTTGATAATCTAAATTTAAATAATCAATTAAAGCTTGCAAATTTTGCAAAAAAACTGTTTCTAAAGCAACACCGCCAACAAACTCTTCTTGATCAAAAGGACCGCGCGGTCTTAATATCTAATAAACTCCAACATCAAAAAAATAAAATTTTCGATGAGCTACCAATCTTCTTTTGGCTCTTTTGGAAAAAACCGGAATTCTTACTCCAATTAACAAATCCTCCAAAGCAGAAAAATAGTTTTCTACCATTCTTCTGCCTAAATTTGCTTCTCGAGCTACTTCCAACATATTTAAAACTGATCCTTGAGAAAAACTCGCCACTTCCAAAAAACGGCTAAACGCTGATAAATTTCTTGTAATTGCCTCCCAAATGATTTCCTGCTCTAAATAAGTTTTGATATAGCTTTTTAAAAATGCTTTTTTGTCTTCGGCAAAAAGTACTCCCGGCAGTCCGCCAAAGCGAAGATAATTGTTAAAATTAAAATCTTTGCCTAATTCCTGAGCTATTAAAGGATAAAGATTTTTTACTAAAGCCCGACCGGCCAATAAATTAAAACCGCCCCGGCGAAGTTTTCTGGCAGAAGAACCAGTAAGAATAAATTTATAGTGCTTTTCTTCAATTAGCCGGTGAACTTCATCTAAAAGAGAAGGTATTTTTTGAATTTCATCAATAATAATCCATTGGGAAAAATTTGGAGGAATTAATTCTTCAAGACGAGAAGGATTAGCTAAAA
The DNA here is from genome assembly GCA_026416975.1 of Patescibacteria group bacterium. Taxonomy (GTDB): domain Bacteria; phylum Patescibacteriota; class Microgenomatia; order UBA1406; family GWC2-37-13; genus SKW25. The sequence continues at coordinate 28,434 of JAOAEC010000008.1, read as the reverse complement.
GATAAGTATAATTTTCAGCATTAAGAAGATCTAAATAAAGGCTTTCAGGAAAATTTGTTTTTACCCAGGTTGTTTTTCCTGTTCCTCTTGGACCAAAAAAGAAAAAAAATGGTTTTTTCCGGCATTCTAATCAATCTGGAGTACATAAATACATTTAAACTCAATCTTTGTACTTGTTAAGTACATTTTTTCCAATTGACAAGAAGAAGAAAAGGTATAAATTAAATCTATTAATGATCAATAATTAATTCTTCACTTATAATACCACCATTTTCTTCTAATCTTTCTCTTAATTTTTCAATATCAATAACCTCAACTAAAGTAGCATCATCACCTAAATCATTTAGATAAGCTCCATCTGTGTCAATTAACAAACGATGATTATTTATTATTATAGGCGCAATATTTGGTTTAAATTCACCCGTAACAATTTCGCCTCCCTTTTTACTTATTAAAGCTAAAGCTTCAGTATAACCTAAACTATTATGTTGCCCACCAACAATTACTTTTGCTTCTTCTTGAATTTTTTGACTTATTCTAACATCGCCTATCGTTAAAGCAAAAGATTTTGTTCATCATCTTTTGGTATTACCACTAAACCTAAAGCACTGGCAATTAAAAGAGGATTATTACGAGATTCAACTGAAATAGGATTTATTTCTGCAAAAAAATCTAGTGTTCTTTTTAATAATGGATCCTCTTTTAACTCCTCCATAATTTTATTTAAAATATCAATAATATTTTCTTGAGTTAATGGCACACTCGTTTGAGATAATTTTAAAAAAATCTTTTCTGCTAAAGCTCGAGGCGGATTTAAAGATATTGCTTTTTCGTTTATATTATTAGAAAATCTTTTAAAATCTTCTTTATCTTCTTCTTCATCATTTTCATTATCATCTCTTTTTGGAAATTGTAAATTACGCCCATCAGGAGAAACATCAAATAATCCACAATCTTTAAAGATCGATAATCTATTTCTTCCAGAAAAAGGTCTACTTACTCCATCAGCAACAAAAACTATTGTATCTCCACTTTGAGTTAAAGCACATCCCCAAAAATCTTGGCGTGGATGATCTGGTGATTTTCTTGCCTCAACTTTTAAAACACCTTCAATAATATAATTTCTAGCTTCATTTTTATCATTAAATGATAATAATGCTTCGGCGTCATTCATTATATTAATTTTAAAAATTATAATTTTTAACTTCCAACCACCAAATTCACCACCTTTCCTTCAACATAAATCATCTTGTATTTTTTTCCTTGAAGATATTTTTTTATTTTTTCTTGTTTAAGAACCTCCGCTTCAATATAACTTTTGACTTTTGACTTTTGACTTTTGACTTTTATTGTACCCCTTAATTTTCCATTCACCTGCACCGGAATAATAATCTCGCTCTCCTCTACCTCTTCAGCCTGAGGCCATTTTGATAAATGAATCGACTCTTTTTCTCCAAAAACTTCTCTCCAGATCTCCTCAGTTAAAAACGGCGCAAACGGCGCTAAAATCTGCAAAAACTTTTTTGCGTTTTCTTTTGATAATTCTTGCGGTTTTTTTTCATATTCATTTAAAAATTCCATCATTGAAGCAATAGCAGTATTAAATTTAATCTGTCCAATATCCTCAGTCACTTTTTTAATAGTTTTGTTTAATTTCGCCACTAACTCTTTATCTTCTTCAACTTTTAACTTTTGATTTTTAACTTCTAACTTTTGATATGTCTCCCAGACTCTTTTTAAAAACCGATAACAACCCTGCAAAGCTTTTGTTGACCAGGCAATCTCAGATGAAAATGGTGCCATAAACATCTCATAAAGACGCAAAGCATCAGCGCCATACTCAGCAACTACATCATCAGGATTAATGACATTGCCAAAACTTTTGCTCATTTTCCGATGATCCTCAGCCAAAACCATACCAACATTTCTTAACCTTAAAAACGGTTCTTTAAAATCAAGTAGCCCCAAATCATACAAAGCTTTCACCCAAAAGCGGGAATACAAAAGATGTAAAACTGCATGTTCTGCTCCTCCCAAATACCAGTCAACCGGAAGCCAATGTTTTAATGAAGCACTAAACTCTAAATTCCAAATCCTAAATAAATCCGAATTTTTAAAATTTAAATTTTCAAAACTTTTTGAATTTTTGTCATTAGAATTTTGAGATTGTTTAGAATTTGGAATTTTGGATTTAGAATTTAAAGCTTTTGAAAAAGCAAAAGCTAAAAAGTACCAACAGGAGCCAGCCCAGTTTGGCATTGTGTCTGTCTCTCTTTTGGCCGGTCCACCGCAGTTTGGACAGGTAGTATTAACAAACTCAGAAATTTTTGCCAGAGGTGACTCGCCGGTCTCAGTTGGTTCGTATGATTTGATATAAGGGAGTTTTAAAGGTAGCTCATTTTCTGAAACAGGAAACCAACCATACATTTTATTTTGAACTTTGAACTTTGAATTTTGAGCTTGATTTTTTGCGCAATTTGCGCAAAAAATCATCGGTATCGGCTCACCCCAATAGCGTTGTCTTGAAAAAATCCAATCGCGAAGTTTATAAGTTATTTTTTTTTGACCTAAATTTAACGATTGTAATTTTTCTGTTATTTTTTCTATGGCTTCTTTTGAAGTCAATCCTGAAAACTCACCAGAATTTATCAAAATTCCATAATCAGTAAAAGCTTTGCTTAAGTTTTGATTTAGTTTTGAGTTTTGTCCGCCAGTTGGCGGATTGCGTTTTGCGTTTATTATTACTTGTTTTATTGGTAAATTAAATTTTTTCGCAAACTCATAATCTCGTTCATCATGTCCAGGCACCACCATCACTGCTCCTTCGCCATACCAACCAATCACATAATCAGCTACCCAAATGGGAATTTTTTCTTCAGTTAAAGGATGAACAGCTTTTAGTCCAGTATCAACCCCGGTTTTTTCTTTTGCTAAATCAGTTCTTGCCAAATCTAGCTTTCTTTTTGCTTCTTCAACATATTTTTTAATTTCTTCTATTTTAGAATTTGAGATTTGGGATTTGTTTAGGATTTCGGATTTAGGATTTAGGATTTCATCAATTAACCAATGCTCCGGCGCCACCACCAAAGCAGTTACTCCAAATAAAGTATCAGCCCTAGTTGTAAAAACCCGAATATATTGTTTAGAATTTTTAATTTTTGATTTTGAATTTGTTTCGGATTTAGGATTTAGAATTTCGAATTTAATTTCCGTTCCTTCGCTTTTTCCAATCCAGTTTTTTTGCATCTCCAAAATTCCTTCAGGCCAGTCTAAATCTTTTAGATCTTCCAAAAGTTTATCAGCATAAGAAGTAATCTTAAAAAGCCATTGAGGAAGAGTTTTTCTGGTGATTGGTTTGCCACAGCGTTCATGAGTGCCGTCTGGCAAAACTTCCTCTTCTGCCAAACCAGTTTTACAAGATGGGCAGTAATAAACTGGTATTTCTTTTTTATACAAAAGACCCATTTTAAAAAACTGGATAAAAAGCCACTGCGTCCATCGATAATATTCTGGGTCGGTTGTCGAAAATTCTTTTTCCCAATCATAAGAAAATCCAAGCATCTTCATCTGGCGCTTAAAATTTTTGATATTCTCCGGCACCATATCCATTGGATTTTTTTTAGCTTTTATGGCTGCGTTTTCAGCTGGTAGTCCAAAAGCATCCCAGCCCATCGGATGAAGAACTGGATAACCATTCATCCTAAAAAAACGGGCTAAAACATCAGTGCCAGTGTAAATTCGCACATGGCCAACATGAAGACCAACACCAGACAGATAGGGAAACATTGATAAAACATATTGTTTAGGTTTTTGAGTTGACAAGTTAACGAGTTTTCGAGTTTGATAAGTTTTTTCTTTCTCCCAAATCTCCACCCATTTTTTTTCAAATTCCTGCGGTTGATATTTGTCAATCATATCATTCAATTTTAAAATAAAAACTTTCTTTTGACAAGAAGAAGAAGTATAATATCCTATAATATGAAAAATGGATGTGAAGGATGTGTACATTTAATAACGCCAGAAGAAACAGTTGAAAGATATGGAGAAAATGGAGCATTTGAAATACTTGCTGAAAAGTATAAAAAAATTTATGGAGATCTTTTAGTAGGTTTTTGTGGGTTAGCTAACTCAAAACATCCTCGTATGTGCCTTTGTAAAGAAACATATCAACAAGCAACATGTCCTAAAAGAATAGAATATAGTGCAAGAAATAATTAATTTTAATAATCAAACCAATCTTTCTAAAATCTTTCTTTTTTTCTTGGCTAATTGATGCTGATTAAGGTTTAAATCTTCAAGGCTTTTGGTTTTTTTTAATAAATCAGTTAAAATCAACAAAAGATTTTTTAGTTTATATTGTTTTATAACTTTCAAAAAATATTTAAAATCAAAATCATCTAAAAATAAAAGACTAAAAATATCAAGCAAATCTTTTTCTCCTTTAATACTTCCTCGTCTGTTTTTGTAGGCAAAAATTTTAGTAATCAGCAAAATCTCTTTTTCTGCTAAATAAAAATTGTCAACGACCGTTGTTTTTTTAATTATTTCTTCAGCCGGCAAACCTAAAAAAGAATAAAAAGGCAGATAAATATCAATATCAATTTCCTCAATTTTTATCTGGTATTTTTTTAGTCTTTCATTTTTTTCCAAAAAAAATTCTTTTTTAATTTTTTCAAGCTCAGAAAAATCAATAATCATATCAATATCTTTTGATTTAAGAGACTGGGTATAAAAATAAACTGCCCATCCACCAATAAGAACAAATTGGTATTTTTTTCTTAAATTAATTAAAAGCTGATAGCTTTTGTCAGTTAAATAATTTTGGTAAAAATCAGTCATTGATTTAATTTTTTCTTAATTTCTAAAATAAGCGCTTCTTGAAAATCTTTTGCATACCACTGACTCATATTCCACAAATCAACAAAAAGCTGAGACAAACTGATTTTCTTTTTTTTAGCTAAATATATATCTGGCTTAAGAATAAAAATATTTGGCTTTTTTTTGCTTGGAGGAAATCTTTTTTTGACTTTTTCTGGTTTTTGGGAATAAAAATAAACAGAATCATAGTCAGAGGGTGTTTTTTTAAAAAAAATCCTAAAGGCAGTATAGCCTGTTGGAATCACCTCCGAAGGCATCAAAGCCTCTCTTTCAAAAACTGGCAGACTGGAATAAGTTGAATAAATAATATCTTTTGTAAGGCTTCGTCTTGTCGCCCAAAAAAACAATAGTTTTTCCCAGTCAATTACTCTTGAGGAAAACTTTTTGATCTTAATGATGTTTAATTCTTTTAAAGGACTTAGAGCATAATCAACAACACTGGTTGAAAAGTGGTATTTTTTGGAAAGCTCTAAAATAGTAAAATAAGGATTTTGATTTTCTATTACTCTATCAAGCAGATCGCGCCAAATATATTCTATTTTTAACATAAAATAGGTCTATTTTCTAAAATTTATAATTTTAACTATAGCTAATTTTCTATATTAATAGAAAATATTTTTATTGTCAAGATGTTTTTTCATTGACAAGAAGAAGTAAAATAAAAAAATATAATGACATAAACAAAAACAAATTATTGTGGACATTTCCAAAATGATTTTTTATTAGGACCTATTTGTTAGGTGCTTTTAAGAAGAAAAGCAGAGTCTTTAGAAGGAACGGAAGAAGGAACGAAAAATATCTTATGCCCGGTAGAAAAAGAAAGATGATCATTAAATAATCATCTCTACTAAAACAAAAAGTAAATAGATTAAAAGAAGAATCTTTGCCTCGTCTTTAGAAATGTTGTTTTTTGAGCGAGAAAAAAGATAAAAAAGAAAAAAAGAAAAAATCATTAAAATCAAAGTAATCATTGAGTAGCGAGAAACATTAACCCTTTTACCATTAACTAACGTTAAAAAACCAAAAAGAAAACTATTGGCCGCTGCCGACCCTAAATAATCGCCAAACGCGATCTCGTTTTTTTTAGAAATCACTGACCGAACCGCTAAAGAAAACTCTGGTAGATTTGTCCCAAAGGGCAAAACCAAAAAACTGATCAAAAAAAGCGGTAGTTTTAAAAGATGGGAAAAATAAACAGTCCTTTCCACTAAAAATCTGCTGCTAAAAAACACAATCGCCACGCCAACAAAAATTTTTAAGCAGTCCTCAAAAATATGAGTTTTTTCAGTTTTTAACTCATCTTTTATTCTCTCCAAAAGCCCTTTTTTCTTTTCAATAAAGTAAACCAAAATCAGATAAATCATCATTAAAAACACTCCTTCGGTTCTGGTCACTAAATTATCAGCGATAAAAAAAACCGGCGCAATAACCACTACTAAAGAAAAGATAAGATTTTTTTCGTCTAACTGATGACTGATTTTTATCCCCCGATTTAAAAATGCCAAGATCGGAATTACCAACAATAAAAGTGTCGCGCTTCCACCAATTAAATTGCCAACAAAAATCTCCGGCTGTTTGGCAATAATTGAGTTTATTCCTAAAGAAAACTCTGGAATCGAGGTTAACATTCCTAAAACAAAAAAAGACAAAGAAAAAGATGAAAGGTTGATTTTTTTTGCTAAATCATCTGTCCCTTTAATAATCAAACCAGCGCCAAACCAAAGAATGAAAAAAGACAAAAGATAAAATATGATAGAAAAAACTAACATAAACTTATCTTAGCAGATAAAAACATTCTTTTTCAACCTCTTTGGCCAAATTTTTTTTCTCTTGGCGGCCTGGCTTCAGAAACAACTAACTTTCTTCCTTTAAAATCCTGGCCATTTAAGGTATCAACAGCTTTTTTTGCCCCTTCCTCGTCTTCCATTTCCACAAAACCAAAGCCCTTTGATCGACCGGTATCGCGAAAACGAATGACATTGGTAGAGACAACATTTCCTGCTTGGGAAAAATGGTTTTTTAAATCCTCGTCAGTCACCTCATAAAGAAGATTACCAACGTAAAGCTTTTTATTCATTAAAATTTCTCACCCCCTTTGGATTTTTCTAACGCAGATAAAGGCAGATAGACGCAACGTTGCGAGATCAACCTTTCCGCGAAAAACAATAATAACTATAGTTTAGCAAAAATAAAAAAAAATGTCAAATTAAATACAATTTATTATCTATAATCTATCTGGTAACTTGATAAGCCTTGACTTTTTCAAGAAGAGCTTTGGCTTCTTGATTTTCTTCAAAATGGCGTCTGACTGGCTCAATTAACTGATTAAGATATTCAATTAAATTAACTTTCAAATCCGCCGGATGAATTTCTTTGTTAATAAATTTTTTTTCTAAATCCTGAAACGAGTCCAAGGTGACATCGCCGCCAAATTTTTGCGGACGTTTAATGCACAACTTCTTAACTCGTAAACTCGCTAAACTCTCAAATACAATATATTTGTAATACTCTAAAATCGGATTATCCTCAACTACTCCTTCAGGACAATAAGCTTTATTGATTTTTCGCTTAATATCCTCATAAGTATCAGTCATAAAAATAGCACTGTCTGGATTTGATTTTGACATCTTTAAGGCAATTGTTTTTTCAATTTTTGAATTTTTATCATTTGAATTTGTTTGGGATTTGGAATTTAGAATTTCAGATTTTTGTAGTCCCCTTAACATATGGTGCGAGACTACAACTGGTTTCCATCCGCCAAATGGTAGACCAAGCTGCGGACCAATTTCTCGTGCCAGCATATTAACTTTTCGCTGATCCATACCAAGCTGGCAGATTTTTGCTCCTAAATAAAAGATATCAGCTGTCTGCATACAAGAGTAAATAATCATTGCGCCAGTTAACTTATCTAAACTCTCTTCTCTTCCCATAATCTCAGCACAACGGATAAATCGCCGAAGAGCATTAGAACGGCCAATTTTAATCACCAACTCCCAATATTTTGGATCTTTGGCTAAATCTGATGTCCAGATAAAATCAACCTTTGACAGATCCATTCCGCAAGCTTTCCAAATCTCAATAAAATAACGGCCAACTATTTGAATTTTTTTCAAATCACCACCCATCTTATTGTTTGCCATCGCGTGCCAGTCGGCCAAAAGCATCTTAAATTTAATACCGGCTTTTATCAACTTATTGATATAAATCGTCCGCAACAGTCCTTGAGCGATATGAAGCTGGCCTGATGGTTCAATCCCATCATAGGCGATTAATTCTTCTCGACTTTCCAATAAACTAATTAATTCTTTCTCCTCAATAATCTCTTCCCCAACTTGTTTAATAAGATTAAATTTTTCCTGAGTGGTCATAAAAAAAATTATAACACACCGATTTTAAATTAAAAAACATTTTCCAATGTTGTTATATTTTGACGCGATCGCGTTATTTTAAAACAACGAGTAAAAAAGAGTTAACACCTTAAAAAGAAGGTATCATAAAAAAGATGATGAAAAATTTTTCATTATCTTAATTACCATCTTGTTTTTTAACCGATAAATCATAAATGCCCGGGTAAATTTAAAAAAATAATCTATGGGTTTTTGGGAGTTAATTGATAATCAATATAAGTGTTGGTAATTGTTACCGAACCTAATATAACGCGCAACAATTAACATAAATCAGCATTATCACCAGTAAATTCATTCATAATTAAAATTATAAATTTTTTTTAACGCCTCAATCCCCATCCAAAACATTTCTTTATCAAAATTTTCATTTGGCACGTGAACGTTATCGTCTGGTAAGGTAAAACCAGTAAGAATTATTGGTTTTTTAAATAACCGTTGAAAAACTTCAGCGGCCGGTACTGAACCACCAGAGCGATTAAATAGCACCTCATTTTTAAAAACTTTTTTTAAGATCTCTGCTGTCTTTTTTACTAATTTATTATTAACGTCAGTATAAAATGGAGATGATTTACTTAAACATCTTAAATCCCATTTAACTTCTTTTGATAGATTTTTTTTAACAAAATCAAAAACTAATTTTTCTATTTTCTCTGGGTCCTGATTTTCAACCAAGCGAAAAGAAAATTTTACCATCGCTTGATTAGGAATAATGGTTTTCAAACCTTCCTTAGTATAACCAGATAAAATTCCATGACAATCAAAAGAAGGAAAAATTTTTGAAGATATGCTGCCAAAATTTTCAATCTCAGTTAAACCAAAAACACCGGCCTCATTAATCTCCTCCTTATTAGTTTTTAAGGTCTTTTTTAAAAACAAAAACTCGGTTTTGTCTGGTTTTCTAAAATCGTCATAAAAATGAGGAATCTTAATTTTACCGGTTTTAGTATCTTTAATTTTCACAATCAAATCAGCCAAAACATTAATTGGATTATAAACTCGATTGCCATAAACACCAGAATGAAGATCATGACTGCCAATTTTGATTGTCAGCTGAAAATAAACAATCCCTCTTAAACCATAGAAAATTTGAGGTTGATTTTTTCGATGCATCCCGGTATCAGTAATATAAAAAACATCGACTAATGATAAAATATCTTTGGCTTTATCAACTAAACTCTCAAAATTAATACTTCCTGTTTCTTCCTCGCCTTCGAAGATAAAAACAATGTTGTTCTTAAGTTTTTTTTCCTTAATTAAAGAAGTAATTGCTGCTAAATTTTGAATAATATGACCTTTATTATCAGCCACTCCCCGACCAAAAAACTTTCCGTTTTTTAAAATTAGCTCAAAAGGTGAGGTCTGCCATTGAGAAATCGGATCAGCCGGCTGAACATCATAATGGCCATAAATCCCTATTGTTAATTGATTTTTCTTTTTAAAAAAAGAGCCAATTATTAAGGGAGAAGAATTGTTTTTACTAATTATCCTAACCTTAAAATCTAAACTTTCCAACCAATTTTTTAGAAAATTAACCGTTTTTTTAATTTCATTAGCATATTTTGAATCAGTAGAAACTGATTGAAAGCTAATTAATTGACTAAATTTTTTTATTACTTCGGTCTGATTCATTTTTGTATTTTAACATAAAATTTTATGCCCAGGTTAAGATATGTTATTTTTTACTCATTTAATATCACCCTTCCATCAACCGCAAACATTTCGCCGTTTTTGTTTATAATCAATGGGTTAATATCAAGTTCTTTTATCTGAGGAAAACTACTCATTAACAAGTTTATCTTTATTAAAATCTCATAAATCTTTTTCTTATCAACTGGTTTGAAACCGCGAAAACCGCTAATAATTTTATTAATTTTCGTTTCTTCCAATTTTGTTAAAAAATCGCTTTCGCTAAAAGGATAAGTAAAAATTATTGCTTCTTTTAAAATTTCTGTAAAAATTCCCCCTAATCCTAAAGCTACCACTTCACCAAAAACATCATCCTTTTTCCCGCCAATAATTATCTCTACCCCCTTAACCATTTCCTGAACTATAAATTTTTTCTCGTTTAGTTTTTCACCAATTTCTAAAATTTTTTGCTTTGTTTCCTCTTTTGTTTTTAAATCTAAAATAACACCACCAACATCGGTTTTGTGAGTGTGTTTTTCAGAAGAAACTTTAACTACCACAGGATATGTTATCTTATCAAACAATTCCTCATTTTTTTGAGTCTTGCTGTCATATAAAAAATATCTAGGTTGATTAATGTTTAAAACATCAAGCAGTTTTAAAGAATCATTAAGATTAACTATTCCTTTTTTAATATTCAAATCTAATATCTCTTTAATTTTCTCTTTATTAATCGACATCTCTTCAAAATTATTATTCTTTTTATTTTTATAATCTATCCATCTTAAAATTTTTTTCAAAACACAAGCAAAATCAGTAATGGTTGTAAAAACTCCAATCTTGTTTGATTCTAAATAATTAAAAGGTTCTTTAATTGATTTTTTTCCTAAAAAAAATGGATAAAAAGGAATACTTGTCTGTTTTTGATAAAAATTAATTAACTCGGCAATTGCTTGAAAATCAGTATTAAATTGAGGTGTTACTAAAACTATTATTCCGCCTAGTTCTTTTTCATTAATATTTTTTAAAATCGATTCAAATGTATCTTTAAAATCTGGTGTTATTGCATCGCCTAAAATATCTAAAGGATTAACTAAGTTGATTTTTTTTCGCTGCCCTAATGTTTGAAACAAATCTTTCCTAATTTTTTCATTAAGCAAAATTAAGTTTAAATTTTTTTCAATTAAACTATCAATCGCTAAAATACCCATACCACCACCATTAGTAATTACCAAAAAATTATTAGTTTGTGGCTGACGCTTATAACTTAAAATTTTAGTTATCATAAAGAACTCATCTAAATTCTCAACCACCATGGCTCCATTTTGTTCTAAAGCTGATTTATATATCTCATAGTTACCAGCTAAACTACCTGTATGACTTAAACTCGCCTTTGCTCCTTCATTTGTCCTACCAGATTTAAGAATGATAACGGGTTTTTCTCTTGTGGTTTTTTTTAATAAATCTAAAAAATTTTTTCCATTAGTTATGCTCTCTAAATACATTAAAATCACGTCAGTATTTTTATCATCTTTTAAAAACTGAAGACAGTCTGTTTCATTAATAATTAGTTTATTACCTAAAGAAATAAAATAAGAAAAATTAAGATTTTTATGTTCGTTAAAAACATCAATTAAAACGCTTCCTAAAGCCCCAGATTGAGTAATAAAACCAATGTTACCGGAAAAAATCTCTTTTACTCCTTTAATAAAAGTAAGGTTGATTTTTTTATCTCCATTAATAAAACCAATACAGTTTGGTCCTAATAAATTAAGTTGATATTTTTTTGTCTTTTCCCATAAAAGTTGTTCTAGTTTTTCTCCTTCTTTACCAGTTTCTTTAAAACCAGCTGCATAAACTAAAACATTTTTTATACCGAGTCCACCAATTTCATCTAAAATTTCAACTACTGCTTCTGCTGGAATTGCTAAAACTACTAAATCAATTTTTTCTTTAATTTCGGTTATTTTTTTATATAGTTTTTTAGTAAAAAGTTCACCGCCTTTTTTATTAACAAAAAAAATCTTTCCTTGATAATTTTCTATTAAATTTAGAGCAATATTATAACCAACTTTTTCTTTATTGGCTGAAGCGCCAATCAAAACAATTGATTGAGGATTAAAAAAATTTTCCAGGTTTTTCATATTAAATAAGTCAAATAAATAATTGTAAAAAAAAAGGCAATAAAAATAAAGTAAATTTTAAAGTTGTTTTAAACAACACGGTAAAAAATCGCGGAGAGCTTTTTTGAAGGCTAAAAATAGCTCTTTTAAAATTTTTTTTAATTTTTCTTTGGTTAACATATTTAAAATCAATGGTAACAACTTCCGTCCCCACAAGAACAACTTGGAACAACCCCTTTTGATAAATTTTTTTGCTGTTTATTTTTGGGAAAATACTCATCCACTTGCTTTTTACACTTAGGACAAATGGCTGAGCGCTTCCAGCAAGCACCATAAATCTTATCCTGCCAGAAGACTTTAAAACCAAAATTTTCAAATTTAAGCCCGCAGGAAGAACAATAAAAAATTGATTTTTTCATAAATTTTATATTTCAATTTTACTAAATAAACAAGAACCCAGGATAAATAAAAATGCCACTAACACAAAAAGGGCTGAAAAATCTAAAAATAAACTATAGTAAGATTAATTAATTAAAGCGCCTCTTAATCCATCAATTCCATAAGATAAAGGATCCATTTTGGTGATCAAAAAAAGAACCGGTGGTAGATTTTTAATGGGAAACAAAGCGCCGGATAAGAAAAAGGCGGCATTACCAAAAAATTTATAATCAACTGAAACCCCTGCATGTCTTCTAAAACCGAAGCAATTGCTGTTCCTAAAGCGGTAAAAAAATAGCAATTAAAAAAATAAAAATTAAAGCCAAAGGCATGATAAAATATTAGCCGAACGAAAACCAACTAAAAAAGAAATAAAAAAACAATTAATCCTTGAATTGTTGCCACTGTTGCTCCACCTAACGTCCGACCGATCATTATCTGAAGTCGGAAAAGCAGTTAATTCATCATCCAGGCTTTGATCTTGAAAAACAATTTCAAAACTTTTTCTTACTTTATTTGGATCAGAAATAACATCAAAATTATTTAAAAGAACTTTTTCCTTGGTTGGTTTTAAAAGAGTAGTTAAGATTTTGATTGTGGTTGTTTTACCAGCATCATTAGGCCACAAAAAAGCGCAAATTTCTCCTTCTTTTACTGAAAAAGATATATCATTAAAAGCAGTGAAGTCATTAAATTTTTTTATCAAATTTTCTACTTCAATAATATTTTTATTCATAAAAAATAATCATAAATCTTTTTAAAATACTTCTTCAAATTAAAACTTTTATGATTTTATATTAAAAAACAAAAAAAATTTCTTAATAATAACCGAATTTTTTAATATAAAAGTACTTTACGATTTGAGTTAAGACTACATAACTTAAATTAATTAATATTAAAATCGGCCAATAAATTAAAGGTGGTTTAACAAAACCAAAAAGATAGCCAAAAGGCGAATTAACCAAAAATACACCAATACTAATAATCAATATTGTCATTAAGGTTAATGGTAAACTAGCCATGGTTTGAAGAATAGGGATTTTTTTGCTTCTTATTACATGAATAATTAAGGTTTGTGTGATTAAAGACTCAACGAACCAGCCAGTTTGAAACAGAGCTGGATTATTCCAACAATTAAAAACATAAAGCATAACAAAAAAAGTCGTATAATCAAAGATGCTACTTATTGGTCCAATAAAAATCATAAAACGAGCAATGTCTTTTACCCGCCAACGGCGAGGTTTTTTCATAAATTCCTCATCAACGCTATCAAGAGGAATGGCTGTTTGGGAAATATCATATAAAAGATTATTAACCAAAATTTGTGCCGGTCTCATTGGTAAAAAAGGTAAAAATATGCTTGGTCCCAAAACGGAAAACATATTACCAAAATTAGAACTGGCTCCCATCCTGATATATTTAATAATATTGCCAAAAGTTTTTCTTCCCTCAACCACCCCATCAGCCAAAACAGATAAACTTGTTTCTAAAAGAATAATATCGGCTGATTCTTTAGCAATATCCACTCCACCATCAACCGATATACCAACATCAGCCTCACGAAGCGCCGGCGCATCATTGATCCCATCACCCAAAAATCCAACCACATTCCCTTTTTTTCTTAAAATTTTAACAATCCTTTTTTTATCTTCAGGCGAAAGTTTAGCAAAGATTGTTGTTTTATCAATAATTTTTTTTAATTCTTCATCACTCATTTGTTGAATTTGCCCTCCCAATAAAATATTCTCCGTGTTCAAACCTACATCAGCGGCAATTTTTTTTGTCACCAGTTCATTATCACCGGTTAAAATCTTAACAGTAATTCCTAAATCGCTTAGATTTCTTATTGCTTTTTTTGCTGATTCCTTTGGTGGATCAAGAAGAGTAATAATCCCAAAAAATATTAAATCTTTTTCGTCTTTATCAACATGCCCATAATATCTTTCAGAAATCTTTTTATAAGCAACAACCATTGTTCGATATCCTTGTTTAGCATAGTTTTCATTTAATTGTTTAATATTATTTAAATCAGTTTCTTTTAATAAAACCTGCTTGTTTTGATTGGTTTCTAAAAAACGACAAACAGACATCACCTCCTCAACCGCACCTTTACAGATTAAAATTTTCTCTTTTTTTTCATTTTCAACAACAATTGACAATCTTTTTCTCTTAAAATCAAAAGGATACTCATCTATTTTTTTATATGAAGAAATAAAATCATTAATTTTTCTTTTTTTTGCCTCAGAAATTACAGCTGTATCAATTAAATTCTTAAAACCGGTTTGAAAAAAACTGTTAATATAAGCAAATTTTAAAACTTTAGGATTTTCGTTTCCATTTCCATCCAGACTATGAATTACTGTAACTCTATTTAAAGTTAAAGTGCCGGTTTTGTCAGTGCAGACAACATTCATTGCTCCTAAATTTTGCATTGAATTCAAAAGTTTTACAATCACTTTTTTCTTTGCCATAGAAACAGTGCCTTTTGATAAGTTAAAAGTTAAAATTGCTGGTAGCATTTCGGGAGTCAAACCAACAGCAATGGAAATTCCAAATAGAAAAGCCTCAAACCAATTGTCTTTAGTTAAACCATTAACAATAAAAACCGTTGGCGCCATCACACTCATAAAAGCAATCATCAACCAGGTAAATTTATCAACTCCTTTATCAAAACTTGTTTCAGTTCGCCTGCCGCTAATATTTTTAGTTAAATTACCAAAATAAGTATTTTTTCCTGTTTGAAAAACCACCCCTTTTCCATAACCAGAAGAAACACTTGATCCCATAAAACAGATGTTTTTATAGTCAATGACATGAGTTGTTTCATCTAAACTAAAATCGGTAATTTTTTCCACCGGCACTGATTCACCAGTTAAAAACGATTGATCAATATAAAGATCTTTTGCCTCAATCAATCTTAAATCAGCCGGAATAATATCACCAGCGGACAAAACAACAATATCACCAGGGGTTACATCTTTTAAATCAATCTCCCTTTTTTTACCTCCCCTGATAACCGTACAGGTAGTATTGATGCGAGATTTTAAAGCAGCGGCCGAATTATAAGCTTTTGTTTCTTGAATATAACGCAAAACAACACTTATTAAAACCATAAAACTAATAACAAAAACAGTTTTATAATCTTGGGTTAAATAAGAAACAAAAATTAAAAAGAAAAATAAAAGAATTAATGGGTTAAAAATAATTTTCCCTAAACGAGTAAAGAAATTGTTTTTTTCAATTTCTTCTACTTCATTTAGACCATATTGAAAAATTCTTTTTTTTATCTCATAAAAACTTAAACCATCTAAAGAAGTGTCTAATTGATAAAAAACATCCTCAATTGTCGCTTTTGAATATTTTTTAATATCGGTAATTATTTCTTCTTGTTTTTTTGGAGGAATTTTTGGATTTTTTTGAGCAAACTCAATTTGTTTAATTTTTTCATTATACTCTGTAATTCTTTCCGCTAAAGTTTTATAACCTAAAAAATATCCAAAAATCGTACTCATAAAAAATATTTTAATACATTTTTCTTTATTTTTCACTTTTCACATATATATGGGTAATGTTTAAAAATAGCCATTAACTATGATAAAATCGTGGTAATGTATCAAGCTAAATGTAAAAGATGTTCTAGAAATAGTTTTTGAAAGGTAAGAAGAGGCAAAATAAGGGGTAAAAATTGCCTTTATGAATTTAAGTTGAAATTGAGTGGAATAAATCTTTCAAGGTATAAATGGAAGGCTTTTTTAAAATGGTTTTTAAGATGCCATTCAATTAATATCATCATTAAAAAAACAAGAATAAGCAAATATAAAGTCCTTAAAGCTTTAAATCTAATAAGACAAGTTATGGCAAAAGACATTCCTGATGTTTTTGATGGTATAGTTGAAGTTGATGAAACCTATTTGGGTGGTCAAAAGAAAAATAAGAGGAGGAAACAGTTAATAAAGAAAGGATTAAAAGGTAAAGAAAGCAAAAGAGGTTTTGGCACTACCAAACAACCTGTCTTTGTTATTTTAGCCCGTTCTGGTAAAGTATTTGCTAAATTAGTCCCTGATGTTGAAGCAAAAGATCTAATTCCTATTATAGAAAAGAAAGTAAAAAAGGATACTATTATCTGTTATAATACTTGGAGAGCATATACAGGATTGGCAACTAGAGGTTATGTTCACCGAACTGTAAAACATAATGAAAAAGAATATGTTGATAAAAAAAACAAAAACAATCATATTAATGGTTTAGAAGGATTCTTTGGTTATTTAAAAAGACAATTAGCAGATAGAGGTGATATTAGAAAACAAAGATTATCTTTTTATCTTGCTTAAATATGTCTGGCGGTATAATAATATAGAGTTATCAATTAATGAACAAATTAACAAATTATTAAATTTAGTGGCTAAAATTTGATATTACTCTTAATTTCAAAAAAAAATATAAAACCAATATTTTGTTAAAATTAAAAAATGAAGAAGAAAAATTGGCTATTTTTGGAATTTTCTTTTTTGTTTTTTCTTTTTTTTCTTGCCTTTTCTTATTTAGTCAAAAAAGATTTTTTTAATCAGCTTGATTTTGATTTAACTGTTAAAATCCAAGATCATCTACCACAAAAATATGATTGTTTTTTATCATACTTTAGCCTGATTGGTAGTTTTGAAATTTATAGTTTAATAATTTTATTAATTATTCTCGTTCGCAAAAAAATAATCTCATTCTTAATTTTTTTCCCTTTTTTAAGCGCTCATATTATCGAAGTTTTTGGCAAAGCTTTTTTATCTCATCCAAGTCCTCCTTTTATGTTTCATCGTTATAAACTACTTTTTAACTTCCCTTCATCATACATTCAACCAGGAAATTCTTATCCATCTGGACATTCGCTGCGTACTGTTTTTGTAGTAAGTTTAATTATCTACTTAATTTTTAAATCAAAAATAAAGCCTGTGTTTAAATTTTTTTTAATTATATTGCTTTTTGTTTTTAATTTTTTAATGCTTTTCTCCCGAGTTTCTTTAGGCGAACATTGGACAACCGATATTATTGGCGGAAGTCTTCTAGGCTTATCAACAGCCTTTTTCAGCTTCTTATTCTTATAACAATTTCTAATTTCTCTAATTTCTCTTTATTAATTTTTCTTAAACTTTTCTAGCTCTTTACCTAAAGACGTAGAATTTTTAGGTGCGATCGGCATACAAAATTCTACGCTTTTTATGTTAAATTTTATGTCAAAAAATAAAATCAAAAAAAATAATTTTTATATCTTCTCAACAATCTAAATAAAAATCATTAGTGAATTTTTTGGATGTGATCGCATCCAAAAAATTCACTAAAGTTTAATTAAAGTTGTAGTATAATTTTTCAATGAGATTTTGCTCTTTTGCTTTTGGTTGTCGGGTTAATGAAGCGGAAAAAGAAAAAATTGACAAAGAGCTGATTGAAAAAGGCTTTGTTTATGATAAAAAAAATCCCCAGTTTTACATCATCAATACCTGTGCTGTCACTCAAAAAGCGGAACGCGAGTGTCGCAACTTAATCTATCAGATTAAAAAAAAACTTCCCCAGACAAAAATTATTATCACTGGCTGTGTCGCTACTTATTGGCAAAAAACAAACATAATCAATAATTTAAAAAAAGATTTGCCAATCGATCTTCTCATCAATAATCAAAACAAAGAAAAATTAATAAAAATCATTCAAAAAAGCTTATCCCATCAAGCCAATTCTGACCTCGTAGGTCAGAATTGGCTTGTTAGGAAAAGCCAAAAACTAGCAGTTTTTAGTAAATTTTTATCCTCAGGTCGGCTTTTGGTAAAGATTCAAGACGGCTGCCAACGGTTTTGTTCTTATTGTATTGTCCCCTATCTTCGCGGTTTACCTAAGTCAATTAAAATCAATGACATCGTAGATTATATAAACCAAAATCAATCACAAGTTAGTGAAATAATCTTAACCGCCATTAATACCGAGGCTTTTGGCTATGATACTAAAGAAACTTTTATTGATTTAATTAAAAATATTATTCAAAAAACTACCATCCCCCGAATTAGTTTTGGTTCAATTCATCCTTTGTCAATTAATCTCCAATTCTTAAATTTTTATCAAAAAATTTTAACAACTAATCGGCTTGTTAATTTCTTCCATATTCCCATTCAATCAGGCTCAAATACCATTTTAAATTTAATGAAACGCGGTTATCAAAAAGAGGAAATAATGGAAAAGTTAAATAGTCTTTATAAAATTAATCCTTTTTCTTTCTTAGCTACTGATATTATTGTTGGTTTTTTAGGAGAAACAGAAAAAGAGTTTGAAAAAACCTATCAGTTTTTAGAAAAATCACCCCTTTCTCGCTTTCATATTTTTCGTTTTTCCAAAAGAAAAAACACTGCTGCTTTTTATATGACAAAAAACATTAAAGAACCAGAGGAAAAAACAAAAAAAATCCGCTCTCAAATTTTAAGAAAACTCTCTCAAAAAAAATATCAACTTTTTTTGGAAAAAAATTTAAATCGAATAACCACCACTTTAATCCTAAATAAAAAAACTGATGATTTTTGGGAGGGGCTTTTAGATAATCAGCTACCGATTTTAATAAGAAAAGAAAAACTTTCACCGGGAAAGATTGTTAATGTTAAAATAGAAGAAATCAAAAACAATTTTTTAATTGGAAAAATTAAGTTTTAAAAATGTTATAATTTTTTTAACTCTATGGAAGTAATCAAATTTTTATTTGAGTTTGTTCTACACATTGACAAACATTTAGGAGAGATTATTCAAACCTATGGCGCTTTATCATATTTTATTTTATTTGTGATTATTTTTTTGGAAACCGGTCTTGTTTTTACTCCTTTTTTACCAGGCGACTCCCTTTTATTTGCCACTGGTGCTTTTGCCTCTCTTGGCGCTTTTAACTTTCCTTTACTGCTTTTAATTTTAATCTTGGCTGCTGTCTTGGGTGACACAAGCAATTACTGGATTGGTCATTTTTTTGGCGAAAAAATTGTTGGTCATCCAAAAATTCCTATTAATGAAAATCATATTAAAAAAACCAATGAATTTTTTAAAAAACACGGCGGAAAAACTATTATCTTGGCTCGTTTTGTCCCTATTATCCGCACTTTTGCTCCTTTTGTCGCCGGCACTGGTCAGATGGATTATAAAAAATTTATTTTTTATAACATTATTGGCGGAGTTTTATGGTGCAGTCTTTTTATCGGCGCTGGTTATTTTTTTGGCAATATCCCTTTTATTAAAAAAAATTTTTCTTTAGTAGTCATCGCTATTATTTTAATCTCATTGATACCAATAATTTTAGAGGTCATCAAAAAAAAAGAAAAAGTTGATTAATCTTAACCTTCTTGAACAAAAAATCTAAAAAATGATAAAATAAAAATAAACTGGTGATAGTGGCTCAATGGTAGAGCGACAACCTGTGAAGCTGTATGTGGCGGGTTCAAATTCCATCGATCACCCAAAAAAATATGACAGAAAAAAATTTTCAAAATAAAATAATTGTTTCAGCAATGATTATCTTTCTTTACTTTTTTTTCTCTTTTTTAATTAAAAAATTAATCGATAAAACCTTTGCTCAAATTAAAAACACGATTTCAAAAGAAAAATTAATTGCCAAAACCCAAACCATCAAAGGATTTTTAAAAAACGTTGTTGATTTTGCTCTTTTTATTATTCTTTTGCTAATGATTCTTTCTTTGTATGGAATTAATATCTTACCGATTCTCACCGGTGCTGGTGTCTTGGGATTAGCGATCTCTTTCGGTAGTCAAACATTGATTAAAGATCTAATCTCTGGTTTTTTTATCTTAGTTGAAGATCAGTTTAATGTTGGAGACCACATTCAAATCGGCGCTTTCGAGGGCGAGGTAAAAAAAATCACCATGAGAATGATTATTTTAAAAGATAAAAACAATAATCTGATTTATATTCCCAATTCACAAATTAACACGGTCGTTAAAATTACAAAGAATAAAAAGTGAAGATTTTAATTATTTATTTCTCTTTTCACCATCAAAATACTAAAAAATTGGCTTTTTATTTGAAAGAAAAATTAAAAGCCTCAATTATTGATCTTCAAACTAATTCTCTCTCAAAGATAAAAAAAGAAATTAAAAAATACTCAATTATTGGCTTTGGTTCAGGAATTTATTTTGGCAAACACCATCAACTATTATTTAAATTAATTGATCAAATACCGAAATTAAATAATAAGAAAGCAATTATTTTTTCAACCGCCGGCTTACCTTCCTTTAAATTTTTCTGGCATCTGTCATTAAGAAAAAAGTTAAAAAATAAAGGATTCAAAATTATTGGTGAGTTCTCTCTTCCTGGCTATGATACCTTTGGTTTCTTAAAGTATTTTGGAGGAATAAATAAAGAAAAACCGACGAAAAACGATCTTATCGAAATAACTGACAAAGTAAAGCAGATATTAAAATAATATTAAAAATCATAAATCATAAATCCTAAATTCTAAATCCTAAATTAATAATAATTTTAACCCTCAAAACCCGCTAAACTAATTTTTAATAAATTAATAAATCAATTTTTATTCAATAATTAATAAATTAATAATTTAATAGAAATTGAAAATTACCCGCCTGCAGAAGCTATCGCTTCAGCGATTACGGGCAGGGAAAATTAGAAATTAATAGTTGATGTTATATGTTATAAGTTATATGTTAAGTGTTAGACGTTAGATATTAGTTGTTAAATTGCTCTTGACAAGAAGAAGAAGAAGAAGAAGTAAAATTCAATTACTATGTCTACTATACCCCCAGAAGCATCCCAAATGAAAACAAATAGAGAAACAATGATCGAATATTTAGAAAGACGTAAAGATGTTTTATCTCGCACAGCTTGGTTTGCACAAGAACTTTCAACAGTCTTTGTTAAGTTACCACTTACTCTTACTGCTAATGAAAGAACTGACAGATTTATGGTTGGATTAGGAAGACCATATAATGCTGTTATTAATCATTATCAAGGAAAAACTAAAGAAGGAAATCCGTACCAAGTGACACATACTAGTTTTTTACAAAGTCCTCAACAAAGAGCGGCTAATGGTTTTACTGACCCTCTATATCAAATAGAGTTCACAGACGACGAAAATCCTCAAATTTCATTAAAAGTTATGGTTATGGGAAATAGAGAGATTAAGGTGATGGGAAAAACAGGAGATACTCCTGATAAAATTTGTGAATTTAATTCTTGGGAGCTAGAAACAGTACCTGATCTACTCGAAAATCTTAGCAATCCTATTTTAGAAATAGTCTTTGAAAAATTTGGAATGAGATTAGAAGTAAATCAAAATACGTGGACATTAGAAGAAACAATTAAAATTGGTATTTTTTAAAAATATATTTTATATTCTTCCCCTCAACATCATCACCACTTCCCTTTTTAAAACTTTTCTTATCGTTTTAAATCTCTCATAAGGCAGTAAAAAGCTTAAGTCTTCATTAATTATTTTGTCATTAACTTTTTTCTCAATAAAATCAGCTAATTCTTTTAAATACTCTTTTGGTTTTTTGCCTGTTCGCTCAATAATCACATTACTATTAAACTCATACCCTTGAAGAAAAAAATAATGAATGTCGTATAAGTCTCGACCGGCAATCGTCTGGTATTTTTTGTAGCGGTCAGTCGCTGCTACTAACTTATGAGCAAACATTGTCTCTTTGGTCTGGCAAATAGCAAACCGGTCAACATCAGGCAGATAAAAACTATCATATTGATTAGACTTTAAGGCTTTATCAACAATGCTTAATTTTAAACTATTTCTTAAACCCGGCTTTGATGGATATTTTAAAACATAAAAAAGAGTCTTTCCGGCTTTTTTTTCAATTTTAAAATCAAGTTTTTGGAAAATCATCCGCAAAACTTTATCGATTTTCTTTTTATCGGCGCCAATTGACAAATCAAAATCTAAATCTAAGGAAAACCGGTCTAAAAAACCAAGCATAGTAGCAGCAGTTCCGCCTTTAAAATAGATATCTTTTGAGATTTCGCTGTCTAAAATCTCAGTCAAAAGTCTGATAAGCTGGATTTTATGATAAGTATCTTCTTTTTTCGGCAAAAGCATATTTATCAATTTTTAATTTTCCTGCCCGCAATCGCTTAAAGCAATAGCTTTTACAGGCGGTTAATTTTTAACTACCAAATACTATTTTTTTAATTTCCTTTACTTTCTTCCAGTTGATTTTCTTTGAATTATCAAAATAATAATTAGGGTTAAAATAAAGCAAATCGGCCACGGCCCGCTCTAAACTGGCTGTTTTTATTCCTTCTTTTTCCTCAATTCCGCCGTCGTTGTATAAAAAATCATCCTTCATTTTTCTTACTAAAAAACTGTTTTTTCCTAACGTGAATTTTTTGGAAACTGAAGACATTAAAGTAATATAGTTTTCTTTTTGAAAAATCACTCCCTCTTTAACCAAAACACTCTCGCCGCTTAAATAAGAAAACCTATGAAGATAGCCGATTCCAAGTCTTACTGGATTAACTTTCTCTAAAGGCAAAGTTGAATAAAAGCCTTTGTGAATAGGAATAAGAATGCCTTTTTGAATATAACGCTTAATAGTTGTATATAAAGTATTCTTGTTACTTATCCCCCAGATTAATCGTAAATCCTGGGTATGAAAAAGTTTCTCATCCTGCTTTAATAATTTATCTATTTTGTACATATATGTACAGGATAATAGAATAACTATTGTTTGTCAAGGATATAATTTTTAATAAACTAATAAATCAATTTTTATTCAATAGTTAATAAATTAATAATTAATAAATTGAATTTAATAAAAATTGAAAATTAGAAATTAATAGTTGATGTTATATGTTAAGTGTTAGACGTTAGATGTTAGATGTTAGTTGTTAAATTGCTCTTAACAAGAAGAAGAAAAGATTTTTCATTTTGAATTTTGAATTTTTAATTTATAATTAATTTATGGACCCGGAAAAAATTAAAAATTTGTCTTTAACTACCCATCAGGTAGAAAAACTTCTTAAAACCTATGGCGCTAATGAGATTAAAGAGGAAAAAAAATTTACTCTGTTAAAGTCTTTTATTTCTCAATTTAACAATTTTTTGATCTTGCTTTTAATTGCCGCTTCAGGAATTTCTTTTTTTATTGGCGAGATCTTAGATGCTATTTTTATTTTAGCGATTGTTATTCTTAATGCTCTTTTTGGCCTTTATCAGGAATATCAGGCAGAAAAATCTTTAAAATCTTTAAAAAAAATGACGGTCGTTAAAGTTCGAGTAATCCGCGATGGCAAAGAGCAGGAAATTGATAGCCGATACTTGGTCCCTGGTGATATTGTTTATTTAGAAGAAGGAACGAGAATCCCAGCTGACGGCGAAGCTCTCCAGGCAATGAATTTAGAGGTTAATGAAGCGATATTGACTGGAGAATCTTTACCAGTAACTAAAAATTCAAAAATCAAAAATCAAAATGCAAAATGACAGAGAAAAATTCAAAAAGGAATTTATAAAAAGATTGATTAATTTATCAATAAAAGTTATTAAATTCTCAGAATCAATAAAAAAACACATTATTTTTTACTCAATATTAGATCAATTAGTTCGATCAACAACATCAATTGGAGCTAATGTAATTGAGGCAAAATCATCAAGTTCAACTAAAGACTATATTCATTATTTTGAAACAGCTTTAAAATCAGCAAATGAAACCAAATATTGGATTTATATTATTCAAAACATTGTAAATGAAGAAAATTTAGTCAAACAATCTAATGAAATTTTAAAAGAAGTTAATGAAATCGCTAATATTTTAGCAAGTAGTTTATTAAAATTAAAAGGTAAAAAATAAAAAAATTTTACATTTTACATTGTCATTTTGATTTTTACATTTTGAATTTTAAATTTAAAATTATGGACAATCAATTATACGCCGGCACCATTGTCTCCCGCGGTCGAGGGTTTATGCGGGTGACAAAAACTGGCTCAAACACTCGTTTTGGTCAGATTGCCAAAACTTTGTCCTCAATTAAAGAAGCAAAAACGCCTCTTCAAAAAAAATTAGAGGTTTTTACTAAACAATTGGGAATCATCGGAATTATTGCCTCTTTGATTGTTTTTCTTTTGTCTTTTATTAAAGAAAAAAACACGGTTGAAAGTTTTATTTTGGCAGTTTCTTTAGCGGTCGCTGCTGTTCCTGAAGGACTGCCGGCGGTAATGACAATTATTCTTTCAATTGGTGTTGAGCGGATGGCAAAAAGAAAAACCATTGTCCGCAAACTTAATGCGATTGAAACAATGGGATCTTTAACATTAGTTGCCACTGACAAAACCGGGACTTTAACCACGAATCAGATGCGGGTAAAAAAAATCTGGCTTGATGAAAAAGAGTATGATATCTCTTCTCCTC
This sequence comes from Patescibacteria group bacterium, assembly GCA_026416975.1. GTDB lineage: Bacteria > Patescibacteriota > Microgenomatia > UBA1406 > GWC2-37-13 > SKW25. The sequence continues at coordinate 3,558 of JAOAEC010000008.1, read as the reverse complement.
CTCACATTAACAATCATCCTTTTCAAAAAATTCTTCTTAACTCATGTCTTAACTCAACTGCTTCTTTGGTTTTTAAAGTTGACCATGGCGATATGGATGTCATTGGCGACACCACTGAAGGTGCTTTGCTTTTAATGGCCAAAGATTTGGGAATAAACTATGAGGAAGAACGAAAAAAATGGCAGATTGAAGAAGAAATTCCTTTTTCAGCAGTGACAAAAAGGATGAGTATCAAAGCTCAAAACTCAAATGTCAAAACTCAAAACTTAGTTTTTTCTAAAGGAGCGCCAGAGGCAATTTTGGAAATCTCAAATTTTATTCAGATTGGTGAAGAGATTAAACCTTTAACGCCAACTAAAAGAAAGGAGATCGAGAAAGAGTTTCAAAAATTTGCCCAAAAAGGTCTTCGAATGATTGCTTTTTCTTATAAAAAAACCGATGATAAAAATTTAGAAGAAAATCAGATCTTTTTAGGTTTTGTTGGGATCGCTGATCCAGTCAGAGTAGAAGTCAAAGAAGCGGTTGAAAAAGCAAAAAAAGCCGGAATTAAAGTGGTGATGATTACCGGCGATAATGAACTAACTGCTGAAGCCGTTGGTATTGAAACTGGGATTATTCAAGAAGGAGAAGATATTTTGTCAGGAAAAATTTTGAACAAATATTCAGATCAAGAACTTTTAAAAATTTTGCCAAAGGTAAAAATTTTTGCCCGCACTTCTCCGGAAGATAAATATCGATTGGTTAAACTTTATCAAAAATTAGGCGAAGTAGTGGCAGTCACTGGCGATGGCGTTAATGACGCTTTAGCTTTAAAACAGGCTGACTGCGGCGTGGCCATGGGAAAAACCGGCACTGATGTTGCCAAAGATACGGCTCATATTATCATCACTGATGATAACTTTGCCACTCTAATTGACGCTATTGAACAAGGAAGAAATATTTTTATTCACATAAAAAATGCCATTAAATATTTATTATCATGCAATATTGGTGAAGTAATTTACATTATCAGCGCTCTTCTTCTTAAACTTCCTGTCCCCACTCCCCTTCAACTTTTATATATTAATATCGCCACAGACGGCTTACCAGCAATCTCTTTAGCTTTTGCGCCTGATGATAAAAAAATTATTGAAAAACCACCAAGAAAAACATTGGAGATATTAGATAAAGTTGATTTTCATTATATCTTTTCCGTTGGTTTTTTAACAATGATTTTGGCCGGATTCTCTCTTTTTATAAAAAATAATACGACCGTTGTTTTTTCAGCGATTATTTTTATCCAGCAGTTTATTCTGATTGATCTTTTTCTTTCTCACCGCCATATTGCTTCAAACTATAAACTTTTATTTAAACCAATCTTTATTATCGCTTTTATATTTCCCTTTGTTCTCCAACCACTATTACTTCATCAACCTTTTTTACAACAAATCTTCAAAACCCAACCAATTAATTGGCAAACATTTTTCATTTTGATTGGTTTTTCAAGCTTGGTGTTAGTTGGAATCAGAGGGGTGAAGGAGTTTTTAAAAATGTAAAAATTAAATCACGGGGAAAAATAGCAATTGAAAGCTAGAAAATTTTTAAAGAGTTCATAAGAGAATTTTGGTTTTTTTTGGTAAGATAAGAGGGATAGATTTCATGACATAATTATTATGACTTCTTTTATTTACGGCAATAATCAAAACCGTTTTTTTAAATTATCAATATAAAAACTTAGCTATTTAATAATAATAAATTTTTATTTGTCATCTAAAAATTATCCTATTTAATAAAAAATCAGCGGTTGGTAAAAGAGATCAAAAATCAAAAATCAAAAATCAAAGATCAAAGCTATAGTTAAAAGTTAAAAGTCAAAAGTTACCCGCCTGCAGAAGCTATCGCTTCAGCGATTGCGGGCAAAAAAATTACAATTAACAATTAGAAATTGAAAATTAAAGTCTAAAGTCTATAATGATAGTTAGACGTTATTATTATAAAGAAGTTAATAGGACTAATTTGCAGTTGCAATGCAAAATTGTCCAGTTTATAATATAAATTATGGTAAAAAGAAAAGTTATTGACCTAATTTTTAGAACAATTAAAAAAAATCCGGTAATTTTTATTACCGGTCCTCGTCAGTCAGGTAAAACTACGTTAGTAAAAAGATATTTTGCCGATTTTGTTTATTTTAATTTAGAGTCGCCGGATGTCCGTCTGCTTTTTGCTTCTGATCCAAAAAAAGTTTTACTGAGCAACGATCAATTAATTATTGATGAAATACAGAGATTACCGGAAATGTTTTCCTATATTCAGACAATTGTTGATGAAAATCCAAAAAAAAGATTTGTTCTTACCGGCTCTCAAAATATTGTTTTATCGCAAAAAGTTTCTCAGACTTTAGCAGGACGAGTGGCTATCTTTGTTCTTTTGCCTTTTTCAATAGTTGAGCTTAAAAAAACAAAGTTTTGGACAAACGATTTAGACAGACTTATTTTAAAAGGTTTCTATCCCAGAATCTATGATAAAAATCTTAACTCATTTCAATGGTTTCAAGACTATCTTCAGACTTATATTGAAAAAGATGTCAGAGAGATAAAAAATATCGGCAATCTTCTTGATTTTCAAAGATTTCTAAAACTTTTGGCAGGAAGAAGCGGCCAGATTTTAAATTTATCCTCGATTGCCAGCGATGTGGGAGTGTCGGTTAACACAATCAAAAATTGGTTATCCATTCTTCAGGCGACTTATATTATCACTTTAATTCCTCCATACTATAAAAATTTTAATAAAAGAATTATAAAATCACCAAAAATTTATTTTTTAGATTCGGGTCTGCTTTGTGCTTTATTAGATATTAAAAACATTATTCACCTAAAAACCCATCCTTTATACGGAAATATTTATGAGAATTTTTGTGTTTCCGAGTTTTTAAAACAAAATTTTTATCAAAATCTGAAAATAAATTTTTATTTCTGGCAGGATAAAACAGGAAGAGAGATTGATCTCATTTATGAACTGGACAATAAAATTCATGCGATTGAATTTAAAGTTTCCTCAACTTTTAACGAAGATTTAATCAAAAATCTTTTATATTTTCAAAAATTGACTAAAAAATCTGCGGTTTATCAGCTATATTTTACCGACAAAGAAGATTTTGTTTTTAAAAATGTAAAAGTCAAATCATGGGAAAAAATAGCAATTGAAAGCTAGAAAAATTTTTTAAAGAGTTTATAAGAGAGTTTTAGTTTTTTTTGGTAAAATAAAAGAGAATTTTTTTAGTTAAAAAAATTCAATGATCAAAAAAGACAAAGTCTTTATCATCATACCTGCTTTTAATGAAGAAAAAGCTATCGGATCGGTTATTGCTTCTATCAAAAAAGAAGGCTGGAAAAATATTATCGTCGTTGATGATGGCTCAGAAGATGAAACTTTTGAAAAAGCAAAAAGAGAAAAAGTAATAGTTTTAAGACATATTTTAAATCGTGGCAAAGGAGCAGCTGTAAAGACTGGTGTTGAATATGCAAAATTAAAAAATCCTGAAATTATTATTACTTTTGATGCTGATGGACAACATAATCC
>JAOAEC010000007.1 GCA_026416975.1 Patescibacteria group bacterium | reverse complement strand
AGCTTAGCCACTTCATGTTTTTCCATATACTCAGTCATATCAAACCTAATCATTGCCTCTTCTTGACCAAATAAAACATCAGCTAAGGTTTTTGCCAACTCGGTTTTTCCCACACCGGTTGGTCCTAAAAAAACAAAACTACCAATCGGTCTTGTTTGTGATTTTAAACCAGCACGACCGCGTCTAACTGCCTGCGCCACTGCCGAAACAGCTGTTTCTTGATTAATTAATCGCTCATGCATAATTTTTTCCAAATTAGCCAATCTTTCTAATTCAGAGGAGGTAATTTTAGAAACAGGAATCCCCGTCCAGCGAGAAACAATGTCTTTAATTATTTCAATGGTCACTGCAGTAGTTGTTTGCGATTTTTTCAGATTATATTCTTCTTGTTTTTCTTTTAAAACCGAGGTTAAATCATCTAATTTTGATCTTAAAATTCTTGCCCTAACCCCATCGCCTTTTTTCTCAGTTTCTTTTAATTCTTGATTTAACTCACTTATTCTTGTTTGTAAAGAGGTAATCTCTTCTGGTAAAGAAATTAAAGGTAAACGAACAGCTGAAGCTGCCTCATCAATCAAATCAACTGCCTTGTCTGGCAAAAATCTATCACCTATATAACGTTTAGAAAATTTAACCGCCGCCTCAATCGCCTCATCAGGAATTTTCACCCGATGAAATACTTCGTATTTGTCTCTTGTCGCTTTTAACATTTTAATCGCCTGTTCCTCAGTTGGTTCTGGCACTAATACTGATTGAAATCGTCGCTCAAGTGCTGGATCTTTCTCAATATATTTTCGATACTCAGTTAAAGTTGTCGCGCCGATTAACTGAATCTCACCTCTGGCTAAAGCTGGTTTTAAAAAATTAGAAGCGTCTAAACTTCCCTCACCCGAGGAACCAGCGCCAACAATGTTATGAATTTCGTCAATAAAAAGAATTATTTGATTTTGGCTCTCTTTTACTTCTTCAATTAAATTCTTCATTCTTTCCTCAAACTCGCCTCGATGAGAAGCGCCAGCTAAAATATTCATTAAATCTAATTGAAGCAGTTTTTTGTTTAAAAGCGGTTCTGGTACCTGCTTGGCAACGATTTTTTGCGCCAAGCCCTCAACAATAGCGGTTTTTCCAACACCAGCTTCGCCGACTAAAGCCGGATTATTTTTTGTTCGACGAGATAAAATATGGATCACTCTTTCAATCACCTCTGACCTTTCCACTACTGGATCCAAAAGACCTTGCGCCGCCTTAACCGTTAAATCAATGGTAAACTCTTCCAAAACACTTTTCTTTTTTTCTAATTTTTTCTTTCCTTCATCCAATCCTTCTTTTTTTCCAAGAATTTTTTTATTAAGCTCTTCTTTTTTTAAACCCAACTTAGCCAAGATTCTAGCACCAACCCCCTCTCCTTCTTCATACAAGGCTAAAAGAATGTGTTCCGGCGAAATAAACTCAAAACCTAATTTCCTGGCAATCACTAAGGAATCATTTAAAATTTTTTTTACTCGGGGAGAAAGTTGGGGTATTCCTTGATTATTCTCTTTTTTATAAATTTTGTTTAGCTCTTCTTCAATTAGCTGTGGTTGAATTTTTAGATCAATCAAAAGATTATAAATCTCGTTATCAGACAAAAGACCATGTAAAAGATGCTCGCTATCAACAAAATTTGCTGATAACTCCTTAGCTTTTGTCTGAGAAGAAAGAAATATTCTATTAGCTCGTTGAGTAAGATGAGTCATCAGATCCAAATCGCTTTTTTTATCATTGTTTGTTTTTGCTGAACTTGTTGATAAAAAAGCGGTTTTTTGACCACTTAAATTATTTAAAACTTGATTAGATTGGGTAGAAAAAGATGCTGGTTTTTTATTATTATTGTTTTTTGATGGCTCAATAATTCTTAAATATGGTTGACCATCGCCTGGATTTGGTCCTATGCCCGAATAGCTTACTTTTCTTGTTGATTGTTGATTTTGATCTATATTCTGTGCTTGATATGGATTTTGAAACGATTGAGAAGATAAAGAAACACCTGTTTGATTTTGATTTGCGTTCCCCCTCCCTTTTTTTATAAAATCAAAGAAACCGGTCATAGATTTATTATGAATAAAAAATTAATTGTTGTCAACTAAAATGAAAAAAATAATTGTTGTTCTCACCATCATTTTTTTTATTTTAATCTTATTAAATTTTTTGCTTAAAAAATTAGACTTTAAAAAAAAATCTGTTGTTTACCAAAAATTATCTTTAACAAAAAATAAACTTCCGGAAAAACTTGATTTGCAAAAAGAGGCTAAAACAAATTCTTTATCAAGCTCTAATTCCACTGATTCGTCAATAAAAACAAATATAAGTTATAAAACCCTTTCTTTTCAGGAAACAGAAAAATTAAATAATCTCCAAAATCAACTACCAATAGAAAACACTGATTTTTCTATTGATTACTCTTCTTATTTAAATACTTTGTTTGTTTCTCCCAAAAACAAAGATGGAAAAGAAAAAGCTATTCTTTGGTTAAAGGAACAAGGTTTAGAAAATCTTCTTTCTTATAATAATTTAGTCATTTTTACTCCTTTTGTAAACAATCAGCCAGATGAAAGAAACGCTTCAGAATACAAAGATTTTAAAGAAAACTCGTATTCCCAACATCTTCAAACCTCAATTCAAGCAAGAGAAATTACTACTTCTCCTTCGGTTAATCCAACATTCATAGCTAATCCTCAAAATAATTTTTCTTTGTTAATTGATTTTTTAAGAATTCTTACCTCTTTATCTACCACTCAATCAAATAACCAAACTGCTAATGAACCATTAAACAATTCTCCTAATCTTCCCAATCAATCATTAACTCCTCCTATTTCACCGCTACCATCGTCTCCTTTAATCTCTCTTAGCCTTTCTAAATTATTTCAAGAGGCTGGTTCAAAAGTTGGTGTCCCACCAAAAATTTTAGAAGCAGTAATGAAGGTTGAGTCTCCTTCTACTTTTAATTATTCTAATGAAGAAATCTCTTTATATAGCCAACCAGGTAATAGCATTCCTAATTGTTTTATTAATACTTGTTCGGAAAAAGGACCAATGCAGTTTACCACCGGTGTTGATCGGTTTGGAACAAACAATTGTCCTGGTTGCGCTCCTGGTTATTGTCCCAACGCTTGGGCAAGTTATGGTCAGGCAATCAATATTTATGGCGACTATTCTCACACCCCTGATCCTTGTAATATTAAAGATAGTATTTATGCTGCTGCTTTTCTTCTTAAAACCGGCGCCCGGGCCGCCAATCCTTTTTTCTGGACACAAGAAGAGGTTTATCGAGCAATTACTCGTTATAATGGTCGCAGCGCCTGTTTTAATCGTTTTTCCCGGCTTGGTAATCGCAGTTATTGTCAATATGTTTGGGATTATTATCAAAACCAATAAAATCTTAAGGAGGGCAGATCTCTCCTAAGTATTCAAAATGCATCGCGTCATTCCATTCTCCTCCCCAACGAAAACCATACTTCCTAAAAGCAGCCACTGCTTCTGGCGGCATATCATAGGTGGAACTTTTATTTCTATTGGTATCAGCATTTAAATCAATAGCAAAACCAAAAGAGTGTGGCGATAAAACACAAGAAGAATTACAAAGATCAAACCGGTCAATATTGCCACTAGCATTAACATTACAACGAAAAACATAAGTGCCGGAAAATTTAAAAGTATAATTTCCTTGTTGAAAACGATAAGTACTACCGCTAACTTTATAAGGCGCTAATTCCTCATCTACTGCTTTAAAAAAAGAGGCGGTTTTTTTATGAACTGGAATATTGGCTAATCCTAAAAATGGAATCCTTACAAGATAGGATTCAACCCTTGTCTTAACATTAGCATAACAGTTCGGCGGACCATTAGGAGTTAAACCATCAGCATAAACCTCAATGAATCTTTCTGGAGTATAACAACCACGTCGGTTAGGATTATAATTAGAAGGAGTAAAATTATTATTAGATGAAATATCTGATGTTGAAGAAATAGGCATTGGAGAAATGAAATTATAATTCTCAAACAAATTATAGGATGTTGTTGCAGAAGAAAAATTATCTTGAGATAGATTAGATAAAACTCTCAAAAAAGGAAGCAATATATTATCAACCATAGAAAAAGAATTTAATTGATTTTGATTAACAATGGAAATTGTTGGTTGTAAAGTAATTGTTGTTTGATTAATTATAAAATCATCAGAATTGAAACCATTTATTGCTAACCACTTTAGAAATTGGTTATAAGAATTGGAAACATTCAAGTTCAAATTAACAAAAAATTTTCCTGTTTCTTCATTATAAAAAATCTCAAAAAAATCTGTTTTTAAAGGCAATTTTTTTTTCAGCTCATTGTTTCTTATATTATAAACCGCAATAAAATCTTCGCCAAAACCATCTTCACCAGCAAAAGTGCTGGTAATTATTTCATTGTTCTTTTCTTCAATTTTTTTTGTATTTCCTTCCTGTTTATAAAAACCAACTATTTTTGTAGGAGAAATTCTCTTTTGATTAATCGGTGATAATCTCTTTCCTAATTTTGACAAAAGAAAATATAAAAAAAATAAAATAATAATTATAATGACTAAAAAAATAGCAACAATTTTATTTAAATTTTTTTCCATCTTTTTATATCTTTTTCCAAACTTTAAAATTATAAAAATATCGATCCTCTTTTATTTTAAGTATAACAAAACTCCTTGACTGTTTTTTGTTTTTTTGCTTTAATGAAACTATGGCTTCTTTTTATCTTTTGGGATTTAAAAAGATCTTTGGTTTTTTAAAAAAGGCGTTTTTGATTTTAGCGGTTTATTTTTTTGTTATCAGTCTTTTTCTTCACTTTATCAACAAAGACAGACCAAAACACACAGGAAATTTGATAGAAAAAAATCGGCAAGAGATATATCAAACAATCAATAATCCTCAACTTAAAAAAACTAAACAGGGAAAAATTTTTATTGCTTTATATCGGCTAATGTACTGTAGTTTTATTGGTGAAGCTTGCACTGACAACCCATCAGACGGCGATAAAAATTTTCATCACTCAGTTTTCGGTTTTGTTACCAAGCTAATTGTTCTTCCATACACTAATCTGCCAGCTTCAGGAATGTATTGGGCCTACTCAGGTCTTCAAAACGCTGGTTTTATACCCAAAACCTATGCTGCCGAAGGCATTGGTTTTGCTGCCATAAAGCCTTTTATGAATATCTGGAAGGTTTTTCGCGATATTTCTTATATGCTTTTAGTTTTGGTTTTAATCGCTATTGGTTTTATGATTATGTTTCGGACAAAACTCAATCCACAAACTGTTATCTCTGTTGAAAACTCCCTTCCAAAAATTGTTGTTTCTTTAATTCTAATCACCTTTTCCTTTCCAATCGCCGGATTTTTAATTGATCTTATGTATGTAATTATTATTGTTATTATCAGCATCCTTGCTCCTCAACTCTCTCAGTCTTCAGCTGAAATCGCCTCTCAATACTTAAACCCTTCTTTTGGGAAAATTTTTCCTAGGCATTTTTTTAAAAATATGGCAGGAGTAGGAATGGCGCTTTTTAATATCATGCCTGAAGGAATAAGATCAATTTTGATTATTGCCTTACAAATTGCTTCGGGAATATTTTTTACTAAAATTTTTAAAGAACTTCTTGGTGGAGACAAAAAGGGCCTTATTAAACAATTAACAGAGCTTTTTGATGGTGTTCATGTTCTTGGTAATAGTTTAGGATCATTGCTTAATATAATAGGTATAGTTGCAGATGTTCTTATTTTTATTTCAATTGCTCTTTTCGGTTTTCCTTTTTTTTTAGCTCTTCTTGTCTTTTTCACCGTTCTTTTTCTTATTTTTCGTGTATTTTTCGCTCTTTTTATGAACTATCTTCAGATTATTCTTTTGATTATTTTTGCTCCTTTTCTTTTGGTTTTTGAAGCGATTCCTGGCAAAGGAACTTTTTCTTTTTGGTTAAAAAATCTTATTGCTAATCTTTTAGGATTTATTGTTGTTATTACTCTTATTCTTGTCTCTGATATTATTATGCGAACTTTTTCAGTTGATCAACCAACTTGGGCGCCACCATTTATCTATGGACTTGATGGTAAATCTATTGCTGCTTTAATAGGTATGGGAATCTATCTTTTAATTCCTGACTTTTTAAAACTAATTAAAGAACTTTTAGGTGCTAAAGGTTTACCAATCAATTTAGGATTGGGAACATTTTTTGGTGGTGTCGGAGCTGCTTTCAGTGGTGGTATGGGAGCTATAAGTCAAATAACCTCATTATCGCAAACTCCTGGAATTGGTAAAATTGTAAAGCCAATTGCTAAGAAATTAGGATTAAGTACGCCAACACCATTATCTGAAGAATATTTTCAACAACTTATTGAGAAGGGAGGAATACCTATAAAACAAAAATAATCTATAAAAAATTTCCAAACCTCTGAATCTTTAGAATATACCCAACTAACTCAAATTTGTCTATCTTAAAACATCCAAAGCTAAAATGAATGGAATTCTTTTTGAGAAGAATAGATTTGTAAAGCTATAAAAACAATCTCTCAATATTAATTGAACTACTAATTCTTTAAGATAAAATGGTTGTCAACTCAGAAAAAAGGTAAGGATCTTTTATTTTTTTAAAAACCAACAATACCTTTTTCTAAATAGCTTTTAAAAATTTCTTCAATATAAATCATCTTTTTTATAAATTTTATTCTGCAATAAATAATCTTCTAAATTATAAACTACTTCCCGAATCCCGGTATCTTCAAAATATCTACGCCAATTAACCGAAGAATAAACACGGAGAATATAATCAGCATTAGTCCCATAATACAGGAAGTCAAAAGCTCCTGGACTTTTTTGATCTTTTCTGTTGAACCTTGAGAGGTTTGAAGTTGAAAGGCCGAATAAATAATACACATTAAAGCAATAAAACCAGCTAATCCTACTCCCAATCCAAAAACTTTTTCTTTTATCATGGTTGATAAATCCGAAGAAAAACAACCCAAAGCGGTCCAAACTCCACTACCATCTTTCATACACGTATTAAAACATTTGTTTTTTTCGCTGTTGTTTGTCAAAACTCCGCAAAGCCTGCCGGCAGCCAAATTATCTGATGAAACACAAGTACACTGATCAATATTAAACTCATTGCTTGGATAACCATGGGCGCAATAACCTCTTGTTTCCACCTCAATAAAACCTAAAATTCTATTAGGCAAATTAGTGGCTGTGTCAATTATCGGACTTATTATGCTAACAGCAATCGGAAACAGTAGCGAAATAAGCGATCTTAATCCGTAACTCCCCGGTAAGAAAAAAATAATTGAGCTTAAAAAATTATCAATTAATTTAATTTGAGGACTATATGCTCTTCCACAACACGCCTGACCAATATTACCGCAGTTTAATTCAGATTCTAAAAATTGTTTTTGAATCCATTCATCATATTGGTTTAAATAATTAAAATCATTTCCCTGATCTTGAAAAAGAGCATAGGTTGGTGTTGGTACTGGTATCCATGTAGGTGTTGTTTGAGCTAAAACATAAAAAGAATTATTAATAAAAAGAAAAATTAAAAGAACGATTATTGTTAAGTATTTAATTAAAAATTTTTTACTCATAATTTAATTACACTTAAAAACTGATTTTTTTTCAACTTTTTATTTTTTCTTTCCTTCAGCTTCTTCTAATGCCTTTTTAATATAGGTCCACATAAGGAAAATAATAATAAACCAAGCTAATTTTGGCGCCACATCGCCTAAAATAAACTCGCCTTTTGTCACCTCAAAAACCTTTTCTAACTGTTCAGCCGAATAAATTCCTTTTTGATTAATCACATGCATCTCAGTCCCCAACTTAATCAAATAGTCTCTAATTGCGTTCGCATCCATTGAATAAGCATGAATATTACCTGTTAATAGTCGGGAAAGAGAACGATTTTTGCCAATTAAAGCTCTCATTACAAAGTTAACCGGAGCCAAATAGTTATATATCGGATCTCGTAAAACGCTATGTTCCATAAAAAACTGAATGACAATCTGAGAAAGAATGTAATTGGCTTTATAAGCATGTTCCGTCCCTACCAAGCCACTTAAAGTATTAAATATCTTTTGATGAAGTTCATATATCTCTTTAAAATCACCAGTATTAGCCGCCTTAAGAAGAATTTTTTCTAATTGTGGTACCTGGGTGACTACATCTTTATAAGTTGCCCAATCAGCATCAATTAGTCTCTTTAAAGCATTTTCTCCAGAGAAAGGAATGTGTTTAAAAATATCATAATAAGCTATATCTGAAGGAAAAGGATTTAGGTCGTCATTGCGAAGATACCAAACCTCAGCCATCTTAAAAAAAAGATTCCCCGTACTAGCTGCTTTATTATAAGCTCCTAATTGAGTATAAAAATTATCAGCATTCTCATATTCGGTTTTTGTTAAGATCTCAAAAAATCCACCTTTACCGGCAAAAATATCCCACAAAGCTGTATCTTCACTAAAATCTTCTTTTCTTAAATAAAGCATTTTTTTTCTTATAGTAGTAATTCTTGCTTTTTTTTCCTCACTGGTTAATTTAGGATCACTAGCAATTTTAATAATCTCTCTTCTTAAAGGTTCATTTCTAATTTTTAATCGCTCTAAAGCATCCGAAGTTCTCTCTAAAAAATAAGAATAACATTTTCTCTTGAGGTAAAAGGTTTACCTGTAGTTGGATTATTAAATTTAATCGTTTTCTCTCCTAACCATTGATGAAGATTGCCAAAAAGTTCAAACAACTCCTTTCCCCAACGTCTTTCTAAAGCAGCTCGCTTAGCTAATTCTTGATTAATCTCATTTTCTGTTTTTTTTTCATCTTTTGAAACTTTCCTTATTTCCGCTTCTGATTTAAAAATTAAGGTATCATCCTTTAAAATCTCCGGCACCAACTGAGATAAAAGAGCTAAAAACTCGCCTGGATTTCTTCGTAAAAATCTAAAAAAAACCTCGCCTCTTAGCTGATTCATTTTATGATGACGCAACTCTAAAAAGCTTATTTTTCTTCCTTTATATTTTGGGTCGTCAATCTGAAAATCAATAACTGGAGCTAAAGCGCTATCGCCTGACAGCTGATTATACATCGGTCCAACCTTATTAATATCTCCTCCGCAAAGATCTAAAAAAAGCCTTTTTATCTCATGAGAAACCCTATTTCCAGTTCCACCAATACCTATCTGCCACCATATTGAAGTTGTTCCATAAAGTTCCAATGATAAATCAAAAAAATCTCGCCAATCACTATCATTCCAACTTTTCCATGCATCATCTAACTTTTTATCAAATATTAAAGAAAATATCTTATTCAACTCTAGAGTTACTCCCTGTACCCGCCAACCATGCCAACTATCTAAAGCTCCCGGCACCGTAAACATTGAGATCAACTCTTGGTAAAGACCACCCATATCAAACAGAAAATCTCCGCCAGATGCATCAACCATCCCCTCAATCATCTTACCTCCATATTCATCAATTCTCCTTTCGGTTAAATCAGCAATCTTATCAGGAATAAACTTTTTCTTTTTAATTAATCTGGCTAAAAGAGGCCTTTCATGAGTTAAAAGCTCAACATCCATTCCTAATAAAAATCTGTTGATTAAATGACCAACATCTCTTTCTCCACGACCGCCTAACCAATTAAATTTAGCTGATAAAAGCTGCATTAAAGGATGAACATCACGAATATGTCCAACTGGTCTTGAAGTGGCTAAAATCTCTCCATCAGTTAGGGTAGCAATACCAATCCCTTCAGCATAAGTGGAAAACATAGACATTTTCCACTCATCTTCCTCACTTAAACCAATTCCCAACCTTTTTAATTTTTCTCTTAACCGATCAATAAAATTATCTCTAAATACTGGGTTCCAATAACAACCTTCCTCTCTATATTTCCCTGATAGAAAATCACCACCATAGATATTATCATTACTAACCAAATACTCTCGTATTAACATTGTTAATTCATCCCTTGCTACCATCATAAAAGCTGTCTCATCATCAAAAAGTTCTGCTAATTGGCTTGGATAAATATAAGCAAACATTTTTGAGATATTCTCAATACTACCAATATCTCTTACATATAAAGGTAGATTATGAAAGATCTGGGCAAATGTTAAGGTGCGACTAATAAAACTTCCACCTAAATCAATTAAAAACTTTCTCAGTTCTCTACCTTCTGATGTTTCTGGCGGAATTAATTCAGCAATTCGTTCACAATGATAACCAATTACCTGATGAATTAAACCAAAATAATATCCTACATCTGACCTTTCTTGCAATGCATGGTGAAAGTCTGTTGATTTGTTTTCATGAATCTCTTTTAAGCCATAATATAAATACTTTCTTACAATATTTTTTAATCTCTGGCGATCTTTTTTCTCCATAATTAACTCACCTCTTTCATTTCTTTTCATTAGTTGCTGAAAAAAAGCACCTAATTCTTCTTGAACTGCATGAACCTCACCAGCTAAACGAGGAAGGTGTTGTTCCATAAAATGAGTGTTTAATTCTCCATGATAAACTGGCCTTAATCTTGAAAACTCTTTTGCTTCCGCGTCAGTAAAACCTAATTCTCGAAAAGCTTTTTCTACATCAACCTCTTCTTTATTAAAAATTAAGCGATTATACTCTTCAAGTTTTTCCTTCGATAATTCACCTGTTTTAACTTTTTCGCCAATTTTTTCATTTACGCGTCGCCAAAGTTTTATAAAACTTTCCACTTCTTCCTTTGTGGGAATTCTTGCCTCTCTTTCTCTTTCTTCCTTTTTTTCATTCTGAATTACTTGCTCTAAATAGCTCTTTAATTTCTCTATTTTTTCCTTTGTTAATGAAGTAATTTTTCCCTTATTAACTGCTTCTTCTAGTAATTTAATAATCTCTTGTGCTGCTATAAAATTAGTTTTTGCTAGATTTTCAAAATCTCTTTCGAACTCTGATTTTGAATCAGAAGCGCTCTCAACTAAAATTCTTTTATTACCAACTAAATAATCAGTAAGATAATATTCTAATGCTGAAGCGGTAGAAGGCGTTAAATCAATTTCTGCTAATTTAATTAAAATTACCTGAGCTTCATTGGTTTTGCCTACAATCACTCCTCTTTTAGCTGCCTCTACCGCTCTTATTAGTGTCCGTAAATTTTTTTTTGCTTCCTCACTTTTTGTTATCACCAATCGCCGACCTTTTTGGATCTGTTCTTGTTCACGAAGTACTTCTTCCACAGAAATTCTTATTCTTTTTAATTCATCACGAAGTTCTTCTGCTAACTCTTTTTTGGCTGACACAGAATTAGCCGCCTCTACCTCTCTTTTAACTGACTCCTTTGCCTCCTCAATTAATTGAGTAATCTCATCTGTCCCTCTACTAGGCGAATTATCCGGTGTGTTCATAAAAAAATTATATCTAATTTTAAAAAATAATGAAATTAATAAATTAAAACTGAAACTCAAACCCCTATTAGAAGTTGACTTATTTTTATGTGCAATGCTCTCGCAATTTTGTATAAAGCTTTTACAGTTGGATTAGCTTTACCATTCTCAATTCTGACAATATATGTTCTATCAGTGTCTGATAAAAAAGCTAACTGCTCCTGAGAAAGTTTTCTTTTAATTCTTTCAAAATGAATTTTTTTTCCTAATCTCTGATAAAAGAAGTTACCCTTCATATTAAAAAAATTAAGAATTAAAAAGAAGATTAAACAAAAAGAATAAACTTGTCTATAGACTATAACCGACAAAAAATCTTATTTAGATTGTTTTAAAAGTATAATTATTAAAATTATCTTTTTATTTAAAAATCTCCTTATTTTTTTTCTTCAATCACCAACTGTCTTTCTTTTCCTTCGCCTTGCGAATAAGAGGTTAATTGAGAATAGTTTTTGGCGATATACTCATGGATAATCTTCCTTTCATACGAGGAAAAGTTTTTAAGAAAAACCGGTCCTTTTGATTGAATGGCTTTTTGAGCAAATTGCTCAGCTAAATTTTCTAATCTTTCTTTTTGTTTTTCTCGATAATCATTAATATTCACCAAAATCTCCACGGCCTCGCCAAACTTTTTGTAAAAAATCACCTCGAGAATTTTTTGTACTGCTCGAATCGTTTCTCCGTGACGACCAATAATTATTGGTGCTTCCTGATCAGCTTTAATTAATATTTCATAAATACCTGTCTCTTCTTTAACCGAAACCTCAAACTTATCAACCATTTTTTCTAATAATGCCTCTGTTTCTGATTTAATGATTTTTAGCTTATCCATATTTTTAAAAAATATAATTTTAATTAAAATTTATTAACTAATAACCTTTTTCTCAGTTAATTTTTTATATTGTACAATACTAAACAAGGAAAAGATATTCCAATACAAAGACAAACCCACCGGCAGACTATAAGAAAACCAACCAATCATTAAAGGAAAAAGAAACTTCATCTGGGTATTTAAAGCTTTTTGAAAATCATCTTCATCATCCTTGCTCTTATCAACTTTGTTAACCACTTCGGTTGGTTTGGGAGCCGTCTGAAGACTCTGATTTTGTTTATATTGCAAAAAAGCGGTTAAAAGAGGAATCAAATAATAATACCAAACCCCAGCCTTAGCTGGCGTCAAAGCTAAATTAAAACCAAAAAACCATGAATCAATACTAGTAATCTTTAAGAAAGAAAAATATAAAACTCTATTTATCTGATCAATCACTTTAACTCTACTACCATTTAATAAAAATAAGGATAAAGTGTTGTATAAACCAATAAAAACCGGTATTTGAATAATCATTAAAAGACAACCGCTGGCTGGATTAATACCCGCTTGTTGATACAAACGAAGTTGTTCTTGTTGGAGTTTTTTTTGGTCGTTTTTATGTTTTTTAGCTAATTTATCTAAATGAGGTTTTAATTCTTGTAGTTTTTTTGAAGTTTCCATCTGCTGTTTAAAAAAGGGGTGAAGTAATAAACGAATCAAAACTGTTAAACCAATTATCGCCCAACCTAAGGCTCCAGGAATTTTTAAAAAAGATAAACCCTTATAAATAAATACTAAAATATTTAAAGTTGGGATAACAAAAAAATTGTTAAAAAAATTTTGATTAATCATATTTTTATATTACCAATCTTTTTCTTCCTTTTAATCTTCTTCTTTTTATCACCTTTCTACCACCTTGTGTTGACATTCTTTTCAAAAAACCATGTTTTCTTTGTCTTTTTTTCTTTTTTGGTTGCCAGGTTCTTTTCATAATTAGAAAAAATAATTTTTAAAATTTTTTGTCTAAGATTGACTCTTTTTTATTATAGTAAATCCTCCATATCGCCTCAGTAACAAACGGAGTAAAAGGATGCAACATTATTAAATTACCTAAAAAAACATCCTCTAAAACTTTAGAAGCTTTAATATTACCATTTTTGAACTCCTCTTTCAATCTCTCAATATAAAAATCGGCTAGTCTATGCCATAAAAATTTATAAAGCAAACTTAAGGCTAAAGAAAATTTAAAATCTTTCATTAATTTAAGATAACGTTTTTTTTCATTAACGTACTCCTTTTTTAATTTTTTAATAATTATTGATTTTAAACTATTATTTCTGATTTCTGATTTTTGATTTTTGATTTGTTTAGTAAGATAAATAAAACGACCAATATTCCAAACCTTATTGATAAAATTTCTCATTCCGACAATCTTTCCTTCAGATAAAGACTGATCGTTCCCCTCTTTTACTTGATAAACTAAAGCTAATCTTAAAGCATCGGCTCCATATTTATCAATCATCTCCATTGGATTAATCACATTTCCTTTTGATTTGCTCATTTTTTGACCAAATTTATCTTTGACTAAACCATGTAAAAAAACATTTTTAAAGGGGACCTTACCCGTATAAAAAAGGCCCAACATAATCATTCTTGCCACCCACCAAGGTAAGATATCATAACCCGTCTCCATCACTGAGGTGGGATAAAAATAGTTAAAGAATTCATTGTTAAATTGTTTAGTAATTAAATTGTTTTTTTCTTTTTGATTTTTAATATGTGTTTTCGATTTTTGATATTTAATATTTGATATTGAGCAACTCGCCAGAGTTGCGAACGGCCATTGCCCTGAAGAAAACCAGGTATCAAAAGTGTCTTCATCTTGCTTAAAATCACAATTACCGCAAATTAAACATTTTTTTGGTTTTTCCAAAGAAACAAACCAACTTTCTTTTTCAATTTTTGATTTTTGATTTTTGATTTTTGATTGACATTTATAAGCCGGAATTCTTATTCCCCAAACTACCTGACGAGAAATGTTCCAGTCCTGAAAATGATCAAGCCACCAAAGAAGAATTTTTTTAAACCTTTTCGGATAAATTTTTATTTTTTCTTTCACTACTTTTTCTTTAGCTCTCTCAGCCAAAGGTTTTATTTTAATAAACCACTGTTCTTTTGGTAAAAACTCAATTACTTGACCACATTTATAACAGTGGCCAACTCTATGTTTATAATCGTCAATTTTTTCAATTAAATTTAATTCTTTCAGTTTTTCAACCACTTTTTCTCTGGCTTGATTAATAAATAAACCTTGAAACTCTTCTCCTGCTTCCTTCATCATTCGACCATCAAAATCAATCACCTGAATTAAAGAAAGATTGTGTCTTTGGCTAATCTCCCAATCGGTTTGATCATGAGCCGGAGTCACCTTAACCGCTCCGGTTCCAAATTTAGGATCAACTACCAAATCAGCAATAATTTTAACCTCTCTATTAACTAAAGGCACAATCAACGACCTTCCAATTAAATTTTTAAAACGCTTATCTTTGGGATTAACAGCTACAGCTGTATCACCTAATAATGTCTCTGGTCGAGTAGTGGCAACCGAAATATAATTTTTATTCTTTATATTATCATTTTTAGATTTAAATAAGTATTTTATATAATAAAGCTTTCCTAATTTTTCTTTATAAACAACTTCTAAGTCAGAAAATGAGGTGCCGCAAAAAGTGCAAAAATTAACTAATCTTTTTGCTCGATAAACTAAACCAGCCTCAAATAACTTTTTAAATGTATCATAAACCACTTGAATAATGTCGGCATCCAAAGTAAATTTTTTTCTTTGCCAATCTAAGGCAAAACCCAATCTTCGCAATTGATTTTCCATATTGTCTCTGTTTTTCATCACAAACTCAAAAATCATCTGATAAAGTTCCTCGCGATTATAATCAAAACGCGATTTTCCTTTTTCTTTTAAATGTTTTTCAAAAACATATTGCGTTTCAAAACCGGCATGATCTGCGCCTGGCAACCATAAAACTTCAAAACCCATTAATTTATAAAAGCGAATCATAATATCCTCATAAACGTACATTGCGTGGCCTAAATGAAGATCAGCATTAGCATTAGGAGGTGGAAGAATGATGGAAAAAGGTTTTTTCTCTTTATTAATCTCAGCGTGAAAATAATTATTTCCTTCCCAAAATTGATAAATTTTTTCCTCAAAAAAATTTGGTTGATATTTAGGTTCCATTTAAAGATATTAAAAATTAGAAATTAAAAATTTATTTATATTATATAATATTTTTTTATGAGCTGGCTTGTTATTTCTTTACAATGGTATAGTTACCTTTTTCTTTTAGGATTAATTTTTCTTCCTTTAACTACCAAGATTTTTAAAAAGTTTTCTTTTGACTTAGGTTTTCCTTTTTCTAAAACAATGGCAATTATTTTTACTTCCTATGCTGTTTATTTTTTAAGTTGGCTTAAAATCTTTTCTTTTAGCCGACAAAATCTTTTTTTTCTTTTAATTATTTTTACTTTAATAAATCTTTTTATTCTTAAAAAGAATAAGAAAAATTTTTTCTCTTTAAAATTTTCAATTTTAATAATTGAAGAACTTTTGTTTCTTTTTTCTTTTCTTTTTTGGGTCTTTATCCGCGGCCAAGAACCTTCAATTCACAACTTAGAAAAATTTATGGATTTTGGTTTTATTAACTCCATCCTTCGGAGTAAATTTTTTCCACCTTTAGACATCTGGTATGCTGGTAACTATCCTATTAATTATTATTATTTTGGCCATCTTACTGGCGCTTTCCTCATCAAATTAACCGGAATTATACCAGCTGTTGGTTATAACCTTATTCTTGCAAATATCTTTGCCTTGGCAATCACCCAAGTTTTTTCTTTAACAATTAATCTTCTTGAAATATTTGAACAAAAACTTAAACTATCAAAAAAAATTGTCTTTGGTCTTTTTGCCGCTTTTCTCGTTAACCTTAGTGGTAATCTTCACACAATTTATATTCTAACCAAAGGCTATCATAATGAAAACCCTATTCCTTTTTGGCAGATATTTTCTTTTTGTAATAGTCTATTTCCTTCACTTTGCCAAAAAATCGGCGAAACTTTAATTTCTTACTGGTATCCAGACGCTACTCGTTTCATTCCCTATACCATTCATGAATTTCCTTCTTACTCTTATGTAGTTGCTGATCTTCATGGTCATGTTTTTGATATACCGTTTGTGTTATTAACCTTAGCAATACTTTTGATCTTTCTTATTTTATCTAAAGAAAATCAAAATAGTATTATTAGACAAAATCAAAAATCAATCCGCCAGTTGGCGGACAAAAATCAAAATTACAACTTAAAATTTAAAATTATTGATTTTATTATTAATTCTAACTTCTTATTTTTAAGTTCTATTTTCTTAGGCTTCCTCATTGCCATTCATTATATGACCAATGCTTTTGACGGTCCAATTTATTTTCTGTTATCCTTGATAACATTATTTCTTATTTTTGGTTTTTCGGAAAAGTTTTTTCATTCATTATTAATGATTGTTTTTTCATTTATTGTTTTTTCTTATCCTTTTTCTTCTCACTTTAAACCGTTTGTTTCTGGAATCGGAGTCAATTGCGGATCAGAAATTTTTTCTTATCAAGGAAAATTAGGTCCCTTTCTTTTTGAAAAAGGAAATTGCCAAACTTCACCTTTTTGGATGCTTTTTGTTTTATGGGGATTCTTTTGGGTATCTTTTTTAATTTTTATTCTTACCATAAAAAAACAAAAAATTAATAATTATCAATTACCAATTATCAATTACCTATTTATTCTTTTTTCTTTCGGTACTTTTCTTGTTATTATTCCAGAATTTTTTTATATCAAAGATATTTACCCGGCTCATTTTCGCGCCAACACAATGTTTAAACTCGGCTATCAAGCTTTTATAATGATGAGCTTAGCTTCTGCTTTTGTCTTTTTTTTAATAAAAAAATATCAAAAAACATTGTTGATTATTATTTATTCATTATTGTTTATCTTTATTTTTATTTATCCTTTTTTTGCCATCCCTTCTTATTATGGCAACTTAAAAAAACCGGTTGTTCTTGATGGTTCGCTTTGGTTAAAAGATTTTTATCCAGAAGACAAAGAAATTATTGATTGGTTAAATAAAAATATTATTAATCAACCAGTTATTCTTGAGGCTCAGGGAAATTCCTATACCGACTATGAAAGAATTTCCGCCATGACTGGTTTACCCACTGTTGCTGGTTGGTGGGTTCATGAATGGCTGTGGCGAGGAAGCGCTAATATTGTTGGCGAAAGAATCCCTGAGATTGTTAATTTATATGAAAGTTCTGATCTGGCATTAACAAAAAAGCTAATAAAAAAATATCAAATTAAATATATTATTGTCTCTACTCTTGAAAGACAAAAATATCAAAAATTAAATGAAGAAAAGTTTTTAAAAATAGGTAAACTTATTTATCAATCTACTAATAAAAAGGGGGCTATTTATCAAGTAAATTAAACTTGTTATTGACAACTAAAAAAAAATTTGCTATGGTTTATACCAAAGAGCATTACTACTCGTCGTCCACCTATATACGAGCGGTAGTGATGCTCTTTTATTTTTCAAAGATTATAAAGTTGGATTGGAATCTTCAACCCTTTTTTAGACAACTGCTTAAATTGAAAAAAAACAAAATTAATTAAATCGTCTTTTTTCTCTACTTTTGTTTTTTTTCTTATTAATAAATTAGATTGTTTAAAAAACATATTTTTTTATAAAACTAAATATATTAAAAAAAAAATTATTTGTCAAGACCTATAGAAAAAAAAACTAATACTACAAGATATCCTATAGTTAATAAAAATAAAAAAGATTGTCTTATTAATCTTTTTCTTGATTAAAAAAGTTAATAAAAAATGTGGATAATTTATAAAAATAAAATTTTATTATTTTTGTAGTATAATTTAAAAATTTAATATTTAATTACAAAGAATCAACAAACTTATTAAAACCCAAAAGTTTGAATCAAATTTTTATGAAATTTTCTTTACTTACTTTTAATATTTTATTTAACAAAGGCTTCTATGAATTAAAAGAAATTATTAAAAAATATAAACCTGATATTATATGCGTCCAAGAAATTAATACTAAAGATGATAATTTAAAACAAATAGAAGAAATAAATCATAATTATCAATTAGCTGATTTTTCAAACTATTCTCTTAAATATGGAAATATTTTTGGAATGGTTACTTATTATAAAAAAAACAAATTTATTTTTAATACCTCAGAAAAGATTCCTCTTAATAAAACATTTCTTGATAATTTTGTTATGTTGATTAATCTTATAAAAGATAAAAATTTAGGAAGAAGTTTTTTAAAAACTGAATTTATTGAAAAAAAATCAAGAAAAAAAATAATTATTTATAATACTCATCTAACTGTTTTTACTTCTAATAAAGGAAGAATAAAATATCTTAACAAAGTTTTAAAAAATCTTAAAACTAATGATAAAAAAACTTCTTTTATTTTTGCCGGCGATTTTAATTATCTTCCTTATAATCGAAAAAAGTTAGAAAATATGATGAAAAAGTTTGGTTTTAAAGAAGCCACTAAAAATATTAACTATACAATTGAATATGCTCGAAATGTAAAAAATTTTTATGAAAGTACTTTAACAAGAATAATTGTTAAAATTTTTAGTAAATTTTTTACTGACAAATTAAAAATTGATTATATTTTTTATAAAAATCTTTTTTTAAAAAACATAAAAAAAATCAATGTTAATTCTTCTGATCATTATCCTTTATTAGTCGAATTTGAATTAGCTAAAGATAAAAGTTAAGCTTTAAGAAGTTCTGTAAAAATATTTTTCAGTGATTGAAAGTATTTTTTTAAAAAATCTTCAATCTTGACATTTTTCTTTTTTTCTTCGAAAAACTGACCGCCCATCTGATAATCAAATATTTTATCTTTTACATCACCTTTAAAAATATAATGACCAGCTGCTAATAAATACTTATAAAACAACTTTAAACTCCCTTCTTTTCTTAACCGACGAAGGGAGAATTTAACTTTAACATCTTTTAAAAATTTAGCCCTTACTCCCCATTGATAGGCTTTCCAAACCAAATTATGATCTTCTGAAATAAATAAATTTTCATTAAAACCGCCTAAAATATGAAAAAAATTTTTTTCAATAATCATTGCCCCACCAGCTGAAAAAGGTTTTTTAAAGTTTTGACTAAATTCAATTAAAAGATTAATAAATCTAAAAAAAACTTTATATTCTCTATGCTGAAAATCAGGTAAAAGATAAGGTATAAAAAAAAGGCCTTTTTTTCGCTCAATGTTTCTTTTTAAATTTTTACAAAAAGACAAAGAAACCTCTGAATCAGCGTCTAAAAAAATAAGATATTTACCTTTGGCTTTTTTGGCGCCAAAATTTCTTTGATATGAAACGTTTTTTTTCTTTTTTTTAAAAAAAGATATTTTTAAAGATTTTTTAAATTGATAAACTATTTTTTCTGTTTTATCAATAGATCCACCATCAACCACAATCACTTCAAAACTCTTTTCTTTCTGATTTTTTAAGCTTTTAATAAGTTTTGGTAAATATTTTTCTTCATTTAAAGTAGGAATAATTATTGAAAAAAAAGGCTTTTTCATAAACTAAATTGCTATAATCTAATTATAACAAATGAAAATATCTGTCATTATTCCCGTTTACAATGAAGAAAAATATATTGAGCAATGTCTTCAATCAATAATTAATCAAAGTGAAAAACCTGATGAAATTATTATTGTTGACAACAATTGTAATGATAAAACCGTTGAAATTGCTAAAAAATATCCGGTAAAAATTATTAAAGAAAAAAAACAGGGATTAACTTGTGCTCGCAATCGCGGTTTTGATGAGGTAAAATATGAAATCATTGCTCGCTGTGATGCTGACACTATTTTACCCAAAAATTGGATTGAAACCATCAAAAAAAATTTTCAATCACCAATTGACGCTTTATCAGGTCCAATAATCTTCTATAATTTACCTATTAAAACCGCTCTTTTTTCTCAAATTTATCTTGCTTTTATGAAAATTCTCCTTATGGGAAAAAATATTTTAATTGGACCTAATATGGTCATAACTAAAAAAACATGGCAAAAAATTAAAAAAAAGGTCTGTTTAGACGATAAAAAAGTTCATGAAGATGTTGATTTGGCAATTCATATCAATCAAATTGATGGAAAAATAAAAATTGATTCCTCACTTATTGCTTTCATCTCTGCTAGAAGAATAAAAAATAATCCTTTCTCTTTTTTCATTGAATATCCTTTAAGATTAATAAAAACTTTAATTAGCCATTATTAGAATTATTTTTTCTGGCGATTAAATAAATTTTCTAACTCTTTTAAAGTAGTTACCTCATCAATCTTTTTATCCTCCCTAAATCTTTCCAAGCGAGGAAATCTTAAAGCAAAACCGGGAACATCAACCTCTAAGGCAGAACCGCTTTTACTCGGTTTTAATCTTCTTCCCGCAGTATGTACTGGTGAACGGGTTATCTCATCAGCCCGAATCTCAACAATAATTGATGGTGCTAACCAAACATCACACTCTATCGTCTTATCTACCTCGTATTGATTTGGTTTTTTTTGAACTTTAAATTTTAAACTTTGAACTTTTAAATTTTTCCACTCTTCATCAGACAATCCAGTACCAATCTTGGCCACAGTAACAAACTTATCTTCCTTTTCATCATAAACTCCTACCAAAAAAGCGCCAATGCCAAAACTAGCTCTTTTTCCTTTACCTAAATCATAACCCATTACCAAACAATCAATTGTGTCCTCAATTTTTGAAGAATAACTGCGTTTAAACTTTACCCAGTTCCAACCGCGAGCGCCCGGCTGATAAACGCCATCTAATTTTTTGGCAACAATTCCCTCCAAACCTTTAGTTATCGCCTCGTCAAAAAAAAGGTTAATTTCCTTTTCTTTTTCAACTATTTTTTGATTAGCTAAGAAAATTGTTTTTTCAAAATCTTTTTCTTTATTAATAACTATCTCTTCTAACCTCTCCCTTCTTTTAAAAAATGGCTTGTTTAAATAACTTTTGCCATTAAAATATAAAAGCTCAAAAGCAAAAACTTTAAGAGGAATCTCTTTGGCTTTCTCTTCAATCCCATACTTTCTTTTTCGTTGAACTGTCTCTTGAAACGGTAGAAAACTATTGCTTTGCGGCTCAAAACCAACCGCCTCGCCCTCAAAAATTATCTCCTCCGCTCCAATCTCCTTTTTCACTGCTTCGACAATGTCTGGATACATAAAGGTTACCTCCTCTAAATTACGGGAAAAAAGCTTAACCTTGCTATCTTTTTTTTGATAATGAATCTGGAGCCGAAAACCATCAAATTTTTCCTCAATCGCGCAACAACCAATCTTTTCTAAAATCTCCTGAGAGGAAGAAAGTCTTTCCGCCCGCATCATTAAAATGGGTGTCAACACTTGGGGAGAGATTTTTGTCAATCCTTCAACTCCCTTTTCTTTAATTACCTCACCAATATAACCCAAATCTGGTCTTACATGATAAGCTTTCTCAATTATTCCTCTTAAACTTTTGTCTTTTTTTATCAGCCAAGAAAAAGCATCTAAAATAGTCATATCAGAAAAACCTAATCTCATTATGCCGGCGGGAATCCGAACAATATAACGACAAGACAAAGGGTCAAGTTGGCGAATAAGATTGGCTAAAATTTTTATTTTTGTCTCTTGCGAACCATCGCCGGAAACAATCGCTAATTTATATAAACTTTCATAAACCTCTAAAACTGAAAGTTCTTTTTCTTCAAACGATCTTATTTCTTTTTTAAATTCTTCAACTGTTTGACCTAAATCACCAATTTTTTTATAGCGACTTAAAAAATAATCTTTTTCCAAATTTAAAGCCAAAATAACGCTTTTAATAATCATTTTTTCCGCCATGCCAAACTCAATTTTTTCATAAAGAGGAACCACTCTTCCTTGAAGAAGATAAATTGTTTTTTTAAGCTCCGCCGGCGTTAGTTTATCAAATAAATCAGCTAAAATTGTTGTTATTTTAAGTCTTAAACTGGTTGACTCAATCTTTTCAAAATATTGAGCTAAATGAAAAAATTTCATTGATAGGTTTTTAATTTTTAAACCATTACATATCTAGCCGCTTTAGTGGAACCGATTTTCTTTATTAAACCTTTTCTTACCAAATCTTGAAGCTCTCTTAACACAGTATCTTCTGACACATCAGGAAAAAGAGTTTTGAAAGCTTGATTTTGTAAATAACCAATCTCTTGGATATACTCAACAATCTTCATTTGACGTTCAGTTAAAAAAATCTGCTGACCGCCAAATTTTTCCTTTAGCCTTACGTCTTTAGAAATCTTTAAAACCTTCTCTTTTATTTTTTCAAATTCAACAGCCGCTCCATAAGTAAAATACTCCAACCAAGCGGTTAAATCTCCTTTTGAAGCTTTCTGAAGATTGTGATAATAAGAAGCGGCATCTTTGTCATAATACTCCTCTAAAGAAAAAAATCTTCTGATATCATAACCGCCTAAAAATAAAATTAAGGTTGCCAAAACCCTAGCTACTCGACCATTACCATCAATAAAAGGGTGAATTCTCACTAATTCATGATGAGCAATTCCCGCTTTAATTACCGGATGAATCTCACCTTTATCTTCCCGATTTAACCAATAAATAAACTCTCTCATTAAAAATGGCACCTCAATTGAATCAGGTGGTCGAAAAGTCACCTCTCCTGTTTGGGAATTACGGATAATTACCTGTTTTATTCGATACTCACCGGCTAAATTCTGAGGTAAGATTCTATCAATAATGATGCGATGAAGCTTTTTAATCAAAACCTCAGTGATTTTCTCAATTTTTTTATTGGCCTCTTCATCAATAAACTGAATCACTTTACGATAATTAATAATCTCCTGAATATCTCTTGGCCGACCAATTACTTCTCTTCCTTCTAAAATATCTCTTGCTTCATCTTTTTTTAAAGGATTACCCTCAATATGGGTTCCGTGATGAACCGAACGAACAATTGCTTCTTCTTTAAACTGTTTTTCCCATAAAGGTAAAAGGGGTGAGTTTTTTATCACCTCTTCTGCCGCCTCAATTTTGGCAATATTGGTTAAAATTTTATTGGTGATCGTATAGTTTGGAGTAAACATATTTATTATTTTAATATACGATTTTTAATCTTGTTGATTAATTAAAAAAATATCATTTTGAAAGTTATTTTCCAAATCTTCGCTGTCTTTCTTGATATTCTTTAACACATTTTTCAAGATCAGAAGGGGTAAAATCAGGAAAATATTTTGGATAAAATATCCATTCAGAATAAGCTGTTTGCCAAATCATAAATCCTGATGTTCTAACCTCTCCACTAGTACGAATTACCAAATCAGGATTAGGATAGGGCAAGTCTTTTGTATCTAAATTTTTTTCAAATATTTTTTCATCTAAATTATTAATTTTTAATTTTTTAATCTTGTTAATCGTTCTTAAAATTTCGTCTACCCCACCATAATCTAAAGCAATAGTTAAATAATATTTGTTAAAGTGTTTAGTTTTTTCTTCTGCGTCAATGATTTTTTCTTTTAATTTTTGATTAAGTCTATCTTTTCTTCCTAAATGGATTATTCTTACTTTTTCTCGCAAAGCTTCTTTTAAATTTTTATCAATCATTTCTTCATATAGTTTCATCAAATAATTAACCTCTTCTTTTGACCTCTTCCAATTTTCAGTAGAAAATGCCCAAAAGGTTAAAATCTTAATTCCTAATTCTCTTGACTTTTTGGAAAGACTTATTGATTGATCAAAACCTTTTTTATGACCAAAAAAAGTAGGCAAACCTCTTTCCCTTGCCCATCTACGATTACCGTCTGGAATTATAGCAATATGTTTAAGAGAATTAGTTTTTATTAACAACTCGTTTAAAAAATAACAATTAACTTTGAATAAAAATAATATTAATTATAGTCTTCTTGACTTAAAAAATCATCTATATTAGACTTAAAATATGATCTACGCTCTAGATATCAGCAGTGATAACTTTGCTCCAGCAAAATTTACTAATATCAGCTCTCTCCTTAATCTGGTCATTCCTCTTTTAACTTTAGGCGCGGCAATAATTTTTTTGGTAATGACCTTATGGGGCGCTTTTGATTGGATTACTGCCGGTGATAATTCGGAAAACTTAAAAAAAGCCAAAAAAAAATTTATTTCAGCTTTTTTAGGATTAATTATTATTATCTCTGCCTTTATTTTGGTAAAATTAATTGGTTTTATTTTAAAAATTAATCTCTTGTCACAATGAAAATTGCACAAGAAATGAGTGAAATTTTTGGAACTGTTGCTCCTCCTATTTCATCAATTCCTACCAATCCTATTCAAGCTTTCGGCACCTTGGTTTCTGCAGGAATTAAAATCTTCATCTTTGTTGCCAGTCTGACTCTTTTAGTTTATATGATGTGGGGTGCGTATGATTGGATTGTTTCCGGAGGAGAAAAAGAAAAAATTGCCAAAGCTCAACAAAAAATTACTAACGCGGTTATTGGTATTTTTGTTTTAATTGCTGTTTTAAGTGTTTTCTGTATTATTACTGTTGATGTTCTTCATCTAACTGATCAGTGTCTAAACTTTAAAATTCCCACTCTTTCTCCTTAACCTTCTATTACTGTTCCTCTCACTTTTTTTCCTAAAATTGCCTCTTTTAAAAGATTTTTTTGACTGACGCCGTTAATAATTATGGTTCTGATTGCCATTTTTTTCGCTAAGTTTAATGACTCTTTAATTTTATGAAGCATTCCGCCGGTAACATCAAAACCTTGAGTTTTGAAAATAAAGTCTTTGATCTGAGAAAAATTCTCTTTATTAATTAAGGGAATTGTTTGGTTTTTATCATTTAAAACTCCCTTGGTAATTCCATTGTGAATAATTCTTTTAATAATAAATCCTTTATCTTTTAATTTTTTAGCTAACTCAACTAATAGTCTTTCTGTTGAAAAAATCGTTGATCCACAAACCTCATCATAAACAATATCCCCATAAACCACCGGTGTAATTTTTAACTTTAATAAACCTAATAACGACTCAAGAAAAATTTTTCTAATCTGTCCTTTTTTTGACAAAATAATTGATGATGGATGAATTGAAAAGGCTTTGACTTGATATTTTAACAATGAGGAAACTACGATTCTATTTAGTTGAGAAGCGGCATCTTGCACTAAACAAAAACCATATTTCTGCTTTTCATTTCTTATCCCTAAACTCATCTCATACCTTACTGCTGGATAATGAGGGAAAGAACCACCGCCATTGCCAATAATCAAGTTTATCTCCGGATTTTCTTTTAAAGCTTCTGCTATTTGACAAGCTAAATTATCAATAACTCCTTTTTTGGCGACAAATGGTTTTTCTTTATCAGTAATTAAACTCCCCCCTAACTTTATTAAAACTATTTCTTTCATATAATTTCTATTATCTTTGCTCCTGTTGATGGCTGATTGTCAATAATTTTTAAAATCTCTGGTTGTTCTTTAAAATAGTCGATAAATTGCTGATAATCATTTTTCTGACAAATTAAATGAATATTTTCACCAGCATCAATTGTGTAATATCCCTCCATTTTACCACTTTTTCTTAACTCAACAATTTTTTTTATTAGTGAAAAAGTCTTCTCGCTCCAATAATACAATGGTGGCCTTTGTGTCATCATTACGATATGCATTGATAAGGCATCCTCTTCTAATAACTGGCCAAATAAAGAAAAATCTTTTTTAAAAAATGCTTTTTTAATCATTATTAATCTTTTTTTAAGTTCTTTTAATCGAAATTTAAAAAAAAAACTCGTTGTTGCTTGTTGATGACCTTCATAAGAACCAACCTTTTTCTCTTGAGGATTAACTATCAAAACCAAATCTCGCAGATCCCAAAAATTAGGTGGTGCTAATGAATAAGCGTATGAAGTTTCGTTATTATTACCCTTTCTCCACCAAGAAAAACCATCGGGAATAGAACGACAAGCAGAACCTGAACCAGAAAGACGAGCTAAAATAGAAAGTTGTTTTTGATTAAGTTTTTTTTCAAAAGCAGTGGCAAAAAAAAGAGCTAAAGCAGAAAAAAAAGAGGCTGATCCGGCAATTCCCGATTTTTTAGGAAAAGTATTTTTTGAATAAATCCTAAAACCAAAGTCTTTTTTTGAATTTAAAAATTTTTTTGCCGTTGAATAAAAAGAAATTATTTTGTTTAAAATCTCTGTATTAGCTTTTAAAAAGTTTTCTTTTTTATAATCTTTAATAAAAACTTCTTTAATCTCTTTATTCTCAAGAATTTCTCCTTCTAAATAGGTTAAACAGGCGGAAAGATTCATTGAAAAACTATCATTATAAGGAATAATAAGCTGATTATCCTTCTGTCCCCAGTATTTAATAAAAGCAATATTGGCTGGGCTTTTTACTTTAATTTTTTTTATCATAATTTTTTTAAACCTTCATAATCAGAAAAAAATTTAAAAAAATTAATCCTCTGTTCTTTTAAATAATTCTCAAGCTTCAGTTTATCATCGGCAAAAAATAAGATAAAACCAGCGCCATGTGTTCTTCCGCCAGCACCAGTAATTTTTCCTACACCATATTGACTGAGATTTTTTAATATCTTTTTTGCTTTATTGGAAACAACTCCCAGTAATTCCAAACAGATTTCATTATCTAAAAGAGACTCTCGAAAAAGATTAATATCTCCTTTAACTATTGATAGGGTCATTTTTTTAGTATTTTTTTCAATATTGTTTAATAGAGACTCCACATATAATGGCTTTTTATTATACATTATTTTAACCATCTCAACCATTTGAGCCGTTGATTCTTTTGGTTTTCCTGAATCAATTAAAAATAGATTTTCTTCTATTTTTTTAGGAATTTTAAAGTTTAAAAAAGAGATATTTTTTAAAAACTCAAACTCTTTTCGATAATAAATTAAACCACCAAAACAAACAGCGGTATTATCAACGCCTGATGGATTTTTGTGAAAATATTTTTCAATCTGGTAAGCTAAGTTATTTACTATTTCTTTATCAAAATCCTTTCCCGTATAAAATCTTAAAAGCGCTGCCACCGCTGCTACCGATAAAGCAGCTGATGAGCCTAATCCTTGACCGATGGGAATTTCTGAATTAATCTTAAAATTAAATTGTTTATCAGTAAAGTTTATTTTTTTATCTCTTAAATATTGCTTAACTTTATGAGCAATAAATAAAATATTTTTATCAAAGAAACTATCCTTACCTTCTCGAATAAACGCGGTGACAGTGAAATTAAATCTTAAATTAATCGCTGAAACTAAAGCCGGTCTACCATAAACAACAGCATGTTCTCCTGATAAAATTACCTTTGCTGATGTACTAAAACAAATATTTTTATCGTCCATAATAATTAAAAATTAATAAACGTCACCCATCTAAACCTAAAAATATGAGACGCATACCATAGAATGAATAACATATAATATTTAAAAAATAAAAAAACTCTTTTATATTCTCAATTCTAACTACTAAATACTGGCTATATTTTTTTAATTTTTCTTTGTCATTTTGAATTTTTTCAATTTTCATCTACTAACTTAAACTTCACTCCATAAGGAATTATGTCTTCTTCTTTAATTTCTTTTATTCTTCTCAAAACCGCTTTTACTTTTAAACCAAAGTTTAATTTCTCTTTATCAAAATCAACCAACTGACCAATGACTCTTTTTTTATCCTCTAATTCTATCAAAACAATAAAATAGGGTGCTTGTTTTTTAAACTCATCAGTGGCAACATAAATTTTTGTCCAAGAGATAATGATTCCTTCTTTACCTAAAATTTTTCTAATTTCTTTTTGTCGTCGCCAAATCTTAACCGGGGAAAGCATAATACAACAAACATCTAACTTCTAACGTTAAACGTGAAATATATAATATTAAAAAATCCTAAACAAACATTAAAAATGTCAAAACTCAATTTCCAAAACTCAAAAATATAACTTAAATCCTAAAATATTTAAAAACTTTAAATCCTAAAATCTAAATTCTAAAAAAATCTTAAATCTTAAACAATTTTTAAATATTAAACTATTAAACATTAAAAAAAATGAAAACTTATTATCCCTCTTAACTCCTAACTCATAACTTAATTTTTTTTCCTAAATGCTAACTACTATCTACTAGCTACTAACTGCTAATATTGATACTACCGCTGTTCCGCCTGAGCCGCCAACATTATGGGTTAAGCCGTATTTAACATTTTTTACTTGCCGCTTTTCTGCTTGATTAGTTAACTGCAAGAAAATTTCTCCCACTTGTTTAACACCAGTTGCTCCCACTGGATGACCGGAAGCTTTTAATCCACCTGAGGTATTAACAATTAGCCGATCACCTTTATCAATCATTGTAGGAAACTGGGTGATTAATTTTCCACCTTCTCCTTTTTCCCAGAAACCTAAATCTTCCATGGCTAAAATTTCGGCAATTGAAAAACAATCATGAACTTCAGCCACTTGAATTTCTGATGGTTTAATTTTTGCTTCTTTAAAAGCTTTTTCTGCAGCAATTTTGGTGGCTAAAATTTCATCAAGGTTTTTTCGTTTAGCTAAAGAGATACTATCGGTAGCAAGATTACAAGAAAGAAGAATTGCTTTATTTTTAATTTTTTTTATTTTTTCTTTATCATTGGTTAATACTAAAGCAGCAGCACCATCTGAAATAGGTGAGGAATCAAGAACTTTTAAAGGATAAGCCACATAAGGACTTTCCAATACATTATCAACAATAATTTTTTTTCTAAAATGAGCCTTTGAATTTAAACTACCATGAAAATGATTTTTTACCGAAACGTAGGCTAAATTTTCTTCATTATAGTGATATTTATGAAGATAAAAATTGGCCATTAAAGCATAAAGACCCGGAAAAGTTAAACCAGCCTCTTGTTCTTGAGAAGAGGCAGCCGCTGATAAGCCATAGGTTACCTGCTCCGGGGAAAAATCAGTCATTTTTTCGGCACCAACCACAAGCACAGTTTTATTGGTATTGGCTTTTAAATATTGATTAGCTAAAAATACTGCCATTCCGCCTGAAGCGCAAGCTGCCTCAACTCTAAAAATAGGAATATTAATATTAAAAATCTCCGCCAGTTTTGCGCTTGAGTGAAGATTGTTTTCCAAAACACCAGCCAACATATTGGCAAAAAAAATAGCATCAATTTCTTTAATCTCTAAAGCAGTTTGTTTTAAAACCTCATTAACTGCCTCTTTGGTTAAATCAAAAAGTGATCGCTCCCAAAGTTCACCAAATTTGGTTGAGTAATAACCAACAACAGCAATCATAAATTAAATAAAATTCATAAATTTTAAATAAGTGGCATAGTTTATATATTCCTTATTTTTTATAATTTGGGAAAAATTTTTTCTTTTTTTTTCAATGTTTTTGGTTACTCTAAAAATAAAAGCATCTGAGCCAGCTCCTGAACCATATGAAACAAAAAATATCAAATTATCTTTCTTTGCTTTTTCCAAAACCGCCACCAATCCCATTAAAGCTGAGGCAGTGTAACTGTTACCTAAATATTTAACTACTAGTCCATCTTCTATTTGGCTTTTTTGAAAACCAAAAATTTGAGCTATTTCTTGAGGAAATTTACCATTGGGCATATGAAAAACAGTGTATTGGAAATCCTTTACCTTTAAACCGGTTTTTTTTAATAAATTATTACCGGCATGATAAATGTGATAAAAATAGGATGGTTTTCCGGTAAATCTTCCTCCGTGGGAAGGGTAGCGAATTCCTTCCCGGCGCCAAAAATCAGGAGTATCTGAAGAAAAGCTTTCCCAGTCTAAAACCTCTAAAACCAAATCTTTTGTTCCCAAAAGCAAACTAACACTAGCCGAACCAGCTGTATATTCTAATGCGTCTTGAGTTTTAGCATTAGCTTTATCTGACGCACAAACTAAACCATAATCAATCTCACCAGCCTTAATTAATCCTAAAAGTGAGATTATGGCGCCGGTTGCGCCTTTACAAGCAAATTGATGATCTAACCCTAAGTAGTTTCCTTCTATCCCCAAAAAATTAGCTAAAATAGTTGAAGTGGGATTAACTGCATAAGAGGGTGTTTCTGAGCCAAAATAAACTGCTCTAATTTTTTGTTTTTTTTTAAAGTTTTCCATAACCATTACACTCGCCTCATAAGCCATTGTTAAAGAATCTTCATCAACTCCGGCAACTGCTTTTTCATAAACGGCTAAAGAATTTTCAATATCCGACGGGTTTTTCCCCCACACCTTAGCAATCT
Organism: Patescibacteria group bacterium; assembly: GCA_026416975.1. GTDB lineage: Bacteria > Patescibacteriota > Microgenomatia > UBA1406 > GWC2-37-13 > SKW25. The sequence continues at coordinate 2,647 of JAOAEC010000007.1, read as the reverse complement.
CCTCAATTCTTATTCGATACTTTGGAATATAAAAACCATAATCAACAACACCAATCATAAATAAAATTAAAAATTTTTAATTTTTAAATTATTTTTATCTTCCTAATTTTTTGTGGGCTTCTGCTAAACTTCCTTCTGATAATGATGCCAAAAGAGACAACTCACCGGCCAAAACCGCCCCAGCTAAAACCGTTGCTAACTCTTCAGTATTTTTAGCGCCGGTTAAGGCAATTGCTTCTTTTTTAATCGCTAATTTTGTTCCTCCACCAACCATTCCCATCATTAACGATGGCAAATAAACAGAAAAATAAAGATTGCTGTTAGTTAAAACCTTTGTCGTTGTTATTCCCAAGCTTCCTTCAACAATATGCGCCAAATCCTGTCCGGTGGCTGAAAAAAAAGCCGCTACCATGTTGGTAAAATGAGAATTAAAACCTAATGACCCGCTAACTGCTCCCCCAATCAAACACTTTGACAACCAAGTATCAAAAAACTTTTCTGCGGTTGTTTTTAAGATCTTTTTTAAAACTTTTTGATTAATAACTGTCTCAGCCCAAGCTTGATAACCCCGACCGTCAATAAAGTTTAACCACGAAGGTTTTTTATCAACACAAAAATTGCCAGATAAAGACAAACATCTAATTTTAGTCTCTTTCTCAATCAACTGATTAATCGCTTCAACGGCAACTGTTGACATATTCATTCCCATGGCTTGATCAGTGTCAAAATAAAAACGAACAAAAGTATAAGGACCAATCACCTTTCCTTGATGTTTTAAGTATTTTAGATGAGAAGAGGTCGACTCTGCCTGTTTTTTAATTTTGCCTTCATTTTTTTTAAGCCATTTTAAAAACCAAAAACCTCTTTCAATCCCGCCAGTCTCATAAACCGGTCCTCTTGTTGTTCCTGTTTTTTCAATAAAAACCTTTGCTCCGCCCGACAAATTAATGGCTTTACAGCCCCGGTTAACCGACGCCACCAAAACTCCCTCAGTGGTTGCCAAAGGAAGATAATAATTTTTAATTTTTGATTTTAAATTTTTAATTTTTAAGGGACCCGCTACTCCTAAAGGCAAGGTTGTTTCTCCAATTAAGTTTTCGCAACAAATCTTCTTTTCATTGTGAAGATGAGCTTTTTTAATCAAAGAAAATTTTACTCCTAATTTTTTTTCCAAAAACTCTCGCCTTTCTCTAGCATTTTTAAAAGCAGACAGCTTCATATTGCTTTAGTCGCCAAAAGAAGAAAAATCATTTTTTTATTTCAAAGGTTTTTTTAATATTTTTTTAATATTTAATATTTTTTAGTTTCTAGTTTCTTTGATATTTAAAATTTGCTATTTAATATTTTTTTATTAATTTATCAATTATTGAATAAAAATTAATTTATTAATTTATTAAAAATTAGTTTTTCAAGCTTATTATTTAGTTTATAAGTTTAGAAAGTTTAGCGGGTTTTGAGAGTTTTGAGATTTTTTGTTTTTGGTTTTTTTCCGCCAGCTGACGGATTTGAGTTTTGATTTTTTTTCCATTCCATCTCCGAGGTGTTAACACAAGTGTTTTTTTATAAATTTTTTATGTTAAAGGAAAATCTATATGAAAAATATCGTGCGCATCCCTTAATCTTCTTGCATCACCAACAGTTAATCTATTTCTTGCAAAAAGATATTTTAAAACAGCAATAAATCCTCCAACTAAAATACCAAGACATCCTATTCTTTCTCCATGCATAAGATAATTTATCTCTTGTCTTTTTCTAATTAATCTCATAATACACATTATTATAACCCGTAGTAGAGATAAAGTAAAGAGTATTTTAAACTATTTCACCTTTGATTACTCCACCAAGCGCTGGATTTAGTTTTTAAGTTTAATTGCCTTCCGCCTATAAGATATAAGAACATTTTTACAAACTCTTATTTTAGCTTATTTATATTTAAAAAAATTTGATATAATATTTTTTACTATGCCGACTAATTTTGCCGAATGTTACCACAACATAGAGGTGCTTTAGTTGCTAATGCCCAAGCGAATAAGCTTCCCGAAGGTTGTGAACAAAATCATTTATTAGAATTAAGAAATAATGGGCTTGATATAGGTGATTATTTACAATCAACTCCATCAAATGGTGATTATCCTCTCCAAGGAAGATTAAATTCAGGAAAAAGGAAGCTTTCTCCTCAACAAAGAGCAGAACGAGTTGCTCAAGAAATGCTTAACGCAGGTAAATCTCCACAGGAAATCGGCGCAGTAGTAGCGGAAATTTTAGGATTCGAAAGCTAAGAAATTAAATCAGGATCAATTTGAAATATGTCAGGTAAGATGTTTGAAGGTTCATCTTCATTTTGATTCAATGCCCCCTCTGTATCAGGAATCGTCGTATTTTCCCCGGTGCATCCTTTAGGTATGCCATGATACATTACATATCTTCTCCAGTCGCGGATTTTAGCTAATTGCTCAAGAAATTTATTGTATCGGTCAATATATTTATTTCTTTTTATTCTTGCTTTTGTTGGTTCTCTTTTTAATTTATCAATATTTTCTTTATCTAAATTTGCTTCTAAACTATCAAAGCCATTTTTTTCAACTATCTTTTTTAATGCTTGAATTACATTTTCTTTAACAACGACATTTGTATCATCTGTGTCTGT
>JAOAEC010000006.1:417-33584 GCA_026416975.1 Patescibacteria group bacterium | reverse complement strand
ATTCTAACCCTCATTCCTGGTAAAGGATTTTTAAACTCATCCTTACCAGTGGTTATTTTTTTTTCATTAAAATAACGCCAAATCGTAATCTCCAAAAATCGATCATTGATATTTCCTGATGATCCTGGATAAATAACTAACTCTCCCGGTTCGCCTCCAAAAAGATTGTCAACATATTTCGTCTTTTTTTCAACCTGATTAATCTTTATTTTTATAAAATCGCCATACTCAAATTTTCCCTTCAAATCACTTTCTTTAATATTGGTCTTAATATTGTCAAAATTATCAATATGACATACATAAAAATCATCAATCGCTGGAATTTCTGATAAAAAATACTCGTCAAACTCTAACTCTTCTTCTTTTTCCTCAACTAAATGAGCACAAACTCTTGAATACAAATCACGAGAACGAAACTGACTTCCTTTATCTAACCCTTGATAAAGATAAAACCCATCAATTTTATTTTTAATCATTGAATAACAATAACCAGCGTTTGGGCCACAAACAAAAATTCCTGTTTTTAACCTGGCTACAGTAAATTTTGCTCCCTGACTTTTTTCTGCTTTACTTTTAATATTTAGTCTTGGATCAGTATTAATAAAAATTACCGTCTGCATCGGCCTTCCCAAACGTTCTTCTGTCTCCACAATCTGATTTAATAAAAAAGCGGTATGAAGGGTTGAAGGGGTTGATGAAACAAAAAAAACATCGCTGGTATAATTAGTTGTCAAAAAACCTTCAAAAGCTGATTTAAATTCCTGGCAAGTTAAACTATCATCAACCCAATCAGCAATAACAATTAATTTTTTCATACTAAATGCAAAATTTTACCAACAAAACTAATAACAACAGCAATAGTAATTAATACAGCGGCGGCTCTAACAAAAAACTTTGTTAAACCTGAAGAAACATATTTTCCCATAATACTAGCATCTTCAGAAAATTTAACTAAAAAATAAAAAATAATAGGTAACATCGCTCCGTTTAAAAAATCAACATATAAAGTTAACTTAAAAAGAGAGGTTTGGGGGAAAAAAGCAATTAATAAACCAATAAAAATCTGAATAATAAAAAAGGAATAAAAAAATCTTCCTTTGGTAAAATTAGCGTCTAAGCTTCCTTCATAACCAAAAATTTCTGAAAAAACATAAGCGGTAGCCAAAGGAACAATTGTTAACCCTAAAATTGAAGCACCAAACAAACCCATTGCAAAAAAAACATAGGCTAAATTTCCGACAAAAGGTTTTATTGCCATAGCTGCCTTTAATCCATCATCCACCTTAATTCCATGAACAAATAAAGTATAGGTAACCGCCACCGCCATCATCCAGGAAAAAAAATTAGTGATAAAAGCACCTACATAAACCTCCAATTTTTCATATTTAAGATGAGAAACATCGAGTTTCTTATCAATAATATAACTGTGAACAAAAAACTGGCCCCAAGCAGTGATAGTTGTCCCCAAAACGGCAATTCTGGAAAACCAAAAGGTTGGATCAAAAAGGTTAATTTTTTGCGGCCAGACAAAACTTTCTCTCATTGCCTCAATCCAATTAGGTTTAGCTAAAATTGCCGAAAAAATATAACCAAAATAAAAAATAATCATTAACAAAAAAATCCGTTGTAATTTCTTATAATCAAAAAAAATAATAAAAAAAATTAAAAATATGCAGGTAAAAATTAAAAAAAATCGCCAGTTAAGATTAAATAACTCAAAACTCGCTTTTAAACCGAAGATATTTTGTAAAACCACTCCCTGATTAACAATAAAATATAAAATAAAAATTAATAAAGAAAGCTTAATCCCGTATCTTTCACGAATTAAATCACCCAATCCTTTTTTAGCAACAATGGCAATTCTCACGCCAATCTCCTGAGTTAAGGCTAAAAGTAAGGTTTCAGGTATTACTAAAAATTGGGAAGCCATTCCATATAAAGAAGCCGCCACCGTATAAGTCGCCACTCCACCAGCATCATTATCCACCACCGCCGTAATCACTCCCGGTCCCAGAACCATTAAAAAAAGTAACAGTCTTCTTTTAAATTTATTTAAAAACTCTCTCATAATTTAAGCCTTTCTAACAAATAATCGCTTAAATCGTCAATCGTTATCACTCCTAAAATGTTTTTTTTCTCATCAATAACCGGCAGAATCTGAAGATCATATTTTAACATTTTTTTAACTACAATCTCTATTGGTGTTGCCAAATGAACCACCACCAAATTTTGGTGCATAAAAAGATAAACTGGCGTTCCTAAATCTTGAAGTAATAACTCATGGAGACTGAAAACACCTACCAACTCTTTTTTTTCATTAACCACATAAATAGTGGTAAAAAAAGAAAAATCACCGGTTTCTTTTTTTATCAAATCTATAACTTCTTTAACAGTATTTTCCGGTTTCACCTTTAAATACTCAGTTGTTAATAAATCTCCTACCGGTGTCGTTGAAAGTTTTAAAAGATATAAAATCTCGTTTTTGGTTTTTTGAGAAAGCTTATTAATTATCTCAGTCCTTTTCTTTAATCCTAAGGTTAAAAGGATATCTACCGCCTCATCTGGATCTAAGTATTCAATAAACCTGGCTGCTTTTTCAACTTTTATTTTTTTAAATAAAGCCACCTGATAATTCAAATTTAAATCGTTTATCACCTCACTAGCTTTTTTATCATCCATTAATTGAATAATTTTTTTTGCATTTTCAATATTAATTTTTTCTAAATAATCGGCTAAATCTTCTGGTAATAATCGATCTAATTTCTCTTCATTTTTCTTAATTTGCACCCGATCGCGAGCCAATTCCAAAGGTTGAATATCAGCCCAAGACAAAAATCTTGGTTTAATCTTAAAACCAAAAACATTATAAACTTTAATTAAAAAATTAGCTAAACCTAACCATCTTAAAATTCCTATTAAACCAATATCAACACCAGTAATATATAATCCACCTTTATCTTGAAAAGCAATATCATTTACTCGAACGATTTTGTTTCCCACCAAATCAATAATCTGCTTATCTAAAAGATTCTTAATCACAAAAAGTTCATTGGTTTTTAAATCAGTTAATTGATAATTTTTTCTGATAAAAATCTCTTTGTTAATTTTAATTAAATATTTAATGTCGGTGATTATTTTTTTTTGAAGACGATCTCTAATAACTAATTTGGTGATTTTTGGAAAATCAGTAGCTAAAAAAATTAAATCCTCCAAAACACCAACTAAAACACCATCCTCTGTTTTTATTTTTTTTCCTTTAAGTTGAGAAAAATAAATCATTTTAAAACTATTTTAACATTTTAATTTTATTTTGTGTTATAATTTTTTTATTTTAAAATAAATTATAGCGCACGTAGTTCAGTGGTAGAACGCTTCTCTGATAAAGAAGAGATCGGAAGTTCGATTCTTCCCGTGCGCACCATTTTAATAACCATTATTAATAATCGGTAATAATTTCTTACCTTCAGCATCACGTAAAGTGTTTAATAATAGTCTTTTTAAAATATCAAAAAAGGAAATATCGTATATATCTAAAATGTTAGCGATCGCCACATCTAACTCTTTAGGTCCAAAAGCTGGATTACTATTACAATCAATAAAATAATATCTGCCGGAAGAGTCTAAACGAATATCAAATTTTCCATAATCAGACATTTTTGTGATTTCAAAGGCTTTTTTTACATACTCTCTTAATAAAGAATCTTCAAACTCTCGATAAATAAATGGATTGCTATCAGAATCCAACCATTGATCCTCAAAAGTGGCAAAAACATACTTATCTTTTTTTTTAAAAACCTTTTCCGCTAAATAAACTTTTTTATTCAAACCCTCAAGAAGAATAGCGGTGATTTCTCTTCCTACAATAAACTCTTCCACTAAAACTGGTTGATCGTAGGTTTTAATTAAAAATTTAAGTCTTTCCCGTAGATGTTTTTCATTTTCCGAAACAGCATCATGGGTGATTTCCACTGCTCCATGAATCTCATTAAGTTTAGAGATTAAAGGAAATCTTAATGTCGGATCAATCGGATCAAAATGGGTATTGAATAACTGATAATGAGGAACCGGCACTCCATTTTGTTGAAGCAGTTTTTTTATCAAAAATTTATTATATGATAATGACTCTCCTAAAATTCCAGCGCCAGTATAAGGTATTTCCAGCAATTCAAGAAGAGCGGGAATGGTTGAAGCTAAATATTCGTTTCCTCTTACTGAACCAACTAAATTTAAAGCAACATCAGGTTTTGATTTTCTTAAATTTTCTGGTAAAGTTTCATTGGCTGAAAATAAATACGTTCTTATCTTCATTTTCTGCAAATATTTTGCAATTACAGCCGCATCATTATAAGCATCTTTTTCTGTTATATATTGTTCTTCTGTAGGAAAATACTCTCTTTTAACATCGCTGTAAAGAATAGCTACTTTTTTTGGTAGTCTTCGATTTTTTCCTAATGGAGGTTTTTTTTGTTTTTTATTTTTCTTTTTTTTCATTTTAAGATTTTTAGAAAATAAAATTTATTATTTATTATTAATCATTTTTAAAATTTGTCAAGAGGAAAATATAGGGTAATCTAAAGAAGTTGGTACAAAATTAGATAAAATCTATGGATATGTATCAACTTAATCAAATACCATCTGAGGCGCAGATTAAAAAATATCTGCGCAGAATAATTTTTGGTAAAAATATCTATTGCCCAAGATGTAAAACCAGTCATACAGTGGTATATGAAAACAGATATCGTTGTCTAAAATGTAGAACTAAGTTTTCTTTGCTTTCCTATACCTGGCTTAATAATATGAAGCTTTCATTACAACAATTTTGGCTCCTTCTTTATTGTTGGACAATTCAAATACCAGTAAGACAAGCATCAACATTAACCTCTCTTTCAGATATTACTGTTTATGAATGGTATACAAAGTTTCGAAGACATCTACCAGCGGATAAACAAATTTTAAATCATTTAATTCAATTAGATGAGGCGTATTTTGGAGGAAAACAAGGAAAAGCTTTATTTTTAGCAAAAGAGGTAGGAACAAGAAAATTAGCTTATCAGTTAGTTCCTAAAGATTGGATAACAAGAGAGGTAGCTAGTTGGTTTCTTGAAGAAAACATTGCTCCATATGCTAAACTTAATACAGATGGAGCTGCTATTTATAAAGAAATTAACAAGTGGTGGCCGGTATATCATACAAGAGACATTCATAAAAAATGGGAGTTTGAGAAAACCAGTGAAATTGAAGGAATGTTTGGGGTTATGAGAACATTTATAAGACGGATGTATCATCATGTAACTGTGGACAAGTTAAGTGAGATAGTCTGTGAATTTTGTTATAGATTTTCCCATCCAGAAATGTATGGTTCACCGCGTCATTACTTGGAAAACTCATTATACATTGTACCAACTCGTTAGGATTACCCAAAATATAATAATTTTCAATTTTTTAGCCTTAAGTTTTGAATTTTGAGATTCTCGTTCTCTTTGTTATACTAAATTTTATGAAGGAAAATTTTTTTCAATTTTTTAAAAAAAAACTAACAAACTTTGGCAAGGCAATCTTTAACCTCCTTATTTTTTTTCCGTATTTTTTTTCCGTTATCACCCTTATTAAAACCCTTTTTTTTCCTTGGAAAAATTTAGTTAGTAAAAAAAATATTCGCGGATTTTCTTTTGATGAATGGTTAAATCGTTTTGCTTTTAATCTCATCTCCCGCGCTATCGGTTTTTTTATGCGCTTTTCTATTATTAGTTTTTATTTTTTAATAACAATATTATATTTACTATTTTTACCCCTTATTTTTCTTGGTTATCTTTGTTTTATTCCTTTTTCTTATTTAATTTATCTTTTTGAAAAAACTCCCCAAGAAAAAAAAGAGCTTTTTAAAAAAAAATTTATTGAAGAACATCTTTTGAAAAAAGAAAATTTCTTTTGGGTAGAGGAGTGGTTTGAAGAATACTATCAAAAGTTTATTTTTCATCAACAATGGTGGTCATTAACCAACCTTATGTCTTATCCACCGATAGCTCGCGATTGGGCTATTGGTTATACCCCTCAATTAGATCAATATGTTGACGATCTTACCTCATCTTCCTATCAAGCCCGGATAAAAACCGCCCATAACCGAGAAAAAGAGATCACCTATATTGAGAGGGTTCTTTCCAAATCAGCTGAAGCTAATGTTTTAATTGTTGGCGAAGAAGGGGTGGGAAAACATACTATTATTGACAGTTTAGCTAAAAGAATTTATGAAGGCAAAGTTAACTCTCTTTTAGCTTATAAAAGAGTTCTTAAGCTAAATATGGAAAAACTTTTAAGCATTACCACCGATCAAAAACAACGAGAAACTCTTTTAGAAGAGTTGTTAGAAGAAGCTTGCCAAGCAAAAAATATCATTTTGGTTATTGACAACTTTGACAAATATGTTTCTTTAGGTCCAGACCGTGTTGATTTAACTGTTTCTTTGGAAAAATACGCCAAAACCTCTTTAGTTCAGATTATTGGCATCACCAACCCTTTTTTTTATCAAAAGTTTATCTATCATAATGAAAAAATTAGTCGTCTTTTTGAAAAAATAGATGTCTATGAGATAAAAAAAGAGGAGGCAGAAAAAATTCTTTTTGATAAAACCTATTATTTTGAAAACTTCTATAAACTGACTATTCCCTATGAAACAATTGGGGAAACGATTGAAAAAAGCAATTTTTTTATCACCGCTATTCCTTTTCCAGAAAAGGCAATTGATCTTTTAGACTCGGTTTGCGTTTACGCCAAAGAAAACAAAATCAAAGTCGTTAAACCAGAAATTGTTGACAAAATTTTAATGGAAAAAACCCATATTCCGGTTTCTTTAACTGCCGAAATGAAAGAAAAACTATTAAACTTAGAAACTCTTCTTTTGTCGCAGATTGTTCAGCAAGAAGAAGCGATAAAAAAATTAGCCAGTGCATTAAGGCGTTCTTTTTTACTGATTGGCAAAAGAAAAAAACCCTTGGCTTCTTTTTTATTTTTAGGACCAACCGGTGTTGGTAAAACCGAAACTGCTAAAACTATCGCTCAGGTATTTTTTTCTTCTCTGAGCATCAATACCAATGATAATCTTAACTATCTTATTCGTTTTGATATGTCTAATTTTCAAACAAAAAACGATATTGAAAAACTTATTGGTTCCATTACCGATAACAATCCCGGTCTTTTAACAACTGCCATTCGCAAAAATCCCTATGGCGTTTTGTTGCTAGATGAGATTGAAAAAGCACATCCGGATATTTTAAATATCTTTTTAACCATTTTAGACGAAGGTTATTTTACCGATGGTTTTGGCAAAAGAGTTGATTGTAAAAACTTATTAATTATTGCCACTTCTAACGCCGGCGCTAATTATCTTTGGGAAAAATTAAGTTTTGAAAAAGAAAACCAATCAATAACTAATTTCTACCAATCATTAATTAATTATCTAATAGAAAATCACATTTTTTCACCAGAATTTCTTAATCGTTTTGATGATATTGTTATTTATCAACCTCTTTCTTCTTCCTCAGTTTTAACCATTGCTAAAAAATTAGTTAATAAAATCAACCAAGACATAAACAAACTCTACAAAGTAAAATTGATTGTCTCTGATGTTTTTCTAACCAATCTAATTAATAATTGTTATGATAAAAAATTTGGCGCCAGAAATATTGAAAGGGTTATCCGAGAGCAGATTGAAGATAAAGTGGCCAAAATGATCTTAGAAGAAAAAGCAAAAGAAGGCGATGTCATTAATTTATAAAAAAATTTTTATTTGACAAAAAAACATTTTTATTGTTATAATCGGTTTTAAGAATTTATGGATAAAAAATTGCTCGGGTTAATAAGTGTTTTTTTTCTCAGTTTTTTAATCTTTATCTCAGTCCTTTTATTTAATAAACCAATTGTTCAACTACTCCGGGCTAAAGAAGAAACTAACCCCTCGCCCAAAAAATCGCTTATAATCGCTTGGCCATTAACTTTACCGGCCGATGGCAAAACCAATTCAACTATTACTGTTTTTTTAAGAAATGAAAAAAATCAACCGGTTAGCAATAAAATAATCTTTTTAAAATCAACCCTGGGCGAATTTAAAGAAAATAATTTAATCTCAGACAAGGATGGTAAGGCTGAGTTTCATCTTTCATCAACTACTCCTGGTTTAGCTCAGATTACTGTCAATGCTGCTGGTTTTGAACTTATTCAAAAATTATCAATTAAATTTGAATAAAAGTTTAAAATCTAATTATTATGAAAAAAATTAATAAAGTCGTTATTCCGGCTGCCGGTTTTGGTACCAGATTTTTACCCCAAACCAAGGCAATGCCTAAAGAAATGTTACCAATTGTTGATAAACCAGTAATTCAATATGTAGTTGAAGAAGCGGTTGCCTCGGGAATTGAAGATGTAATTATTGTCACTGGTTCCAGTAAAAGACCGATTGAGGATCATTTTGATTTACCTAACGCTGACTTAATTAACAATCTTAAACAAGGAAATAAAGATCACTTATTAAAAGAACTGATAAGAATCTCTGAAATGGCTAATTTTATTTATATTAGACAAAAAGGGCCTTATGGTAACGGCACACCGGTTCTTTCAGCTGAACCAATTATTGGCAATGAACCTTTTGCCGTAATGTGGGGTGATGAGTTTATTTACAGCCAACCTCCTCGTTTAGCCCAAATGATTAAGGCTTGGGAAAAATATGGTGGAATTATGATCTCTGGCGTAAGAATTGAAACTAAAGATCATCTATCACGTTATGGAATTGCTGATTTAGACTATGTAGAAAATGGCATTTACAAAATTAAAAAAATCGTTGAAAAACCGATTCCTGACCAAGCGCCTTCAAACTTAGCCACTCATGGCGCCTATATCTTACCGCCAGAAATATTTAAGGCTCTTAAACAATTAAAACCTGGTAAAGGTGGGGAAATCTGGTTGGTTGACGCTATAAACTTATTAAAAAAAGAGGGAGTGCCAGTATACGCTTGTGAAATTAAAAATGGCAAGTATTATGATACCGGTAATAAACTAGAGTATTTAAAAACGGTGGTTGAGTTTGCTTTAGCTCATAAAGATTTAAACGGAGATTTTAGAAAATTTTTAAAAAATCTCAAATTATAAAAGTAATCAAACAACACCTTTTCCTCCTCACATCTAACTCATAACTGCTAACTCCTATCTACTAAATAAATTTCTAATTTTTAATTTTTATAACAATTCAAAAGCTATCTTTATACGACCGCTGTGTAGATGGTCATATATTAGCTGACTATTGATTTAATTGATTTACTAACTTTTAACTCTCTTAACTCTTTAAACTTTATCAACTCTCTTAACTCTCTAAACTCTCTAAACTTATCAATCTCCTTACCACCTACACCTAACTACTAACTTCTAATTATTAACTACTAACTACTAGCTACTTTTTTAATTTTGATTTTTGAATTTTATAATTATTGTCTTGCAAAAAAAATTTTTAATTGATAAAATGATAAAATGAAAAATAATATTGATAAAAAAATTGAAGAGCTTTTTAACTTAGGTGCTCATTTAGGACATCAAAAAAAATATCTTCATCCAGCAGCTAAAAAATACCTTTACCAAATAATGGGAAAAACATCAATTATTGATCTAACTAAAACCGTTAAACTTTTAGAAGAAGCTAAATCATTTCTTACCAAATTAGGTGAGGAAAAGAAAACTCTTCTTATTGTTGCCACTAAAAAAAATGTCTCTTCCTTTATTGAAGAAATGGGTAAAAAATATAATCTTTCCTATATTTCCAGCAAATGGCCGGCTGGTTTATTAACCAACTTTGAAACTCTTCAAAAAAATATTAAAAAAATGAAAAACATGATGGAAGAAAAAGAAAAAGAGGAGTGGCAAAAGTTTGTTAAGCATGAACAATTAAAACTTGAAAAAAGCTTAGTCCGCTTGCAAAAATCTTATCAAGGCTTAATTAATTTAGATAAACTACCCGACGCTTTATTAATTGTTGATATTAAAAAAGAAAAAAACGCTTTATCAGAAGCAATAAAGATGAATATTCCTACCATTGCCATTGTTGACACCAATGTTAATCCTGATAAAGTTAATTATCCAATTCCGGCAAATGATGATTTGCATCAAGTAGTTGAGTATATTATTAAAGAATTAATTGAAGCTTATATTCAAAAAAAATAACTATGTTTGATGCCACAAAATTAAAATCGCTTCGTCAAAAAACCGGTGTTTCTTTTTCTTTATGCAAAAGGGCTTTGGAAGAAACAAATAATGACATTAAAAAAGCCGAGGAGTTGCTTTTAAAATGGGGTGCTAAAAAAGCTGAGGAAAAACAATCGCGAACAACAGCCAACGGCGCGATTTTTTCCTATGTTCATCATAATAAAAAAGTGGCTGCTTTAATTGAGATTCTTTGCGAAACTGACTTTGTCGCTAATAATGTTGAGTTTGATAAATTAGGAAAGGAGTTGGCAATGCAAGTAGCCTCCCTTTCACCAACCAATGTTGAAGAACTTTTAACCCAAGAATACATCCGTGATCCTTCAAAAAAAATTAGCGATTTAATAAAAGAAGCCGTTTTAAAGTTTGGCGAGAATATTAAGATTAATCGTTTTATCCGTTGGAATTTATGAATTCTAACTACCTTAATTTTTTTAAACAAAACGCGCAAAAAATCATTACTGTTTTAAATGATGAATTAAAATCTATCCGTACCGGTCGCGCTAACTCTTCTTTAGTGGAAAATTTAGTCGTTGAAACCTATGGCGGTCAAACCCAGTTAAAACTTTTTGAGTTGGCAACAATTAATAGCGAGGGTCCAACCACTCTTTCTATCACTCCTTTTGATCCGCAAACAATTGCTGATATTGAAAAAGCAATTTTAAAATCACCTTTAGGTATCTCTCCTCGTTTAGTTGCTAATCGTTTAATTTTAACCTTTCCACCTCTTTCCCAAGAACAAAGAGAAAAAATTTTAAAACTAGTTAATCAAAAAGTGGAAGAAAAAAAACAACAGATTAGAAACTGGCGTGATGAAACAAGAAAAATGATTAAAAATGCCTTTGAAAAAAAAGAGATTAACGAAGATGAAAAATTCCGCTTAGAAAAAGAGATTGATAATTATAATCAACAACTTACAGAAGAAATTCAAAAAATAAAGAAAAAAAAAGAAAGCGAGATTCTTCAATTATAATTTTTAAATTATTTTAATGACAACAGTTATTTTTCTTTTAATTTTAACTGTTTTAGTTTTGGTTCATGAGTTTGGTCATTTTTTTGCCGCTAAAAAAAATGGCGTGGCCGTAGAAGAGTTTGGTTTTGGTTATCCGCCAAGAATTTTTGGCTTAAAAATTGGCGAAACAATTTACAGTCTTAACTTAATTCCTTTAGGAGGATTTGTTAAACTTTATGGCGAAGAATATTATGAAATTAATGAAAAAACTTCTGGCAAAAAAAACCAAAAATTATTAAAAAAGGCTTTTGTTTTTAAAAAACCTTGGCAAAAAGCGCTCATTATTGTCGGCGGCATTATTGGCAACTTTCTTTTAGGTTGGCTACTCATCTCTTATCTTTTTACTCAAGGTGTACCAACACCAACCAATAAGGTAATAATAGAAAAAGTTCAGGAAAAAACACCAGCGGCCTTGGCTGGTTTAAAAACCGGTGATGTGATTTTAAAAATAATTAGTCCTACCTTTTATTCTTTTACCGCAACCGATCAACTTATTTCTCTTACTAAAAAATTTGCCGGAGAAAAAATTACCCTTCTTATTCAACGAGAAAATCGACAATTAACCATTTCTCTTATTCCTCGAAAAAATCCACCCGTCGGTCAAGGCCCATTAGGCGTAGTTATCTCTTCTTTTGAAGAAAAAAAATATCCTTGGTATCAGGCACCATTTTATGGTCTTGTCCAAGCTTATCAAATCACTAAAAAAATTATTATTGAGTTAATAAAAATTCTGGTTCAATTTTTTAGCTTTAAAAAACCAGCAGTTGAGGTAGCCGGACCAATTGGTATTGCTCATCTAACATCTCAAGTGGTAAAATTTGGTCAAAATGCTGTTTTGGAATTAATGGCTCTTTTATCTTTAAATCTAGCGGTAGTTAATCTTCTTCCTTTTCCAGCTTTAGATGGGGGTCGCTTAATTTTCGTTATTTATGAATGGATAACCAAAAAAAAAGTTAATCGTCATTTTGAGCGCTATCTTAATCTAATCGGGTTTCTTTTTTTAATTGGTTTGGCAATCGCTGTCTCAATTAATGATATAATAAAAATTTATAAATAAAATTTAAATCAATGAAACTTAAATTTGAAAATATCACTATTTCTGGTGGTATTGCTAGCGGAAAAAATACCCTTTTAAATAATCTCAAACCTTTTCTTGAGCCTTTAGGTTGGCAATTTACTTCTGGCGGACAAATACTTCGCGATTATTTAAAAGAATATGTTCATCCCTTAGCTAGTTCAGCTCCGGAAGAAATTCATCATCAGATTGATGAAAGAACAATAAAATTATTAAAACAAGGTTATTGGGTAATCGAATCGTGGTTAGCTGGTTTCATGGCGCGTCATTTAAAAAATACTTTGCGGATACTTTTAATTTGCTCTAATCCCGCTTTAAAAATTGATCGAGTTGCTAATCGCGATAAAATATCGGTAGAAAAAGCCAAGATATTAGTAAAAGAGCGAGAAGAAGAAAATTTTAAAACTTGGAAAAAAATCTATGGCGATTATAATTTTTTTAACCCAAAATATTATCATCTGCTGATTGACACTTACTCCTCCGGACCTTTAGAAACTGTCGGCAAAGTTCTTGATGTGTTAGGATATAGCCACAATAAAAATCCAAATAAATAAAAAAAATTAATATCATTAAAAGTCTTTAAAACTATACTCAATAATTAGAATATAAAACATTAAACAAACCATAAACTCTAAACAAATGATAAAAAATTAAAATAAAATCTTAAATATTAAAATCTTAAACAATTTTTAAATCTTAAAATTTTAAACATTTAAAACAATATTTTTTATTTCTTTTTTTCTCTTTTTTTTGAATTTTTTATTACCTGTCCAATGGGGGAACACTGATAACTAATATTTATTATTTTTATTTCTGCTAAAATTATAATTGTTAATTTTTAGTTAAAATAATAATGATAAAAAAAGTTATTTTTTCTCTCTTAATTAGATTTTTTATTTTAGTCTTTGTTTTTGTTTTCCTTATTTTTTCCTTTAACTATTTTTCTAAAGCTCAAGCAATTAAAGCCAATATTGTTGTTGATACGAAAAAAATCGTTGGTTTTATTAATCCTAACTGGAAAGCATTAGCGCAAGGAGGTGAAGAAAAAGGGGTTAGAATGCTAAAAAATGTTATTCTTGAAACTTCAGCCCTCTATCCTCGTTATATCCGAATTGATCATATCTTTGATTTTTACGATGTTTTTTCTTATGATAAAAACAACCAACCGGTTTTTAATTTTGAAAAATTAGATCAAACAGTTTGCGATATTTATGCTATTGGCGCCAAGCCTTTTTTTTCCTTAGGTTATATGCCACCATCTTTATCTCAAGACGGTAGTCTTATTGATCAGCCAAAAAATTGGTCTCACTGGAGTCTTTTAGTGCAAAAAACGATTGAAAGATATAGCGGTAAAGATAGTCGATTTTGCGGTAGCGTTAGCGGTCAGCTCTTAGAAAATATTTATTATGAGGTTTGGAATGAACCGGATTTAGAAACCTTTGGTAAATGGAGTTTATATGGTGGAGAAAAAAACTACAAAACTCTTTATTATTATACGGTTCAGGGAGCTATCAAGGCTAAAAATATTTATCGCTTTTTTCTTGGTGGACCGGCAACTACCGCCTTATATAAAAATTGGTTAACTAAATTTTTTGATTATGTTGATAAAGAAAAACTAAGAATTGATTTTGTATCTTGGCATCATTATTCAAAAAATCCAGACGATTTTTATCAAGATTTAGAAAATTTTGATCGCTGGTTAGCTGATGAAAAGTATCTTCGGTTTCGTTTTTTACCAAAAATTATTAGTGAATGGGGTTATGATAGCAACCCAAATCCTATCGCTGACACTAAAATCGGCGCCAGTCATACCATTACTTCAATTTTTAATTTAGTCAATCAAAACTTAGATCTTGCTTTTGCATTTGAAATTAAAGATGGTATTAATCCAAGCTGGGGAATTCTTACCTATATGGGAGAAAAAAAACCTCGCTATTTTGCTTTAAAGCTTTTAAATGTTCTTCAAAGAAACAAACTAATGTTAACTGGCCAAGGCACCTATGTTAAAGGTTTAGCCAGTGCTGGTTATAATAAAATCAGCCTTGTTTTGGTAAACTTTGATCCTAATGATCGGAATAATGAGTTAGTGCCTGTTACTTTCAATAATTTAACCCTAGGAACTTATAAAATCACCGAAACTAACTTAGAAGGAAAAACTATCTCGGTTAATTTTACCATTAATAGTACTGTTCTTAAAAAAAACGTTATTATGACACCTAATAGCGCTCTTGCCATTGAACTGGATAAACTTGATTAAAATTATTAACTAATCTAATTCTACCCATTAATTAATCCGCTTTAGAAAGATAAAATTTAAAAATTGAAAATTAGAAATTTATTAAGTAATTAGGAGTTAGGAATTAAGAAATAAAATAATTTTTTTGAGTTATATTTTTGAATTTTAAATTATTTTTCTATGTTATAATTCTTTTATGCTTTATTCTCATCTTTTTGGAAAAACAAAAAAAGAGGTTAAAAAATACGACTCAATTAGTCATCAACTTTTAACTCAAGCAGGTTTTATCGATCAAATAGCTGCTGGTATTTATAATCTTTTACCCTTGGGAAAAAGAGTTCTTGCAAAAATTGAAAACATTATTCGTGAAGAAATGAATAAAATCGGCGCTCAAGAATTAGAAATGCCTCTTTTACATCCAAAGACTTTTTGGGAAACCACTGACCGCTGGCAGACAGTTGATGTTTTGTTTAAAACTAAAAGCCAATATGGCCAGGAATATGCCTTAGCTCCCACACATGAAGAAACCATCACTCCCTTGGTAAAAAAATTTTTAAAAAGCTATCGCGATCTACCTTTAGCTTTATATCATATCACCAAAAAATTTCGCGATGAACCAAGACCAAAATCAGGAATCTTACGCGGAAGAGAGTTTGGAATGAAAGATCTTTATTCATTTCATCAAGATAAAAATGGTTTAAAAAATTTTTATCAAACAGTAATTAAGGCTTATTTAAAAATATTTAAACGTTGTGGTTTCAATAATGTTAAAATTACCGAAGCCTCAGGCGGTAGTTTTACTAAAAAATACTCTCATGAATTTAATGTTATTACTCCTGCTGGCGAGGTTAATCTTATATACTGTCAAAAATGCTCCTTTGCTCAAAATATAGAGATCAGCCAACTTGATCCTAAAAAAAATCAATGCCCAAAATGCCGTTCTAATTTAAAAATTGATAAAGCGATTGAGATTGGTAATATCTTTGACCTTGGCACTAGATTTAGCCAAGCCTTTAATCTTATTTTTATTGATAAAAATGGCGAAAAAAAATTTCCGGTAATGGGTTGTTATGGTATTGGCACAACCAGAATTATTGGTGCGATAGTGGAAATTAGTCACGATGATCGGGGTATAATTTGGCCAAAAAATATCGCTCCCTATCAAGCCCATTTAATTGGTCTTGATCTTAAAGATAAAGATGTGAAAAATAACTGTGATAAAATTTATAACCAATTATTAAAAGATGAAGTTGAGGTTCTTTTTGATGATCGAGAAGAAGCAACTGCCGGCGAAAAATTTGCCGACGCCGATCTAATTGGAATTCCAGTAAGATTAGTTGTTTCTAAAAAAACAGGGAAGAAAATTGAATATAAAAAAAGGGGTGAAAAAGAAACAAAATTATTAGCGCTTAAAGATATTATTAATCAAATCAAAAATTAAAATGAAAAATTAGAACTCGCCTTAAAATTTTTAACTTTTGATTTTTTAACTTTTAATTTCTATATGAAGTATATCGTTACCCATCTTTCACCAGATTTAGATGCCGTCACTGCTTGTTGGTTGATTAAAAGATTTCTTCCCGGTTGGAAACAAGCGTTAATTAAATTCATCCCAGCCGGCCAAACTTTAAATCATCAACCACCCGATGATCTTTCCAACATTATTCATGTTGACACTGGCTTAGGTCGTTTTGACCATCACCAAACCAGCGATCTTAACCTCTCTGCTACTAAATTAGTTTTTCTTTACCTTAAAAAAAATCATTATCTTAATCATAAAATTGAAACGCCATTAGAAAGATTGGTTGATTTAGTCACCTTTATTGATCATTTTCAAGAAGTTTTTCTTCCTCAACCAGAGGCTGATATTTATGATTTAGGTTTACACCAAATTATTGAAGGCTTAAAAAACTATCAAGATGACAATCAATTAATAATCACTGTTTTTCCTCTTTTAGACGCTGTTTTTTTAATCTTAAAAAACAAGATCCGAGCTGAGGAAGAGATAAAAAACGGTTTGGTGTTAAAAATAAAGTGGGGAAAGGCATTAATTTTGGAAACAAAAAATGAAGAGGCGGTAAAATTAGCCTTAAAAATGGGTTATTCATTGGTGATTCGTCAAGATCCAGAAAAAAAATATTTAAGAATTAAAACTCCTCCTAAAAAAAATTATAATCTAACGCTTTTATACCAAGAGTTGAAAAAAAAAGATCCTCAAGCTTCTTGGTTTCTTCATATTTCAAATCATATGCTTTTGAATGGTTCCTCAAAAAATCCTCATCTTAAACCAACCAAACTTTCTTTATCAGAAGTAATAAAAATCATTAAAAAAATTCTTGCCTAATTATGAATTATGATCTACGAGGTCATACATGGATTGCTATACTTGCCTAATTATGAATTATGATCTACGAGGTCATACATGGATTGCTATAATAATCTTAAATTAAATAAAAATATTTATTTAAAAAATTTCTCATTTTATCTAAAAAAAATTAAAAAAATCATCAAAAAACTTTTTTAATAACTGTTATAATAAATTATTTAATAAGTTAATTTTTAAAAGGAGGTGTTATTATGACTTTAGCTATTAAAAAAAAAGGCGAAACTAAAGAGACTTTATTTCGTAAATTCACCAAAATATTTATCGAGGAAGACGTTGTTAGTGAAGTAAGAAAAAGACTTTTTTATAAAAAACCATCTTTGGCTCGAAGAGAAGAAGAAAAAGAAAAAATTAAAATTCGTGCTAAAAAAAGATATGGTCAACATAATCTGCCCGTCAAGGTACAAAATTAATCGACCTTTAATAAAAAAAAACCTGATTAATCTTTTTGAAAAAAAAGGTCTTCCTTGGCAAACAACCTTAAACATTGTTTTTATTGGAAAAAACAAGATGAAAAAATTAGCAACTAATTATAAAAAAGAACCGGTGGCCTTACCAATTCTTTCTTTCCCCTATAATCAAGCTGAGGATAAATTAATTGGCGAAATTTTTATTTGTTATCCTCAAGCTGTTCTTTTAGCTGCTGAAAGAAATAAAAAGGTTGATGAAATGATTAATTATTTAATTAATCATGGCTTTGAAAATCTTTTTAAATAAATTAAACCGCAACCTGCGAGGTCGGTATAATTTTCAATTAGAAGCTAGAGGAAGTTAATGAGTTGAAAGAGTTAAGAGAGTTGATTTAAAAATAAAAATACAAAAATTAAAAATCAAAATGATAATGCAAAATGTAAAAAGAAAAAATATTGTTCTTTATGTTTAAGATTTAATATTTAAAATTTAAGATTTTAGTTTTAAGTTTTAAGTTATTTTCATGTTTTATCTTAAATATCGACCCCAAAAAATTGAAGAAATTGATAATAACCAAGTAAAAGAAATTATCAAAAAGTTTCTAGAAAGCAAAAATCTTCCCCATGCTTTTTTATTTATCGGTCAAAAAGGAACCGGTAAAACCTCAGTTGCTCGCATTTTAGCCAAAGCCGTCAACTGTTTTAACAATAAATTTGCCGGAAAAAACAACTCTATTGAACCCTGTAATCAATGCGCTAATTGTTTAGCTATCAATCAATCTTCCTCAGTTGACATTATTGAACTAGACGCCGCTTCTAATCGGGGAATTGATGATATTAAAAACCTGATTCATGAAACCAACTTTCTACCAATGACTGCTCGTTATCGGGTTTTCATCATTGATGAAGCCCATATGATCACCACCGAGGCCTTTAATGCCTTGTTAAAAACCTTGGAAGAACCACCGCCTTATGTTATCTTTATCTTTGCTACCACCAATAAGGATAAAATTCCCAAAACCATTACCTCTCGTTGTTTTCCAATAAACTTTAGCAAAGCAAAAAAAGATGATATCATTCGAATGTTAAAAAGAATCTCTCAAGCAGAAAAAATAAAGATTGAAGAAAAATTATTCTCTTTAATTTTTTCCTTTAGCGATAATTCTTTTCGCGACGCCGCTAAAATTTTGGAGGAATTAGTCATTCATCAAAAATTAGATTATGAAGAAGCAAAAAATTTTTTAGGTTTTTTTCGACAAAACTTTTTGGAGATTTTAGAAAAAGAGGATTTAAAAAAAGCTCTTTTGTGGTTAGATGAGTTTGTTGCCAGCGGCGGCAGCGTTAAGTCTTTGATTGAGCAACTTTTGAATGAACTACGTCTAACTCTTTTGGCAAAAAACAAAGTGATTGAAGAAGAAAAAAAATCAGCTTTTTCCTTAAAAGAGATTGTTCTTCTTATTAAAATTTTAACTGAAGCTTATCAAAATCTTAAATACTCACCAATTGAGTCATTGCCTCTTGAAATTGCTGTAGTTGAATTTTATAATCAAAAAAGTAATCATTAATTATTATGAGTTTTTTTATTTTTTATGTTTAATCCTTTGGGAGATTTACAAAAATTACAACAGCAAGCGCAACAAATGCAAGCCAGTTTACAAAAAGAACAGGTAACCGTTGAACAAAACGGCATCAAGGTGGTTGTTCGAGGCGACCAGCAAATTCAAGAAATTGAAGTAGATGGGATAATGGAAAATCGAATCGTTGAAGCGGTTAACGAAGCAATTAAAAAAACTCAAGAACTGGCCGCTAAAAAATTAATTGAAATATCAACCCAGCAACGCTAATTTTTTATGATAAAAATTTTCTCTGGCTCAGCTAATCCGCAGTTAGCGGCTAAGATATCAGATATTTTAAAAATTCCTCTTTCCAAATCGCAAATTACTCGTTTTGATAATTCTGAATTTAAGGTGAGAGTTTTGGAAAAGGTAAAAGACAAAACGTGTTTTCTCATCCAATCAACCTCAAATCCAACCGACACCAATCTGATGGAGCTATTTTTCTTTGCTGATGTCTTAAGAAAAAATGCTGCTAAAGAAATCATCGCTATCATTCCTTATTTTGGCTATGCCAGACAAAATCGAGAATATTTACCAGGCGAGTCTGTCTCCGTCAACGTCGTTATTAGATTTATTGAAGCAATTGGTTTTAAGGCAGTTTATACTGTTAACATTCATGATGAAGCAACGGCAGGAATTTTTTCTATTAAATTTAAAAATATCAATGCTTTTGAAATTTTAGCCCCAAAGATAAAAAAATATCTATCTCAAAAAAATATTGATAATAAGGTAATTATTGTCTCTCCGGATCAGGGAGGAATAAAACGAGCTCATAATTTTTCCGATGTGTTTTTTAACGGTCAAACTAAAGATATTGCTGTGATTGAAAAAAAAAGAAGTCTTGAAGTGATTCATCAATCAAAAGCTTTAAATCTTTATGGAGAGGTAAAAAATAAAACCTGCATTATTGTTGATGACATTATCACCTCAGGCAATACTTTAGTTAACGCAGCTGAATTTTGTTTAAAAAAAGGGGCTAAAAGAGTAATTGCTTGTGTCGTTCATCATGATTTTTCTCCCAAAGCAAAAGATGTTTTATCAAAAAGTCCGATTGAAAAAATCTTTACCACCAATAGCATTGCTCTTAAACCTGAACAACATTTTAAGCAACTTGAAGAAACCTCCATCGCTCCCTTAATCGCTAAAGAAATTAAAGAGATAGTCTAAAATTATAACTCTTATTAAAGTTAATTTTAGATTTTAAAAATAAGTTTAAAGAGTTTTGAAAGTTAAGAAAGTTAATAAAATTTAGAGAGTTAAAAGTTAGTAAATCAATTTTAAATCAATAGTCAGCTAATATATGACCATCTACACAGCAGCTGTATAAAGATAGCTTTTGGATTGTTATAAAAATTAAAAATTAAATAATTAAAAATTGATTAGAAATTAGAAATTTATTTAGTAGCTAGTAGTTAGAAGTTAGGTGGTAAGGAAATTGATAAGTTTAGAGAGTTAAATTAGTTGAATCGGTTAAATCAGTTTTTTTAATGTTTAATAGTTTAAGATTTAAAAATTGTTTAAGATTTAATACTCATTCCTTCCCTCAATCGCTTTTTTTAAGGTCATATAATCGGCATATTCTAAATTAGCGCCAATAGGTAACCCATAAGCTAATCTGGTAATTTTAATCTTTGTCTGCGAACCAATGAATTGATTTTTAATTTTTTCTCTAATATATATTGCTGTTGCTTCACCTTCCATATCCGGATTAGTGGCTAAAATAATCTCTTTTATTTCTTTGTTATTTTTAATTCTTTTTATCAGCGGTTCAATATAAATATCTTCGGGTCGAATATTGTTTAAAGGATCAATCCTGCCATGAAGAACATGATAAATACCTTGATAAATACCGCCTTTTTCTAAAGACAAAAGATCAAGCACCGACTCAACCACAGTAATCATTCCCTGATCTCTTTTTTTGTCCAAACAAATCTCGCATTTTTCTTCTTCGGTAAAATTAAAACAGGAAGAACAAAGTTTAATCTTAGATTTTAAAGAAGCAATCATGTTGGCAAAATCCTTTAGATCATTTTCCGGCATTCTTAAGAGATAAAAAGCTAAACGGTTGGCGGTTTTTTCACCAATTCCAGGTAATCTCTCTAAAAAATGACTGATTTTTTTTAAGGTTAAAGGTAAACTGGTCATAAAAAGAGGTTAAACTTGAATAATCTCCGCTAAAACTAAAGGTTTTCTACCGGTTTCTTCAAAAAATAGCTCTTCTAAATTATTAATCAACTCTCTTTTTAATCTTTCAAAATTAAAGATTTTTTCTTTTTTAGGTTTTAAAATTTTTTCAATGGTGTTTTTTGCCTTGTAATAAAGCAGCTTTTCCTCTTTTTCAAAAACAAATCCCCGGGAAATAATCTTAGGCGCTACCATTAATCGACCTTGATTATCAACCACCAAAACAGCCATTACTATTCCTTCAAGAGAAAGAGTCTTTCTATCTCTTAAAACCAGATTGCCAACATCGCCCACACCATAAGCGTCAACATAAATATTTTTTGTCTCAATTATCTCTCCTTGATAAACCCTATCTTTCAAAAACCAAACCGTTTCTCCTTCGGCTAATAAAAAAACCTTATTTTTAGGATAACCTAAACTAACTACTAAATTCTGATATTGTCTTTGATGACGTAAGGTACCGCCAATAGGAATAAAGTATTCCGGATTAACAAAACGAATTAAAAATTTTAGATCCTCTTGATTAGCGTGACCTGAGGCATGCAGCTGATCAGCAATATCTGGATAAAAAACTTCAGCTCCTTTTTCAATCAACTCTTCAATTAAACCATAAACCTCCTCTTCATTACCAGGAATCGGATCAGAAGAAAAAATAATCTTGTCACCAGCAGTGATCTTAACATAATGATTTTGATCGCGAGAAAGTTTGGCCAAAGCAGAATCATACTGACCCTGAGAACCGGCAACAATTAAACAAATTTTCTTTGGTGGTAATCTTTTTAATTCATCTTCTTTAACTAAAAACTGGGGCGGAATACCCAAATAACCAATCTCTGACGCTAAAGTCGTATTTTCTTTCATTGATCTTCCCAAAAAACAGATCTTTCGGTTAAACTTAATCGCTGCCTGAACGCACTGTCTTATTCGGGAGATATTTGAGGAAAAAGTAGTCATAATAAACTTTCCTTGGGTTCTTCTCATTTCCTCCTCAAATCTTTCACCAACAACACTTTCTGACAAAGTTAATCCTTCTCGCTCCGCTCCCAAACAATCCGATAAAAGACACAAAATCTTTTCTTGACCGGCTTTATTTATAGCGTAAAAATCCGGCGGTAAACCATAAGGAGGAGTCAGATCTAATTTAAAATCAGTTCCATGATAAAGATTACCAATTGGCGTTTTTATTAAAAGATGAAAGGTATCAGGAATAGAATGAGTCAAACGGATAAACTCTAATGCAAAACCGCCAAAATAATAGGTTTTTCTTGTTTGAACCTCATTGATAATTCCTTTTTCACTAAACTCCTTAAATTTATTTTCAATCAACGCTTTAGTTAGTTTACCAGTAAAGATTGGCGGCCGACCTAAAAGTTGATAATAAAAAGGTAAAGCCGAGATATGATCCTCATGACCATGAGTTAAAATAACCGCTCTTATTTTATCAGTCTTATCCTTTAAATAACTAATGTCTGGAATAACAAAATCCACTCCCAACTCCTTTGCCTGAGGAAAACCAATCCCACAGTCAATAATTAAAATATCTTGCAAGTAATAATCATTCTTGTTAAAATTATTATCTAATTTTTGATTTTTGATCTTTGATTTTTGATTTTTATTTATATATATCTCATAAACATACATATTCTTAGTTACTCCTCTTATACCGCCTAAAGGAATTAATCTCAATTTATATTTTTCCATAAGTTATAATGATTATAACATAAGATTTACCAATAAATTTATGGCAAAACCAGGTTTTTGGGAAGACACCTTTGAACAATTGGTAGAATTAGGTCAATCAACCGTTAAACAAGGAGCCAAACAAGTAGGACAAACCTTTAGTCCGTTAAAAATGCTTGATAAATTGACAGGAAAGGCTGATAATGATAACATTGACAATGACCAAAAAGAAAAAATAGAAAAGTTAAAAAAAGATAATCACACACCTTTAGATTTTGACAAACTTCAAAATAAGTATCAAGATCAAGAAAAACAAAGAATAGAAGGATTGCGTCAACGACTTTTCCAAATGGTAAAAAGAGGCGAGGAAAGAGTTTTGGAAGAAAAAAAAAGAGCCGAGGAAGAGAAGAAAAGAAGGCTTATTTGGGAAGAACAAGAAAAAAAGAAAAAGAAGGAAGAAAGAAAAAGACAGGAACAACAAGCCGAAATTCCCCAGGGAAAAGTCAGAAGAAGCATTTTCTCAGCCAAAAAGGTTGCCAAACGTCAACAAACTGAAGTTAAACCATCAGCCGGAAAAAATTAATTTTTTAGAAACGGGGATTAGCTCAGATGGCTAGAGCGCAGCGTTCGGGACGCTGAGGCCGGCGGTTCAAGTCCGCCATCCCCGACAAAATTTGTCCCAGAGAGAATCGAAAGGTAATGGGTTTAATTTTCACTACTACAACATTATCAATCAGGAAATACTCCATCTGAAAATGAAGCAACAACCCAATCTCGATTATTTATTCTTAATTTAGTAATAACTATTGTTTTGTCATCATCTGAAAGAGAACTATTAATTGCCTCAGTTCCAATATCTTTAATACCTCTGTATGCTTTTAAATTTTGAATAAAAGTATTTAAACTAACTGATTCTATTCGACTAGTGTCTAATGGAGTTATATTCCCTTTTTTAGGAATTCTTATAATTGATATGTCTTCTAGACGATTCTGATGCACTCTTTTTTCTTCACTGCTATAATAAACTCCTATCCAGGAAGTTAATTTAACCCCATTACCATCACCTCTACCTGTTAATGCTACTAAATTTTCATCAATAAATACCGCCGTTCTTGAATCACCAAATGTAAAGACAATCACCTAATCATCTGTCTCAATTACTCCAGTTAATGTTGTTGCACCATTTGCTTCTTCTTGATAATCTGAACTGTAATCCTTAGTTATTTCTTCAACCGCCCAAAGTAAAGCAATTACCTCTTTTGATCTTTAAGATTGAGGAAAAATCATCTCTAAATATTCATCAAAATTTTCTCTTATATCTAATCTTGTCTTTTTACCCAATTCGTTAAGATTTACATATCCATTTTCATCAGTGATTTCATCTAATCTTATTTTTTCGCTCTCAACTTTATCATCATGATTTTCATCGTCTTTAATTTCTAGACTTATAAGCACAATACAATAACCATTTTTTTCCCATTTCTATTTTATATTCTCTTTTAAATAAATATGAATGGATTTTTCCTAAATTACGAAAGCAGAATTAGTAAAAAATCTAGGGTATCTTAAAATTATTTAAGCCGGATCAAAATTTTGACCATCTCCTTCTGAAGCAATTATTTCTAAAATCTCACTTAATCGACCTTCTCTAACTCTATCTTCCCAACCGTCTGAGAGTATAAAATTAAATGTTCCACCTTGAAGATTTTATAATATTTCTTCATAAATACAGGAAATCTAGCAACTAAAGTTCGCGCCCATTTCTGCCCAGTTAGATTTTCTCTTGAAAGATCATCTCCTGTTACGCCATCAGTTACAAGTTGTATTACCCTTCCATTATCACCAAGTTTTCTTGCAAAAAAAGCGTCTTGATTTTCTTTTGTATGTTATTCTTGTTGCGATAAATAAAAAACATCCATTGTTTCTATTTGTTCTCTCTCATGTTCATCCATAAATTAATGTTTTAAATTTAATATAAAAAAAATAATGGATAATATAAATACCAAACAAATTGGGAAAAATTCAGTAAATCAATTCATTAAAAATACAAAAAAACCACCCTTAAATTATTAAATTATTTCTATTTTTATCTTAATAATTATTCCAATTGTTGCTATATTCTATAAAATTAATTTAATAAAAAGAGGTGCAAAAAAAATAGTTAATGCTACTAAACAAAATTCAATAATTACTCTGACTCCCCAAATAAAAATATCGTCGTCTATAAATCAATTATTGTCACCTTCTCCCATCACAGAAATTATTACCGAAGAAACAGTTCAATTTAGATTAAGAAATCTTTATTCCACGAAAATTATAAATAATTACAAACTTACTTTTAATAGAAATCCAAATGACATCGTAAAGTTACTTCCTGTTCCTAAATCACTTCCTACCTCATGGCAAAATGAAGATTTATCTGATGGTGTTAAAATAATACGAAAAGGGGTGAAGTTAACTATAATTCCGGCTTTTGAAGGAGTAAGCGTTTCTTATTATGATAAAAAACCTGAAATCGTTAAGTTAGGGACAATAAAAATAAGTCGTAAACCAATTTATCGAATAAAAGATCAAAATTCTGTAGGTTATAGTTATGTAACTGATTATTCAGAAGATTGTAAACAATGGCAGCCTTTACCAACAGCGTGTCATATAAGCAACTTTTATTCAGAAAAAGCAAAAGGCTTAGAAATATTTTGTAAAGCTAATACTTCAACTGTAATTATCTGTGATGATATTTTAAAAAGTATAGATATTATTGTTACTAAACTTTAAAATCGGGATAAATCAAAATAACAAGATAGCTCCTATTAAAATAGACTTGCTCTAAAATAAAAAATTAATAAAACATTTAACCTTCGTTTATTTTTAATTTCGATGCTAAAAAAATTATTTCAGATCAAGTCTAATTTAGTCTTAAAATAATTTTGCTATACTTTTATTTATGAAAATCTACAACACTTTATCTCGACAACTTGAAGAATTTAAACCAATAAAAGATAAAGAAGTTCTTTTTTATCAGTGCGGGCCAACAGTCTATTGGGTTCAGCATATTGGCAATTTAAGAGCGATGGTTTTATCTGATTTAATTCGACGATCTTTAATCTATCTTGGTTATCAAGTTAAATTCGTCCGCAACTATACTGATGTTGGTCATCTTACCTCGGACCAAGATGAAGGAGAAGATAAGATGGAAAAAGGCGCAAAAAGGGAAGGTTTGACACCCCAGCAAATTGCTGAAAAATACATAAAAATTTTTGAAAATGACTGCCAAGCTTTAAATATCCTTGAATCAACCGCCAAACCCCGCGCTACTGAATATATCAAACAAATGCAGAATATGATTCAAACTCTTCTTGATAAAGGCTATGCTTATATTACTAATTTAGCTATTGTCTACGATGTTTCAAAATTTCCAAATTATAATAAACTCAATCATCAAAAAATTGATTTGAATAAAAAAGGAGCTGGACACGGAGAATTCATCGATCCTCAAAAGCGCCATTTTGCCGACTTTAATCTTTGGGTTTTTAAAAAAGGACCTCATAAAAACGCTTTACAGACGTGGCCTTCTCCATGGGGAGAAGGTTTTCCCGGCTGGCATATCGAGTGTTCAGCCATGGCAAAAACTCTTTTAGGCGAAACCTTAGATATCCATATGGGTGGAGTCGAGCATATTGCTGTGCATCACACTAACGAAATTGCCCAATCCGAAGCAGCAACTGATAAAAAATTCGTCAACTATTGGCTTCACAACGAACATCTCACTGTTGATGGAAAAAAAATGGCTAAATCCGAAGGTACTGGTATCACCTTAAATGATATTATTAAAAGAGGATATGATCCGCTATCTTTAAGATATTTTTTTCTCCAAGCCCACTATCGCTCAAAACAAAACTTTACTTGGGAAGCTCTAGACGCCTCTAATAAAGCTTTTCAAAAACTTAAAAGTTTCATCCTAAATACTCCAACACCTTCTAATAAAAATAATAAAACCAAAAATAATTTGTTA
Organism: Patescibacteria group bacterium; assembly: GCA_026416975.1. Classification (GTDB taxonomy): domain Bacteria; phylum Patescibacteriota; class Microgenomatia; order UBA1406; family GWC2-37-13; genus SKW25. Next base: position 6,737 of record JAOAEC010000006.1, on the reverse strand, counting down.
AATAATTACAAAAAACAATTTATTAATTTTCTGTCTAACGACTTTGATATTCCCCAAGGATTAGCATTAGTTTGGGAAATTACAAAAAATAAAAAACTATCAGATGATGAAAAAAAGAGTTTAATTTTAGATTTTGATCAAGTTTTTGGATTAAAATTAAATGAGAAATTTGAAATAAAAATTCCTGATGAAATCATAAAAATCGCCGAAGAAAGAAAATTAGCCAGAATTAATAAAGATTTCAAAAAATCAGATGAGTTGCGAAAAAAAATTGAGAATCTTGGTTTTAAAATAGAGGATCAAAAAAACAATACCTACAAAATAATCACAATTGTATAAAAATTATTCTTATATATCTTATATATCTTAATAACCTAAACTTAATTTCAAAATGTTAAATGTTAAATCTTAAACAATTTTTAAATATTAAAATACTAAACAACAATATGTAATGTAGAACGTGTTGTAGTATGAAACATAAAAAACAAAAATCCTTTAATACTTAATACTTGTTATTAGCTACTTTTTTCATTTTGAGATTTGAATTTTGAATTTTAAATTTTTTATGAGGTCTTGAAACAACTTCAGGATAACAAGTTATTTTTTCATTTTTAATTGTCATTTTTCATTTTTAATTTTTTATAGATTCTTATCACCGGATGATCAAAGACGCTCCAAGTTTCTTCAGCCATTTCATCATTCAACCCAACATCAAACTCGGCCACTTTTTTAAACCCTAGTTTCCCAGAAAACAAATCTTCATAATACTTGTTTAAAAGCGGATACTTTTCTTTTAAACTTAAACAACGATCTTTAAAAAACGTTTGAAAACTGAAAAATGAAAACTGAAAATGATCTTGGCAAGTATGATTAGCAAAAACTCTTCTTGAAGGAACAAAAATATAATCAGCTTTTTTTAAATGCTCTTTTAACTGATTCTGCAACTCCCAACTTTGATCTAAATCATAAAAATTAAAAGAGATAATTTGATAATTTTTCTCATAAATTTTTTTATCAATAGCTAAGTTTTGAGTTTTCACTGGTATATCAACAACATTAGCCGTCTCTGACAAAATATAGCTGCCATCAGGAATATTTTTATAAATCCAATCAGAGGCTTGAAAACGAATATCAGGTTTTTGATAAACCTTCAAATAATTTACTCCCGGCAAAATCATAAACATAATGATTATCATTTTTATAATTTTATTAACGTTTATTTCCTTTACTGCCAAAACTGCAAAAATTGTCAAAATTGGAAATACCGGTACCATAAAACGCGTCCATTTGGTAAAAATGAAAGCATTAGGTAAAAAATAGATTAAAAAAGCCAGCCGAACTAGATTAATCCTATTATCCCTCCATCCCAACCCTATAAGTCCTATCAATCCAATCAAACCAATAACCAATCCCATCGCATAAGGAAAAATCTTTGTCAGCTGAAACCAAATAGGCATCGTCCCTTCAAACTGGCGGGGGTAAAAAGCGATATATCTTCCCAAGGCCACATCACTCTCATAGCGCATCGAACCTATAAAATCCTGCCAATTAATGATGTTGTGAGGAGAGAAAATGACAGCAAAAAATAAACCGCTAAATAAAAAAATCACTCCAGAAAAAAATAAATTTTTCAACCAAATAATAAAATTTTTTTTAAAAGAAAAACTGTTGCTAACATAATAAAAAATTGCCAAAACTGTTATTCCAACAAAAACAGCACTGGAAATTTTTGTCGCCAAAGCTAAACTCCAAACAAAACCGCTTAAAAAAACCCGCTTCCAAAATAAAGACTGATTTTTTTTAGAGATATTAATTATTTTTAATGCAAAAAAAATTAATAGAAGATAAAAATACATAAGTAATGACTCTGTCGTTCCAAAATGAGCAAACTGTATTGCATATGGAGAAAAAATCACTATTGGCCAATTTAACCACCATTGGTCTTTCTTTTTATCAAAGATTATAATTTTTATGATTTCTATAATCATTAATGCCGTCATAATCGAGGCTGTAGCCGAAATTAACCTTAACGCTAATGTTGCCTCCTCAAAACTTATTAATTCTTTAAAATTACCGCCAATAAATTTTAAAAAAAGAGCGATTATATAACCCAAATAAAGGCTAAATTGCCCATAAGCAAAAAAGTGAGGATTAAAACAATCTTTAATACTTGAAGATTGACAATTCAATGATTGAATGGCATTAGCCATATTTCTTTCATCTGGATGAAAAGGGTAGGGAAGTCCCCAAGAAAGATTTAAAAAACGAGTATAAAAAAGAACACCAAGAATCAAAAACCATAAAATTAATTGAAAATTATTATTCCTCTTGATTTTTTTCATTTCTTAATTATAATTTTATAATAAAGTTATATTTTGATATTAAGAAATCAAAGATGAGTCATTATGAACTGACCTTTCTTCTTGCGAAGAATGAGGATGTTGAAAAAATTAAAGAAATCATTCTTTCTTTTCAAGGAGAGATTGAAAAAGAAGAAAGCTGGGGTGAAAAAACCTTAGCTTATCCCATAAAAAAACACCGCACTGCCTTTTATTTTCATTGGTTGATTAAAATCCCAAAAACCAAGGTCTTAGAATTAAGAAAAAAACTTAATTTTCAGGAAAAAATTATTAGGTATTTATTATTAGTTAAAGAATAATTTAAAATATATGGCTAGTCGTTCTTTAAACCGGGTAATTCTTATTGGTAATCTTACCCGTGATCCAGAATTAAAATACACTCCTAATGGTACGGCTGTTTGTACTTTTGGGGTCGCTACTAATCGCAGCTGGACAACCGCCGATGGTCAAACAAAAGAAGAAGCGCAGTATCACCGAATTGTCGCTTGGCAAAAATTAGCTGAGCTTTGTGGAAAATTGCTTACTAAAGGAAGAAAGGTTTATCTTGAAGGTAGATTGGTTTATCGCACCTTTGTCGGCCGGGATGGTCAAGAAAGAACCGTAGCCGAAATTATTTTAGATGATTTTATTGTTTTTAATGATGGCAAAAAACTCGTCACTAATGGCACAGGTGATAATCTTCCGGTAAAAGAAGAAAAAGAAACACAAACAACTAAAAAGAAAGAAGAAAAACCAACAGAAGAGGAAAACATTCCGACGGAAGAAATAGAAAACAATCAATCTGAAACGCCAACCGAAGAAGTAACTCAAACCGAAGAAAATCAAGATATTAATCCTGATGATATTCCTTTTTAATTAAAAAAGGTTGTTTAAAATTTTAATTGATTTGTATTTTTATGATAAAAAAATGTTTTTTTTGTCAATATAAAATTGAACCGGATTATAAAGATGTTGTTAATTTAGAAAAATTTCTCTCGCCAAGAAAAAAAATTTTAGGTCGAGAAAAAACCGGTGTTTGCGCTAAACACCAAAGAAAGCTCACCAAAGCTATTAAATATGCCCGTTATTTAGCCCTCATTCCTTATGTTTTTTACCAAGGCATAAAATAGCTTTAAAACTCTCCTTTCTAATTTTTAATTGTGCTTATTCATTATTAATTATTAATTTATTTCTCCCAACTCCTAACTTTAATTTTCTATTTTTGTTATAATCTTAATTATGATTATTAGCTTTTCTTTTCCTAAAGAAACAAACTGCCTTTTAAAATCGGGTCAAAAAGTTGATTTTACCACCCCTTTTTTAGAAAAAAACCAAGAGGAGGAAATAAAAATCTCTTTAACCCAAGAACTAAATATCCATTCTAAAGATATTTTTCGTTGTTTAAAAAAAGTCGTTGGCGACGAGATTAAAAAAGGAGAGTTAATCGCTTTAAAAAAAAATTTTTTTTCTCTTAAAAAAATCACCGCTCCAGCCGATGGTTTAATTCAAGAAGTAAGCCATGAAACCGGCGAAATTATTCTTAAGGTCAAAAAAAATGAAAAAAACATTATTAATGCTTTTTTTACCGGCGAAATAACAGAAATTAAAAACAACGTTATTCATTTTAAAGTGAAAAAAAAAGAAGAGTATCCGATAAAATCAGCTACCAATAACTTTGGCGGTCAAGTCTTTTACTTTAAAGAAAATGAAACTGATTTTAACGCCGAAGACATTGAAAACAAAACTGTTGTTAGCGAAAAATATCATCCTTATATTCAATTAAAAATAGAGGTTTTGGGAGCTAAAGGGTTTGTTAGTCTTAACAAACTACCCCAAGAAACCGAGCTTGATTTTTGTCAACTAAAACTAATTGGCGACCTTGAAAAAATTTTTTCTCATCAATTACCCTATTGCTTAATTGATAAAAATTCCAGTAAAATATACTTTTATTCCCTATGAAAATCAAAAAAATCACCAATATTCTTCTTGTCCTTTCCTTGACAATCTTTATCTTTGGCGCTGGCTATCGTTTCGGTCAATATCAAAGCTCACTGGAAAAAAAATTAATTTTAAAACAAACCACCCCCGTTAATCGAAAAGATATTGATTTTAATCTTTTTTGGGAAACCTGGGAAAAGGTGGAGGAGAGGTTTATTGAAAAAAATAAGATTGATCCAAAAAAGATGTACTACGGCGCCATTAAAGGAATGGTTAACTCTTTGGAAGACCCCTATACTTTTTTCTTAACCCCGGAAGAAAACAAACAATCAAAGGATGACTTAGAAGGAAAGTTTGAAGGTATTGGTGCTCAGTTAGGTTTAAAAAATGGCGTCATTATTATCGTCGCTCCCTTAAAAAACTCGCCGGCGGAAAAAGCTGGGGTTAAAGCGGGCGATTATATTTTAAAAGTAGACAATCAACCAACTAATAACTGGACTTTAAATCAAGCCGTCTCAAAAATCCGCGGTCCAAAAGGCACCAAAGTCAAACTAACCTTAAAAAGAAACGATAAAGAAATAAACGCCACTATTGTTCGCGATGTGATCAATGTTCCCTCAATTGAACTCTCTTATGAAAAAAAAGACAATAAAAAGATCGCTTATTTAGATCTTAATCAATTTGGCGAAAACACCAATGATGAATGGGATAAAACGGTGATCGAAATTCAAAAAAAATGGCAAAATAAAGAGATTGTTGGTTTGATTATTGATCTCCGCGATAATCCAGGCGGTTATTTAGACAGTTCAGTCTATATTGCTTCGGAATTTTTACCTTTAGGAAAAACTATTGTTAAACAAGAATCAACTGTTGCTGAATCAAAAACCTACCGGGTTTATCGCCAAGGACAATTAACTGATATTCCCTTGGTTATTTTGATTAATAAAGGTTCTGCCTCAGCCTCAGAGATTTTAGCCGGCAGTCTTCGCGATCATAAAAGAGCCAAACTCGTTGGCGAAAAAACCTTTGGCAAAGGCTCGGTTCAAGAGGCTTTGGATCTTAAAGATGGCGCCGGCCTTCATGTCACCGTCGCCAAATGGATTCTTCCCAATGGCGACTGGATTAATAGCAAGGGAATTGACCCAGAAATTAAGGTTGAAAATAAAATCAAAGAAGGAAACACTTTAACCCGAGAAGATGACAAACAACTTGATAAAGCGATTGATGAGATATTAAAATAATAAATAATAAAAAAGTAATTAGTTATCAATTCTATCAAGGTTGTTATGAAAAAACTTTTTTTCCTCACCGCCACTCTAATTTTATTAATCGCTCTTGGCCAAAAACTAAAACTCTTGCCCTCAATTAATCTTCCTTCTTTTTCAAAAGTTTCCTTTAAAGAAAATCCTTTAAAAACAACAGAAAAACAAACTCTGGTTTATGAAGAATCAGTCATCACCAAAGTAGTAGAGGAGTCCTTACCTTCGGTCGTGACTGTGGGAATTATTAAAACCACCTCAACCAATGATATCTTTGAAATTGATCCTTTTAATCCTTTCAGCCCTTTTTATCGCATTCCTGGCCAAAAGAAAAAAATCGAACAAAACATTGGCAGCGGCTTTATTATTTCCTCTGACGGATTAATCATCACCAACAAACACGTTGTTTCCGACACCGATGCCTCTTATAAAGTCCTTGCCAACGATAATAAAAAATACCAGGTAGAAAAAATTTATCGCGATCCCTTAAACGATCTAGCAATTTTAAAAATTAATGCCTCTCATCTCAAACCTTTAAAATTAGGCGATTCTAATAATTTAAAACTTGGCCAGTTGGTCATCGCTATTGGTACGCCCTTAGGTGAATTTACCAACACTGTCACTCAAGGAATAATTTCCGGCTTGGGAAGGGGAATAACCGCCGGTTCGCCTTTTGAAGGTTATGTGGAAAAATTAGACAATGTTATTCAAACCGACGCCGCCATTAATCCTGGCAACTCCGGCGGTCCTTTGTTAAATTCTCAAGGCGAAGTGATTGGCATTA
>JAOAEC010000006.1:0-407 GCA_026416975.1 Patescibacteria group bacterium | reverse complement strand
AAATATCGGTTTTGCCATTCCGATCAATGTCGTCAAAGATCTAATTGAAAACTTTCAAAAAATCGGCGGCAATTTTGAAAGACCTTATTTAGGCGTCCGCTACAAAATGATTGACAAACAAACGGCTATTTTAAATGATGTGGTTGAAGGCGCTTATATTATTGCGGTGATTGAAAACTCGCCGGCTCAAAAGGCTGGTCTTCAGGAAGAAGATATTATTATTGAATTTGATCATCAAAAAATCAAAGGCAGTGACGATCAAGAACTAGCAAAAATTATCTTTAAAAAAAAGGTTGGTGAACAGCTTTCTCTCAAAATCTGGCGCAATGGCCAAACCCTAGAAAAAACCGTCGTTCTTGAATCAATGAAATAATCAATTATCAATCAAGATGATTGAACAAACTTAT
>JAOAEC010000005.1:36177-36482 GCA_026416975.1 Patescibacteria group bacterium | reverse complement strand
GTCGTGATTTTCTAAAAGCTCAAGAAATAGTTTTATATAAAAACCCTACTTTTATCGGACCAACCACCGGCATAATGGGAATCTATCATGGTGCTTGGTGGTATTATCTTTTATCTTTAGCTTTTATGATCTTTAATGGATTACCCCAAGGTTTTGCCTATACTATTTGTTTAATATATTTTATTTCTGCTTTGCTGTTTTATTTTTTGATTAAAAAAGAGTTTGGGTTTTTTTCCGGTTTATTTTTCTTAATTCTCTATTGTTTTTCCCCTTATTTGATTTTCATCTCAACTTTTGTCATTAAT
>JAOAEC010000005.1:0-36167 GCA_026416975.1 Patescibacteria group bacterium | reverse complement strand
TCCTTAGAAGTGCATGATGAATTAGAAGAGGGATCTAATCTTCTCGAAGATGTGGCGTAAGAGCCATATCTTTTTCTTCTTTTACATATTTTAAATAATGAACCTTTAGGAAATTCCTTTTATTTTTTTGTTACTTTTTTCTCTTTATCAATATCTTAAAAATAAAAAATCAGTTTATTTATCTCTGATTTTTCTATCAGCGGGATTTATTTTTGAAGCTCAAGTATCCTTTGGGTTATTTCTACTTCCATCATTAATAATAACTATTTTAATAATTGAAAAAAAATTTATCCTAAATTTAAAATCAATAATATATTCTTTTATTGGATTGTTATTATCTTTCCTACCTAGAATTCTCTTTGAGATTAAAAATAATTTTTTACAAACAAAAACCTTTCTTAATTATTTATTACACCCAAAATATTATAATCAAAAGACATTTTTTGCAATTGTTAGCGAAAGAATGAATCTTTTTATCGATTTTTATTTTAAAATATTTAATTCAAAGTTAATAAGTATGGTAATTTTTTTATTAACTGTTTTATCAATCTTTTACTTTTTTGATAAGCTTAAAAAATACCAAAAAAAATTTTTCATCTTCAATCTTTTAATAATTTTTTTTATTTTTACTTTTTCATTATTTTATAAAGATAATTTCTGGCATAATTATTTAGAAGGATTTTCTCTTTTTTATCTTCTTTTGATATCAATCAGTCTTTCTCTAATATATAAAAATGGAAATCTTCCAATTAAATTTTTAGCAACTATCTCATTTCTTATTATTTTAGTTTTAAATCTGAATAAATTTTTTACTGAGATAAAAGATAAGGATTTTAAAATAGATGGATTGGCAAAACAAAAAAAAGTAATTCAAACTCTATATCAAGAAAATAAATATAAAGATTTTTGTTTAAGAATCTATACACCGCCGGTAATTCCCTATACTTATCAATATCTCATTGATTACTACTCGCGAACTAAAAAATACCCAAAACCAAAAAGTGATTATGTTAACAATCAATGTTGGTATGTTATTGAAGATGACCAATACAAATTTAGGATTAAGAATTGGAGAAAAGAAAACATACCAAACAATACTATAAAAATTAAAAATGTTAAAATATTCAAAGATATTTCAATTGAACTATGGAGTTTATAAAATTTATAAAAAATATAAAAATATTCAAAAATAATAATGAATTTTTATTATTGTTGATATTTATATTTGGGTTAATTTTAAGAGTTTACAATCTTAAAGATAATTTTATTTTTGCCTATGATCAAGCGCGCGATGCCCAAAGAGTTTGGGAAATAATTTATGAAAAAAATCTAAAGATAGTTGGGCCGGAAACTGATATTCCAGGAGTATTTAACGGACCCTTATTATATTACTTACTAGCGCCTTTATATTTTCTTTCTAATTTTGACCCTAATTTAGCTGCTCTAACATTTACTTTGATAAACTTGTCTGGAGTTATTTTATTTTATTTTTTTGGCAGATTTATACTAAAAAATAATAAATTTGGCCTAATTGCAAGTTTTTTGTGGACTATTTCTTATGCTCAATTAAATTTTTCCCGTTTTATTTCTAACGCCTCATTAATGTCAATTACTACTCTTGGTTTTTTCTTTTTTTTATCTATGTATATCTTTAAGAAAAGAGATTATGGTTTAATTTTAAGCTCAATTTTTATATCTTTAGCTATTCACTCTAATTTCTATCTAATTTATCTTCTTGGTTTTTATCCAATTTTATTCTTAATTTATAAATTAAAGCCCAATAAAAGACTGATTTTAAAAACTCTTTTTTTCCTTATTATAATGAATTCTAATTTTATAATCTCTCAAATAAAATGGAATTTTATTAGTTTTAAATCTCTAATAAGTTATTTCTTAAATCAATCTGAAATTAAAAATAATATTTTAGATTCAATTTCAATGTATATTCAAAGAATTTCTGAAGCTATTTTTTATTCTTTTTTTTCGTTTAATATTTTTTTATCATTTTTATTCTTTTTATTTTTAATAATTTTATTTTATAGACAAGTAAAAATAAATAAAAAAATAAAATTATTTTTGAGTATGTGGTTATTTTCAACATTTCCTTTATTTGGATTCAGATCAGGTGTTTTAAATATGGTTGTTATTAATTCAACTATTTTTCCTGTATTAACAATAATTGTCTCTATATTTATTTATGAACTTAAAAAATTAAATAAATATTTATTTTTTCTTGTTTTAATAATAATTATTTTTAGTAATTTATTTTTATATTTAAATGACAATTTTTCCAATACAAAATTATTTGCTCTTCAATCATTGTTGTTTAAAAATGAAAAAGAAGTTTTAGATTATATTTATCAGTCAAGTAAAAAAGAAAACTTCAGTGTCTGTGCGGTTACCAATCCTTTATTTATTAATACTCTTTGGTCATTTCTTTTTAAATTCTATGGAGAAAAAAAATTTGGTTATTTACCTTATTGGTCAGGTCAACATCAATTTTTGAACAAAAATTTTTTACCTTATTTGAAAAAGAGTAATTCCTTAAAAACTAGATATTTGATAATAGAACCGGAAGGAGGTATGCCTAATTTCGCTGTGAAGACATCTATTTTTCTAGAGGATGAAATTTCAAATCTAATCGAAGAAAAAAAATTTGGCAGTATTAGAGTTCAGAAAAGATTTCTAAAATCAAACAAAAATAAATTTTCTAATAGCCAAAAACTTTCTCCCGAAGAAATATTATTAATTAAAAAAATAAAAAAAATTGATCCTCGCTATTCTTGCTTTCACGAGTATTAAGTATTCTGAAATTAAATTATTAGATTAATGTTATAATTAAGCATAAATGATTGGAATAATAACTATAAATTACAATCAATATCAATTAACACAAAAATTTTTAGATTCTTTAAAGAAAATTATTAACAACCAAAAAATTTCTGTTTTTATTGCTGATTTTTCCTCAAATTATAAAATGATTAAAGTTAATTATCCTTTTCCTGTCTATGTTAAAAAAGAAAAAAATAAAGGATATGCTTATGGAATTAATTTAGGCTTAAAATATTTTCGCAAACAAGGGATTAATAAATTTTGCATACTAAATAACGATGTTTATTTTGATAAAAATTTTATAAATGAGATTGAAAAATCTTTTTTAAAATTTGATATCTTTGGTGGAAAAATTTATTATGCTGCCGGATATGAATATCATAAAAACCGTTATCAGAAAAGTGATTTAGGAAAAATTATCTGGTATACCGGAGGAATAATTGACTGGAAAAACTGTTTAATAATCCATCGGGGTGTTGATGAAGTTGATCATGGACAATATGAAAAAACTGAAGAAACTGAATTTATTACTGGCTGTCTGATTTGTTTTAATCAAAAAGTGATTGAAAAGGTTGGCTTTTGGGATGAAAGATATTTTTTGTATTATGAGGATGCTGATTTTTGTGAAAAGACCAAAAGAAAGGGATTCAAGCTTATTTACAATCCTAAAATTATTATTTATCATAAAAATGCCCAATCAACCGGTGGTTCCGGATCAACTATTCATCAACAATATCAAAAAAAAAGTCAGCTTCTATTTGGTTTAAAATACGCTCCTTTCAAAACAAAAATTCATTTAATTAAAAATTATTTTCTACATAAATGAGTAAAAAATTAACAATCATTATTTTCACTCATAATGAGGAAAAAAATATAAAAGACTGCCTTACTTCAGCTAAAAAATTAACTAACAATATTATCGTTATTGACAGTGAAAGCACTGATAAAACAATTGAAATTATTAAAAAAGAGAATATTCCATTTTTTACTTTTCCTTATCAATATTATGTAGAACCAGCTCGAAATTTTGGTATTAAAAAAGCCACCAGTGATTGGATTTTAATTCTTGATGCTGATGAACGAATTACCGATCAATTAGCTGAGGAAATTAAAAATAAGATTAACCATTACCAAAAAAATATTGGTGGTTATAAAATTGCCCGTAAAAATATTTTTTTAGACAAATGGCTAAAATATGGTGGTTGGTGGCCTGATTATCAAATAAGATTAATTAATAAAAATTATTTTTTAAATTGGCCGGAAGAGATTCATTCAACTCCTGTCATAAAAGGTAAAATTGAATTTTTAAGCACTCCTCTTATCCATCTCCAACACCAAGGTTTTGATCAAATGGTTAATAAAACTATTATTTTTGAAGATTTAGAAGCAAATCTTTTATACGAAGGAAAAAAAAGGGGAAACACTTTAACTTTTTTTAGAAAATTCCTTGGCGAGCTTTTTCGCAGACTAATTAAAAAAGCCGGTTTTTTAGATGGAACTATTGGTATAATTGAAGCTATATATCAATCTTTTTCCAAAACAATTACCTATCTTTTTTTATATGAAAAATATCAAAAAAATCGGCCTTTATAATCCTTATCTTGATGTTTTAGGCGGAGGTGAAAAATATATTCTTTCAATTTTAAAAGTCTTTGATGATTTAGACTTTCAGATTGATCTCTTTTGGAAAAATAATCTTAAACATAAAATAAAAGAAAGGTTTGGTTTTCAATATAAAAATCTTAATTTTATTTCCAATATCTTTAACAATAAATCAATCTTTAAAAAACTTTTTAATCTTTGTAAATATGATCTTTTCTTTTATGTCACCGATGGCAGTTATTTTTTTTCCACAGCAAAAAAAAATTTTATCTATGCTATGGCACCGGACAAAAATTTATATCAGTCTACCTCTTTAAATCGACTTAAATTAATCAACTGGCAGTTCTTTACCCATTCTTTTTTTAATCAAAAACATTTAAATAATTGGGGAATCAAGGCAAAGGTGTTATATCCTTATATTGATAATGTTTTTTTTATAAATAAGAACATTAAAAAAGAAAAAATTATCCTTTCGGTAGGAAGATTTTTTTCTCATCTTCATTCAAAAAATCATAAAATTATCATTGAAAATTTTAAAAAACTAAAAATTTTAAATAAAGATTTTTCCTCTTATAAATTAGTTCTTGCCGGTGGTTTAAAAAAAGAGGATAAAAATTATTTCAACTCGCTTAAAGAATTTATAAAAAATGATCCGGATATAATTCTTAAGCCTAATATTGCTTTTGATGATTTAATAAATCTGTATAAAATTTCTTCTTTTTTTTGGCATTTTGCTGGTTATAGAATTGATGAAAATCAATTTCCAGAAAAAGTTGAACATTTAGGAATTACTCCTTTGGAGGCAATGGCGGCTGAAAATATTGTTTTTTCTTATAATGCCGGTGGTCCAAAAGAATTGATAAATGATGGCAAAAACGGTTTTCTTTTTAATAACGAAGATGAATTGATGAAAAAAATATTAATGATTAGCAAAAATAAAAATTTAGCAATTAAGATAAGAAAAAATGGGTTCTTGTATATTAAAGAAAACCTCTCATATGAAAAATTTAAAAAAAACGTTATAAAACTTTTCTTATAATCCTATGATCTCAGTTATTATTCCTGTTTATAAAAATAAAGAACTTTTTTTAAAAAATTTAAAAAAAAATTTTAAGTTTCTAAAAGATTATCAAATAATTATTGTTAATGACGATCCAAACTTATCGCTTAAAAAAGATTTAGAAAGTTTTGGAAAAACAAAAAATTTAATATTAATTGAAAATAAGGAAAATTATGGTTTTGCTAAAACAATAAATATCGGTGTCAAAAAAGCCTCTTATGATTATCTTTTACTTTTGAACAGTGATGTGGAATTGATTGACGATAATTTTAAAAAATCAATTAATTACTTTAAAAAAGACAAAAATTTATTTGCGGTTTCTTTTGCTCAGATTGAGAAAAATGAACAAATCGTAGGTAAAAATGAAATTTATTATTCAAAAGGTTTAATTCACCATCAAAAAAGTAATAATTTAAACTTTGGCGAAAATACCTGGGCTGAAGGCGGAGCCAGTATTTTTGATAAAAGCAAATTTCTTCAATTAAAAGGCTTTGATGAAATTTATTCTCCATTTTATTGGGAAGATATTGACCTTTCATTTAGGGCAAAAAAATTAGGCTATAAAATACTTTTTGATCCTAAGATTAAAGTTATACATCATCACCAATCAACCATTGGTAAGTATTTTTCAAAAAAAGACGTTGAGATAATTGCTTTTCGCAACCAATTAATTTTTTTCTGGAAAAATATAAAAGATAAAAAAATGGTTTTTAACCATCTTTTAAACCTATCATTAATAATTATTTCTAAAAAAGAATATCTTTTGGGTTTTTTTCAGGCTTTAAAAATCTATTTAATAAAAGAAATAAGGGTAAGGTTATATAAGGCATGAATAAAAATTGGCAAAAAAAGACTTTCTCTTAATAAAAAAAGAAAAGAATTAAACAAACTTAAAACAATATCAGTGGCCATAAAAAAAAGCAAAAGATTACCGGTTAATTTTAAATTAGTAAATAAAATCGGCACATGTAAAAAGAAAAATAAAATACTAGCAAAAAAAGAGGCGCTAAAAATATTCTTTGAATCCTCATACAATCTTTTTAACACAAACCCCCTTGATAAAACTTCTTCAGAAAAACCAGTTGCTAAGGCTATTAAAACCATTAATAATCCTTTTTCTAAAGATAAATTATTAACAAAAGACAGTTGTTTAAATTTAATAAAATTAGCTGATACCGCCGACAAAAAAAATAATCCCCCAATGATTAAACTAAACAATAAGTCCGAAAGAAGATTTTTTAATTTTAACCATAAGCCAGGAAAAATCTCTTGTTTTTCAATGTTTTTAACATAATAAAAAACTGGTAAAACAAAAATTAACGGCTTGACAATAAACTCATCAAACCACTCAGGCATTTTAAAATTTGCCCGATAAATACTCCAAATAATCAAAATCGTTGCCCAAAGATTTAGCGCTTTTTGAAGCGGTGATATTTTTTCTTTCATTTTTTAAGAATTTAAATTATTCTAAAAAATCTCTTAACTTTCTTGCTCGACTAGGATGTTTTAATTTACGAATCGCTTTTGCTTCAATCTGTCTAATTCTTTCTCTTGTCACCTGAAACTCTTTCCCCACCTCCTCTAATGTTTTTGGCTTACCGTCCTGCAAACCAAATCTCATAATCAAAACCTTTCTTTCGCGAGGAGAAAGAGTTTCTAATACATTATTTAAAGTGTCTTTTAAAAATTTACGTGATACTTTATCATATAGGGTGGGTTCATTATTATCAAAAACAAACTGCTCTAAAGTGGCCTCTTTATCTTCACCTATTGGTGTTGATAAAGACTTTGGTTGTTGAGAAATTTTAACTAAATTTTCTACCTCAGCGGTAGACATTTGTAGCTCTTTAGCAATCTCTTTTGTTGTTGGCTCACGACCTAATTTTTGGGTCAACCGCCGTTGAGCTTTATAGTAACGATTAATGTGATCAACCATATGAACAGGAATTCTTATTGTTCTTGATTGATCAGCAATTGCTCTCGTTATCGCCTGTCTTATCCACCAAGTAGCATAAGTGGAAAATTTATAACCACGACGCCAATCATATTTTTCCACTCCCCGAATCAAACCTCGATTACCCTCTTGAATTAAATCTAAAAAAGAAAGCCTTCTTCCCAAATACTTTTTAGCAATCGAAACAACCAACCTTAAATTAGCTTTCATTAACTTTTCTTTTGCTTTTAAATCTCCTTTTTCATAAGCTTTGGCTAACTTAATTTCCTCATCAAAGGTTAAAAGAGGTGTCCTTCCAATCTCTTTAAGATACATTTTAATTGGATCAAGCGATTCTCCATGTTTTAAAACTACTAACTGTTCTAATTCTTTTTCCATCTCCTCAGCTGACTTTTGAGCCTCGTTTTCTTCTCGAGTAGAGATTGTTTCAAAAATATCAATCCCCTTTTTTAATGCCTGATCAAAAAACTCATCAATCTCTTCTAAATGATTTTCTGGTTCAGGATAAACCAATAAAATATCATCTTGAATAATAAATCCATCTTCTTCTCCTTGTTTAAGTAGTTCCTTTAAAGTTTTGGGTAATTTTTGTTTAACCATAGTCAAATTTTATAATGAAAAAAATTTTTTTTCTACTTGAGATATTTCTTTGATTAACTTTTTTAATTGATAATCAATCTCTTCCTCGTTTCTTTCATTTTTTTCTTTTAAAAGTTGAGAAATTTTTCTTTTAAGGCTGAATCGCTTTAGTTCATAAATTAACTTTTTAAAATTTTCTTCAGAAAAATTTATCTCCACTGTGGCAAATAAATAAATCTCGTCAAAAACCGCTTTTGTTTCTTCTGGTAGTTTTTCCACAAAGTTTTTTAAATTATAATCATTTTTTTTAAACTCAAAAAAAATTTTAAGAATTTTTTGATAAACAGGAAAATAAAAATCATCAATCTCTAAAATTTTAAAAATTTCTTCTTTAATCTTAAAAGGATCGTCGCTTTGAAACATTAAACTTAAAAGATATTTCTGAATAAGAACATCTCGATTAACTAAATCACTATTTTTTTTATTAAAGAAAATCCTTTTTTTCATTTTTTCTTCTTTTTCAATCTTTCTTATTAAGTTCTCAATGCTTTTTTCTGACAAATTAACTATTTCTGCAATTTTTTTAATATAAAATGATTTCACGATTGGGTTTTTTATTTTTTTAATCAAAACCACTGTTTCTTCAGCTAATTTTTTTTTACTATAAGCATCATCGTCCGAATATTTTTTCTGAGCTTGAGAAATAAAATAATCATAAATGGGAATTGGTTTTTTCAATAGTTTTTTAAAACGCTCACCATCTTTTTTTATCGCCTCATCTGGATCTTTGGCAAAATCAATCACTATCACTTGAATCTCAAAATCTAAATTTTCAGCCTCTTCCGCTCCTTTTTTTACTGCTTCTTGACCAGCTAAGTCTGCATCTAAAGTAAGAATGATTCTATTAGTATATCTTTTTAATAACATTAACTGTTCTTTGGTAACGGCTGAGCCTTTTATCGCAACAATGTTTTCTATTCCTCTTTGATAACAAGAAATCATATCAAACTCTCCCTCAACTAAAAAAACACTATTATTATTTTTAATGGCTTCTTTGGCTAAATCAATTCCAAAAAGACTCTCTCTTTTATGGTAAATCGGTGTTTCAGGTGTATTAATATACTTTGCTTCTCCCTCTTTATCATCTAAAACTCTTCCGGAAAAACCAATTACGTTTCCCCGTATGTCTTTAATAGGGAATATTAATCGGCCACGAAAACGATCATAAAAACGACCATTTTCCCCCTTTACTAAAAGACCCGCTTCATTTATCTCTTCTTTTTGGTAACCTTTCTTCAAAAAAAAACGATAAAGAGAATCCCAAGAATGAGGTGCATAACCGATTAAAAATTTTTTAACTAACTGTTGATTAATCTCTCTTTGAGAAAGATAGTCAAGTGCTTGTTTTCCAAAATCAGTTTTTGTTAAGATATAGAAAAAAAATTCGCTGGCTAAATTATTTATTTTTATCAATTGTTCTTTTTTCTTCCAAGTTTTATCTTCAAAATCAATTTTTTTTAGTTTTAAACCAAGCTTATCGGCAAAATCTTTGATCGCTTCATAAAAAGTTAGATTTTCCCATTTCATCAAAAACTTAATTACATCACCACCCTCTTGACAAGCACCAAAACAATGCCATATCTGTCTCTCTGGCGAAATAATAAAAGAAGGGGTTTTTTCTTGATGAAAAGGACAAAGAGCCTTAAAATTTCTTCCGCTTTTTTTTAAAGTTATTCTACTACCAATAAAATTAACAATATCAACTCTATTTTTTATCTCTCTAATGATATCATCAGCCATAGATAAGCACTTTTATTTTACCAAACTAAAAAAGATAAAAAAATTAAAATTGGTTGAAAACAGTGATTAAGTATTTATATAATAAACTTTAACTATGTTTTATATTTTTTTGGAAGAAAACCAGATCAAATTAATGACAACCAAAAAGAGCTTTGGCAAACAATATGAGGTTAGTTTTTTTGAAAAAGAATATCAACAATCTTTTTTAAATAGTGAAGGTATTAGCAATATTGATTTAGTAGCTTCGGCAATAAAAGACGCTCTTATTTCTTTGGATAAAAAAAGCGATAAAAAAGAGATAATTTTAATCTTACCACAAAAATGTTTCTTTTTTTTAAGGACCCAGGTTCCTCGCGACATTGCTCATTCAGCCCTGATTTCCTTTATTAAAGATAAAGCTCAAGATTATTTTCAAAATGATGCTAATGACTTTCTGTTTAATTACTTTATTCAAGAAACCGCCACTGAAAAAGAGGTTTGTTTTTTTTCTTTGGAAAAAGTTATTGTCAAGCAAATTCAAGAGGTGTTTAATCTTCTTCAATTAAAAATTGTCAATATTGTCCCTGAAACTCTTACTTATTTTAAACTCTTTGAAAAAACTCTTCGTAAAAATAAAAAAGAAATAATTTATTATGTTAACTTAAACCAAAAGTCTATTTTTGGATATTTATATGACTCTTTTGGTTTAATTTCCAATGATAAATGGAGAGAAAAAATCAAAAATAATAAAGATGAAAAAATAGAGCTAATATTAAAGAAAAAAATTGAAGAGTTAAAAAAAGCAGGATTTAAATTAAACCGTCTCATAATTTCCGGTTCTTTATCTGAAACCATTCGTCAAGATACCTTTACTAAAGAAGTTGGCGTTTGGACCAATCCCTTAAAAAGGATTATTCTTAATTTTTATCATTCATATCTTAATTCATTTGTTTTTTCTAATTCTTCTTCTTTTCCTTTTTTAAACTTTGATGTCTGTTTAGGAGCTTTTATTTTTTCTCAAGAAAATAAAAATTTTATTCAGATTAAAAAAAGAAAAGAAAACAATTTTTCTTTACCTAAAATCAATCTTCCTCAAAAAGAAGTCTTTATCTTTATTTTTTCCTTCTTTCTTTCTTTTCTTAGTTTCTTCCTTATAAATAAAGCTTTTAACTCTTATCAAAAAAAACCAAATATTCTTTCAAAAAAAATATCTTTTCCTTCACCTACTAATAGACCTTCTCCCACTCCCACTCCCTCACCCTCTTTTAAAAAAGAGGAATTAAAAATAAAGGTTCTTAATGGGTCGGGAGTACCGGGAAAAGCAGCTGAAGTTAAAGAAATTCTTAAAGAAAAAAATTATCAAGAAATTTTAACCGGCAACGCTCAAAACTTTGACTATCAAAAAACAGAAATTCAGATAAAAAAAAGCAAAATCAACGCTTTGTCTTTAATAAAAAATGATTTGAAAGAAAATCTCTCCTCAACTAAAGAAACTTTTTTATCAGAAGATGAAGCCGCTGATATCATCATTATTGTTGGTAAGGATTTTAAATAAATGGAAGAAAAAAATAAGGAATTAGAAAAAAAACTGGCAATAATTTTAAAAAAAATCAATCTTCCTCAAAAAAAAGAGGAAATTAAAACCTTAGAAAAAAAGACTGTTGAACCTTCTTTTTGGCAAAATATTCCTCAAGCTACTCAAACAATGAAAAAAATTAATGATTTAAAAAAAGAAATTGAGGAGATTGAGTTAGCTCAATTTTATTTAGAAGAAAAAAACTTTGAACAAGCAGAAAAAATAATAAAAAAGTATGAGATAATTCTTTTTCTTTCTGGACCTTATGATAAAGAAAATGCTATTTTTTCAATTCATGCCGGTCAAGGAGGAACAGAGGCAATGGATTGGACAGAGATGCTTTTTCGCATGTATACTCGTTTTTTTGAAAAAAAAGGTTGGCAATTTCAAGAAATTGATAGAACTCCTGGCGAAGAAGCAGGAATAAAAAGTACGGTAATCACCATCAATGGTCAATTTGTTTACGGCTATCTTAAGGGAGAAGCCGGTGTTCATCGCTTAGTTCGCCAATCTCCTTTCAATGCTGATAATCTTCGACAAACATCATTTGCTTTAGTTGAGGTGCTACCAATAATCGAAAAAGAAAAAATAGAAATTAAAGAAGAAGAACTAGAATGGGAATTCTTTCGTAGTGGCGGCAAGGGTGGACAAAATGTTAATAAGGTTGCTACGGCAGTTAGATTAAGACACAAACCAACAAACATTGTTGTCACCTGCCAACAAGAAAGATATCAAGGACAAAATCGAGAAAACGCTTTAAAAATCCTTCGGGCTAAACTTTGGCAAATTGAAGAAGAAAAAAAAGAAAAAACTCTTAACTCTTTTAAAAAAGTAAAAATTGCCGCTTGGGGAAGACAAATTCGCTCTTATGTTCTTCATCCTTATAAACTAATTAAAGATCTGCGAACTGGTTATCAGGAAAATAATGTTGAAACTGTTCTTAATGGAGAAATAGATAATTTCATTGAGGCCTATTTAAAAAAAATTGATTAAAAAACTTGTTTTTTAAAAACTTTCTTGCTATTCTCTTTAATATGGAAAAGCAACAATTAATTCATCAGCTTGAAGTTAACAAAAATAAAAATTCTTCCTTTTATTTTTTGCCTTTTATTAGTTATTTGGGTTTGGCAATTGGTATTGGCATCTTTACTGGATTTTTATTTTCTAAATTTAAATTTTTTAAAAAAGAAAATAAATCGTTTGTTAAAACAGAAAAAGCCGTTGGTATTGCTGATAAAAAAACCTTTCGTGATAAAGCAGAAGGAATCTTAAGAGAGGGAGGAATTGACGGAGAGGGAAATTTTCATTTGGAAAGACTGGGAGGGAAATCCCAAAATGTTTATCTTACCTCAACTACTGTTGATCTTTCCCAATATCTCAATAAAAAAGTCAGAGTTTGGGGAGAAACTTTTCAGGGAGAAAAAGCCGGTTGGCTTATGGATGTTGGTTTAGTTGAAATACTCAAATGATAACCTTTGATAAAGTCATTAAAAAATTTCCTTTAGGAAATATCGCTTTAGAAGATATTTCTTTTACTATTGAGGATAAAGAGTTTGTCTTTATTGTTGGCCCATCCGGAGCGGGAAAAACTACTATTCTTAAACTTATTTCCAGAGAATTAACTCCTAACTCAGGAACGATTATTGTTGATGAATTTGATCTAAGTCAAAAAAAATTTCCTCAACTGGAAAAACTAAGAAGGAAAATTGGCATTATTTTTCAAGATTTTAAAATTCTTATTGATAAAAATGTTTTTGAAAATATTGCCTTGGCTTTGGAAATTTTTCCCTTAACAAAGAAAAAAATAAAAGAGGAGGTAAAAAAATCTCTTTCGCTTGTAGGCTTAACCAATAAGGAACAACTTTTTCCTTTACAACTCTCAGCTGGCGAGCTACAACGTGTTGCTATCGCAAGAGCTATTGTCGGTAATCGGAAAATTATCTTAGCCGACGAACCAACTGGCAATCTTGATCCAAAAACCAGTTGGGAAATTATGAAAATTTTTAAAAAAATTGAGTCTGAAAAAACCATTATTTTTGCCACACATAATATTGATATTGTTAATAGTCTTAAAAAAAGAGTGATTGTTTTAAAAAAAGGAAAATTAGTTAAAGATTTGCGAAAAGGAAAATATGAAATTTAAAACTAAAAAACTATGAAAGAATTTTTTTTGTCATTAAAAAGAACTCCTTATCAATCATTGGCTATTTTTTTAGTTCTTTTTTTTACCCTATTTCTTTCCACTACTCTTTTTATCTCTCTTTCTTTTTTTCACGGAATTTTAGGTTATGTGGAAACCCGTCCTCAAGTAACCGTTTATTTTCAAACAAATATTGAAGAAAGTCAGATTTTTAAAATAAAAGATGAACTAATAAATTCAAATAAGGTTTTAAATATTAAATATATTTCTCAAAAAGAGGCTTTTAAAATTTATAAAGAACTTAATAAAGACAATCCTCTTCTTTTAGAAATGGTTTCTGCGGAAATTCTTCCTCCTTCTTTAGAAATATACGCTAAAAAACCGATCTTTCTTCCGGAAATCGCCGAGTTTTTAAAAAAACAACCGGGGGTTGATGAAGTTGTTTTTCAAAAAGATATTGTCAATAGACTAATTTCATTAACTAAAATTCTTCGTTACGCTAGCTTTATATTTTTTATTTTCTTAATTTTAATGACTATAATTATTTTAGTAGCGGTTCTTTCTTTTAAAATCGCTTTAAAAAAAGATGAGATTCATCTTTTAAGACTTTTAGGAGCGACAAAAACATATATCAGAAAACCATTTTTACAAGAGGCTTTTATTTTTGGTCTTGTTTCCGCCATTGCCTCATTTGTTATTCTGTTGATAATCATTTTTTATTTTTATCCTTTTTTACAATCATATCTTAGAGGAATTCCCGTTTTAACAATTAACTTGAATTTTTATCAACTAACCGTCTGGCCAATTAATTATTTATTCCTTGCTATTAGTTTTTTAATATCGGCTTTTTTCGGAATCATCATCTCTGTTTTTTCCACTTTTATCGCTTTAAATAAATATTTAGAATAATCAAAGAGTTATGAATAAAATTTTTCCTTTTTTTTTAGGGTTTATCTTTATTAATTTTCTATTATTTATTCAAATTCATCCTAGTCAAGCTTTAGAATGCACTCCAGGTTTTACTTATAAAAATCAACAAGAGTTGGAAGAAATTAAACGTCTATGTGAAATAAAATTAAATGAATTACAAAACACTAAAAAAACTCTTTTCTCAGAAATCTCTTATATGGATACTCAAATATATCTTACACACCTAAAAATTCAAGAAATCGAAGAAAAAATTCGCCAAACCGAAAATGAAATTGAAATTCTTAATAATAGAATTAATAATCTTGATAATTCACTTAATTTTTTAACAAAAATTTTATTAAAAAAAATTGTTGTTGGTTATAAAAAAAGAGTTGGCTCTATCTTTGATTTTTTTCTTTCGGGAAAAAGCTTTAATGACTTTTTTAATCATTATAAATATTTAAAAACCGCTCAAGAAAATAACCAAAAACTTCTTATCCAAACTCAAAAAATAAAACTTAATTTTGAAGAACAAAAAAAACTTAGGGAGAAAAAAAAGGTTCAATTAGATGATCTAAATATAAAATTAAGCGCTCAAACAACTGAACTTAATCTTAGAAAAAACCAAAAGCAAAAACTTTTAATTGATACTCAAAATAGTGAAATAATTTATCAAAAACTTCTTAATCAAGCTCAACAACAACTTTTATCATTTAAATCTTTTGTTCAAACCTCAGGAGCAAGTACTATTATCAGTGCTAATAGTTTAGGTATCGGTTCTGATGGTAATTATTATTCACAACGAGATGAACGTTGGGCCAATACCTTTATTGGCTACTCATCAGAAACAGTTTTAAATGTTGGTTGTTTAATTACCTCTATCGCGATAGTAGCGAAAAAATATGGTCAAAATCTTACTCCTTATGATATTGCTTCTGATGTTGATCGTTTTTGGGGAAACACTGCTTATATGAAACTACCTTGGGTTGGAGTTGCCGGTCGATCATATGTTTCAATTAACACCGATAATTTAAGCATTACTAATGAACTTAATAACGGAAATTATGTTATTGTTGGTGTTGGCGGCTGTGGTTATGGCGGAAGCCATTTTGTTGTTTTAATAAAAAAAGATGGAGATGATTATATAATGCATGATCCAATTTATGGTCCGGATATAAAGTTTTCTTCTCATTATGGTAATATCTGTTCTGCTGCCACTTTTAAATAAAAAATAGATAAATATATACCTAACTAACTCAAACTTATCTGTTTTAAAATAACCAATTTAAGTGAAGAAGCTTTCAAACCAAAGCATAATAGATATACAAAAAAATTTTTAGTTCTTTATAAAGCGATAATTAATTAATTTTGTAGCGTATAGTCTATTGAGAAATAAATCAATTTCAATAAAACTTTTTTATTAATAATGATTAAAAAATTATTTTTTCTGTTTTTTTTCATTTTTATAATTAACTCTTTCTTTATTTCAACTGTTTTTAGTAGTTTAAAAATCAATGAAATTTATCCAGCTCCAGAAAAAAACAAATATGAATGGATAGAATTATATAATGACGAAAATAATGAAGTAAATCTTGATGGTTATTTTTTAATTGATTTAGCAAACAACAAAATAAAAATTTTAGATTCATCAATATCTCCTTTTGGTTTTACCATCGCTTCTCCTTCATCAAGTATTTTAAATAATAGTGGTGACACCGTTTACCTTTACGCTTGTCCTGAAAATAAGTTAATAGATTTTATTACTTATCCTGATGGAATATCCAGCTCTTTAAGTTTTGGAAGAATCTTAAATGGTAGTAATATTTGGGGAATTTGTCAACCAACAGAAAAAAAAGATAATTCGTTTTGTGTTCAATCACCTACTCCAACAATTAACCCATCAATCACACCACCTTTTTTTATCTGTCCAACATCTGCCCCAACTCCCTCTTCTTATATAATATTAACAACAACTCCCCCACCCTCTCCAACATTAACTTCTTCGTCAACATCTACCCCTACATTAATATTGACTCCTACACCAACCCAAACTCCAACAATTACCCCAATGCCGATCTCCTATGAAAACGTTTTTATCTCTGAAGTAATGGTTAATCCCATAACCGGCGAAAAAGAATGGATTGAGATTTATAATGATAATGATTTTTCTGTTTTTCTAAACAATTGGTATCTTGATGACTGGGAAAACGCTGGCTCAACACCCAAAGTTTTTTCTTTAGAAATTAATCCTAAAAATTATGGCGTCATTGAGTTAACTTCCTCAATTTTTAATAACGATGGCGACAGTGTCCGTCTTTTGGATTTTGAAAAAAATCAAAAAGATAGTTTTGAATATTCTAATTCCTCAACCGGAAAAACCTGGGGACGAGTCTCATTTGAATCTGATTTTTTCTGTCTTCAAGAACCAACAAAAGGAATTAAAAATAACGAGTGTTTAGAAACCTCTATCGCTCCCAGTTATACTCCTAGTTATAGCGCTTTAACTAACTTAACTAAAACAATCTCAACACCTACTCCATTGCCATCAAAAATCCCCCCTTCTCCTCGTTTTTATTTAAATACAACTATTTTTCCTTTTAATAATCAAGGTCAAAAAAAATTATTAAATCAAAAAAAACTTGATAATAATATTTTAGGAATAACAACAAACAATCAAAAACAAGTTAATTTTTTTACTAAGCATAATAAAAACCTGATTAATAGCCTTCTTTTTATCTCTTTCTTTCACTCTTTAATTAGTTTTTTCTCAATTATTTTTAAGTTAAATTTAATAAAAACTGCTTAAAATATTCTTTTCAAATAAATTTTAGATAGATTAAAATAATTATTATGAAAAAGTTATTAAATATTATTCATTATTTTTTCTTGCCTAAAGAAGAAAATAATTTTCACGGTCGCGGCCTTCACTTAGATTTTCTAACCTATTATCTTATTTTTGCCCTAATCCTTACTTTTGGATTTAAAAAACTTAATCTAACTAACATTCTTGGTTTTGCCACTGATATCACAGTAGAAAAACTTTATCAACTAACCAATCAAAAACGGCAAGAAAACGGTCTTCCGCCTCTTCAATATAACGATAAACTTTCCCAAGCCGCTTATAAAAAAGCTCAAGATATGTTTGCTAAAAACTACTGGGCTCACTTTGCTCCTGATGGTACCAGTCCTTGGAGTTTTATTCTTAGCGTTGGCTATCAATACGAGTATGCCGGCGAAAATTTAGCAAAAAACTTTATGTTTAGTAACGGCGTGGTTGACGCCTGGATGAATTCTCCCACCCATCGAGAAAATATCTTAAGACGTGAATATAGCGAAATAGGTTTTGCTGTTGTTAATGGTGTTTTAAACGGAGAAGAAACTACTTTAGTTGTCCAAATGTTTGGAAAGCCTCTAACCACTACCATTGCTAAAACAGAAAATCCGATTCCTTTTTCTAAAACCGTTTCTGCTGAAGAAAAAGTTAACTCTCAAAAACAACCACCACCTATTAATAACTCTTCCTCTTTAAAAAATAAAAATAATGAAAAAATTATCCAATCAGCTTTTAATTCTTCTCAAAAATCAATTAATCTAACTCGCTTTTCTTTCAATCTTAATTTCTTTTTCCTAAGCTTTCTTATTATTGCTTTACTCTTAGATTTTTATTTTGCTTTAAAATTTAATATCATAAAGATAAAAGGAAAAAATTTAGCTCATCTAATATTTTTATTATTTATTCTTTTAGGTCTAACATTGTTTACTAAGGGAAAAATTTTATAGTTTTTTATGAAAATTTTTCTTAATCATCTTAAAAAAGAATTTAAAAATCATCTTTTTGATTATCTTTTACTATTAACTGCTGGTGTCTTTTTTTTAATAGCCTTAAACATTTTTTCCGGAGAAAGATTAATAGAGTTTATTATTCTTTTAATTTTTGTTTCTTTTTACATCCTTTGGGGAATTTATCATCATGTTATTAATAACACTCTTCATATTAAAATTGTGTTAGAATATATTTTAATTGGCTTTACTCTTATTTTTCTTTTAAAATTTATTATTTTGCCTTAAAATAAAATTATATGAAAGGTGTAATTTTAGCCGGCGGATTGGCTACCCGACTTTATCCTCTCACTTTTGCTACTAACAAACATCTTTTACCGGTTTATGATAAACCAATGATTTTTTATCCTATTCAGACTTTAGTAAAAGCAGGAATTACTGAGGTTTTAGTGGTGGTTTCTGGACCTCATGCCGGCCATTTTATCCAAGTATTAAAAAATGGTAAAGAATTTGGTCTAGATCATTTAGAATTTGCTTATCAAGAAAATCCAAAAGGCGGAATTGCCGATGCTTTATCACTAGCTGAAGATTTTGCCGACAATCAATCTATTGCGGTAATTTTGGGAGATAATACCACTGATGCTGATATCTCGTCTGAAGTAAAAAACTTCAAAGATGGTGCTTTAATTTTTTTAAAAAAAGTGCCTGATCCACAAAGATTTGGTGTCCCAAGATTTGATCCTAAAAACAGATTAAAAATTGTGGAGATAATAGAAAAACCAAAAAAACCGCCGTCTGATTATGCGGTTACCGGTCTTTATTTATACGACAATAAAGTTTTTGATTATGTTAAAAAATGCGATCCTAATTTTGCCGGAAGAGGTGAATTAGAAATTACTCAGGTAAATAATTTTTATATTCAAGAAAAAAAAATATCCTGGGCAGAACTTAATGGTTATTGGCTTGATGCAGGAACTTTTGATACCTTATTAATGGCTAATTTATATTGGGCCAAAAAAAAGGGATTTGTAGTAAAATAGTTTTTATAATAAAACTTAATTATGGATAATACTCAACTTCTTTTTACCTTGGTCTTAACAATAAGCACAATCTTTCTAATTATTATCGGGATTCAGCTAATATTCCTTCTAAAAGAACTGCGTTTATTAGTTAAAAAAGCTAATCTAATAATTGGTGGATTTGAAAAAATTGGTTCATCTTTAGAAAATGGTTTGTCGGAAATTGTTGGTTTTATTAATGGTATTAAATTAATTATTAAAGCAATTGATGTTTTTCATAAAAAAAATGAGTATAAAAACAAATGATAGTCATCAAACATCAAATTTTTGGTTTGGTTTTTCTTTAGGTGCTTTATTTATAATTATCGGCACAATGATCTTTGGAACAAAAAAAGGAAGAGAAACTCTAAAAAAATTTTTAGAAATTTCAGAAAATTTTGAAGAAAACATTTCAAAGATTTTGGAAAAAACAAATTCTCAAGAAGAAACTAAAAAAAACACTGTCAATCTTTTTGCTATTCTCAAAAAATTAAAGAATTAAAGTTTTTTAAAAAATATCACTTGACTTTTTTAAAAAGTTTATGTATATTATATAAACTTTTTTGNTCCCCTTTTAAAAAAAGGGGGTTTTTTATTGTTATCTAAAAGACAATAAAAAAATTGCTATCTTAATTTTTCTTTCTAACCAAGATGCCAACTAAAAATAAAAATCATCATCAAACTCAAAAGGAAATTTTTTTAGGAAAAAAGGGCGAAGGATTAGAAAAAATAGATTTAATTGAAATTCAAAAACAATCGTGGGAAAAATTTATTAATTACGAAATTAAAGAAATCATTAACGAGTTTTTTCCAATTAACGATTATACTGAAAAAAAATTCGTCCTTTATTTTGAAGATGTTTTTTTTGGTGAACCACGTTTTCCGTTAGAACTTTGTTTAAAGAAAAAACTTACTTATGATGTTCCCGTTTATCTAAAACTTCGTCTTTTAAATAAAAAAACCGGCGTGGAAAAAACGCAGGATGTTTATTTTTTTAATCTGCCAAAAATGACTGATCGAGGAACATTTATTATTAATGGAATTGAAAGAGCGATTATTAATCAACTAGTTCGTTCGCCAGGAATCTATTTTACCGCCGAGATTGACAAAACTTCTGGTTTTACCCTTTATAATACTGAGATAAGACCCTATATTGGCGCTTGGTTGGATATCTCTCTTAATAAAAACAATCTCATTGAAATGAAGGTTAATAAAAAAAGAAAGTTTTTAGTCACTACTTTTCTTAAAATTTTTGATAATGAAAATAATAATCAATTACTTAACTACTTTTCTTCACTGAATAAATCATTGGTAGAAAAGTACTTACTACCAACTCTAAAAAAAGATTCCACCAAAAATAAAGATGAAGCAATTTTAGAGATTTATCGAAAGATTAAACCTGGTGAACCACTTATTTTAGAAAATGCTTATAAAACCATTAATAATTTGTTTTTTGATCATCGTCGTTACTCTCTTTCCTCTGTTGGACGTTATAAAATCAATAAAAAATTAAATTTAGACTTTCCCATTGATAAAAAAGAAAATCATCTCTTAAATAAGAAAGACATTATTGAAGCAATTTCTTATTTACTTAACCTTACCATTAATAAAGGAAAGTTTGATGATATTGATCATTTAGGCAATAGAAGATTAAGAACTGTTGGTGAGTTAGTGGGAATGTATGGTATCAGAGTAGGAATGCTTAGAGTAGAAAGGGAAATAAAAGAAAGAATGAGTTTAGTTGGTAATGAAACCACTGTTTTACCATCGAATGTTGTTAACTCAAAACCTATAATTGTTAGTATTAATTCTTTTTATCGTACCAGTCAACTCTCTACCATTGTTGACCAAACCAATCCTCTTTCCGAATTGGAAAACTTAAGAAGAATCACTGTTGGTGGACCAGGTGGTATTCAAAAAGAAAGAGCATCCTTCTCTATTCGTGATATTTCTTCTTCTCAATACGGACGAATCTGCCCCATACGTACTCCTGAAGGGCCAAATATCGGCGTTGTTACTTATATGGCCCTTTACTCACGAGTTAATCAATATGGTTTTTTAGAAACTCCTTATCGAAAAATTATCAAAGAAAAATTAGGAAACAAAACTAAAATAAAGGTTTCTGATGAGATTGTTTATCTTCAAGCTGATGATGAAGAAAATTATTATATTACTTCAAATAACGTTAATGTTGATGAAAATAACTATATTACTAACTCAACTATTGTTGCTCGTTATCAAGGTGAAATTAAAGAAATACCAATTGAAAAGTTAGATCTTATTGATGTCTCATCTCAACAAATTCTTGGCGCTTCAGCCGCTTTAATTCCTTTTTTGCAGAATGATGATGCTAGCCGTGCTCTTATGGGAACCCATATGGAATGCCAAGCTGTTCCTTTAATAAAGCCAGAGTCTCCTGTTGTCGGCACTGGTTTAGAAACTGTTGTTGCTAAGGCTTTAAATCGTACCATATTTGCTCCTGAAGATGGAATTGTTGAATATGTTGATAGTCAAAAAGTTATTTTCAAAGGAAAAAGTGGTAAAAATTATCAATATCAATTAGAACGTTTTTATCGAACCAATAAAGATATCGCTTTTGATCAAAAACCAAAAGTAGAAATAAAGCAAAAAATTAAAAAAGGCGAGGTAATTATTGACGGACCAGCCACTAATAATGGCAAACTTTCTTTAGGAAAAAATCTTATTGTTGCTTACACTTCTCTCAATGGTTTAGGTTATGAAGATGGTTATGTAATTTCTCAAAGATTAGTAAAGGACGATGTTTTTACCTCAATCACCACCGAAGAGTTTATTGCAGATGTAGTTGATACCAAACTTGGTCCGGAGGAATTAACTAGAGATATTCCCAATGTTCGCGAAGAGGTTCTTCAAAATTTAGATGAAAAAGGATTAATTATTATTGGAACCGATGTTCAAGGAGGAGATATTCTAGTTGGAAAGGTTGCTCCTAAAGGAGAAAAAGAATTAACAGCTGAGGAAAGATTATTAAGAGCAATCTTTGGTGAAAAAGCTAAAGACGTTAAAGACACCAGCTTAAGAGTCCCTTATGGAAAAAGAGGCACGGTAGTAAATATTGAAACAATTGATGCTAAAAAAGATCCAAATGAATTAGAACCAAGCTTAATAAAAAGAATTATTGTTACTACGGCTCAATTAAGAAAAATAGTTGTTGGTGACAAATTAGCTGGTCGTCATGGTAATAAAGGTGTTATTTCAAAAATTCTTCCAGAATGGGAAATGCCATATCTTGAAGACGGAACACCGGTTGATGTTATTCTTTCACCTCTTTCTATTCTTTCGCGAATGAATTTAGGC
Source organism: Patescibacteria group bacterium (assembly GCA_026416975.1). Taxonomy (GTDB): domain Bacteria; phylum Patescibacteriota; class Microgenomatia; order UBA1406; family GWC2-37-13; genus SKW25. Next base: position 13,562 of record JAOAEC010000005.1, on the reverse strand, counting down.
CAACTTTTTGAAGCATTGTTAGGACTAATTTCTCATAAAAATAATCTTTCTATTAATGCTCCTGTTTTTGAAAGTATTAAAGAAGAGTTTATTATTTCTCAATTAAAAGAAACCGGTCTACCCGTAGATGGTAAAGTAACTTTATATAATCCTCAAACTGGTCAACCCTATGAAAAAAAAGTTCTTGTCGGTGTTAGTTATATTATGAAACTAATTCATATGGTAGAAGATAAGTTCCATGCCCGTTCAGTTGGTTCTTATTCTCTAGTTACCCAACAACCTTTAGGAGGAAAAGCACAGATGGGAGGACAAAGATTTGGAGAGATGGAAGTTTGGGCACTTGAATCACATCGAGTACCTTATACTCTTCAAGAAATGCTTACCATAAAAAGCGATGATGTCCGAGGAAGAACTAAGGCTTTTGAATCAATTATAAAAGGTGTTCCTATTCCTCAATCAAATGTACCTGAATCATTCCATGTTTTACTTAAAGAACTAAACGCATTAGGATTATCAATTGATTATATAAAATAAAGATGGAGGACTTAAATTTAGTTAATTTTTGTGGATTAAAAATTAATTTAGCCTCTCCAGAAACTATTCTCTCTTGGTCACATGGAGAGGTAACTAAACCGGAAACAATTAATTATCGTACTTTTAGAGCAGAAAAAGACGGTTTGTTTGATGAAAAAATTTTTGGACCAACAAAAGACTATGAATGTTATTGTGGTAAATATAAAAGAATTCGTTATCGAGGAATTGTTTGCGATCGTTGTGGTGTAGAAGTGACTAGCTCAGTTGTTCGCCGTGAACGAATGGGTCATATTAAATTAGCTACTCCTATTGCTCATATTTGGTATTTTAAGGGTAGTTCTTCTGTTCTCAGCACCATTCTTGATATTCCTGCTCAAACCTTAGAAAGAATTATTTACTATGCTCTTTATCTTATTAAAAAGATTGATAAAGAAAATCAAAAAAAAGCTTTAGACAAACTTTTAAAAATCAAAAAAGAAGAGTTAGAAAAAATAAAAAAACTTTATCAGGAAGAAAAACAAAAAATTGAAGATAATTTTTTAAAACAAAAAGAAGAAATAAGAAAAAAAATTACCCATAAAGAACAAAGAGAGATTGCGGAACAAGAATTAGAATTTAAAAAAAGAGAGAGTCTAGTTATTTTATCAGATAAATATAATAATCTAAAAAATCAACGAGAGTTTTTTTTTGAACGATTAATAAAAATTGTTCAATCAGCTAAAGTATTAGATACTTTAGAAGAAGATGATTATCTTTTTCTAAAAGACCATGAAATTGATAATTTTATTGAGGTAGGAATGGGTGCGGAAACTTTATATGAAATTCTTTCTTCATTAGATATTGAAAAAGAGTACGCTGAAACTCTTAAATTAATTAATGAAAACAAGGGTGAAAAAAGAAATAAATTATTAAAAAAAGCTAGAGTTTTCGAATCATTAATTAAAGCAAAAATCTCTCCTAAATGGATGATGTTAACTGTTTTACCGGTAATTCCCCCTGATTTACGACCGGTAGTTCAACTACCTGGTGGCAAGTTTGCTACTTCTGATTTAAATGATTTTTATCGTCGTGTTATTAATAGAAATAATCGATTAAAACAACTTATTGACTTAGGAGCTCCCGAAATTATTTTAAGAAATGAAAAACGAATGCTTCAAGAGGCAGTTGATTCTTTAATTGATCTACAAAAAGCAAGAGGAAGAGCAAAAACTCAAGGAGCTGCTTCCAAAATTAGTAAATCCCTTTCGGATATTTTAAGAGGAAAACAGGGCCGTTTCCGACAAAATCTTTTAGGAAAAAGGGTTGATTATTCTGGAAGATCAACCATTATTGTTGGACCGCAGCTAAAAATTAATCAATGTGGTATTCCTAAAGAAATGGCCCTTGAACTTTTTAAACCTTTTATTCTTCATCAAATTATTATTCGTGGTCTAGCTCCTAATATTAAAAGCGCCAAAAGCTTTTTGGAAAAAAAAGAACCGGTTGTTTATGATATCTTAGAAGAAATTACTAAAAATCATCCGGTTCTTTTAAATCGCGCTCCCACTCTTCATAAGCTTTCTATTTTGGCTTTTTATCCGGTACTAACCGACTCCTACGCTATTGAACTTCATCCAACTGTTTGTGCCGGCTATAACGCTGATTTTGATGGCGATGCAATGGGAATCTTTGTTCCCCTATCACAATCAGCAATTGAAGAAGTAAAAAATCGAATGATGGCTTATCAAAACCTTCTTAAACCATCTGATGGTTCACCAATTGTTCTTCCTAATAAAGAAATGGCTGTTGGTTGTTATTATTTAACTACTTTTGATAATAATCTCATTAATAAAAAAGATGAAGAACTTAAGTTTTTTTCTGATGAAAATGAGGCTATTAACTTTTTTTATCTTAATAAAATTGGTCTTAGAGAACCAATTTGGGTTAAGTTTAATGATCAACTTATAAAAACATCTGTTGGTAGATTAATTTTTAATCTTGTTTTACCACCGGAATTAAGAATAATCAATAAAGAAATTAAGGCAGCTGACCTAAAAAACATTGTTATTTCTGCTATAAAAATTTTATCTAATGAAAAAGTTGGCGAACTAATTGATAATTTAAAAACTATTGGTTTTTGGGGAGCAACTATTGCTGGCGGTCTTTCTTTTTCAATCTTTGATTGTCATATTATTAAAGAAAAAGATGAAATTATTAAACAAACCGAAGAAGAAATAAAAAAATTAGAAAAAAATTATTTAAAAGGTCTTTTAACCGCCGAAGAAAAAAAACGTTATTCCAATAATCTTTGGCTCGATGCTACTCAAAAATTAGCTAACAAAACATGGGAAGCTTTAGAAGAAGAAAATCCGGTTAAAATGGCAATTAACTCTGGTGGACCAAGAGCTTCTCGCGAACAGTTAAAACAACTTTCAGCGATGAAAGGTTTAGTGGTTGATCCATTAGGAAAAATTATTGAGGTACCAACTAAATCTAATTATCGTCAAGGTTTATCTATTTTTGAATATGTAATCTCCGCTCGTGGCGCCAGAAAGGGATTAACCGATTCGGCTCTAAAAACTGCTGATGCTGGTTATCTAACCCGTCGTTTAGTTGATGTCGCTCATGATATGATTATTAAAGAAGAAGATTGTCAAACTGAAGAAGGATTAACTATTAGCCTCTCTGATATGCGAGGAGAAAAGTTCAAAGAAAGAATTTATGGTCGATTTTTAGCTAAGGATGTTTATTCTGAAGCAAAAAAACTTATTTTGAAAAAAGATGAAATTCTTGATCAAAAAAATATTAAAATTCTTGAAGAAGCCGGAATAAAAAAAGTGGTTGTTCGTTCTCCTTTATATTGCCAAGCTAAACACGGAGTCTGTCAAAAATGTTATGGTATTGATTTATCAACCGGTAAATTGGTAGAAATTGGTGTACCAGTAGGCGTAATCGCCGCTCAATCTATTGGTGAACCAGGAACTCAGTTAACGATGAGGGTTAGACATTTTGGTGGAATTGTTATTTCTGATGTTACTCAAGGATTACCAAGAGTAGAAGAACTTTTTGAAACTCGAACCCCAAAAATTGTTTCTCCAATTAGTGAGTTTGATGGTAAGGTTTCTATAAAAGAAGATACGGAAAAAGACGTATTTATTGTTAAAATAATCTCAATTAATAGTACTCCTCCTAAAGAGCAAGAATTTATTATTCCTACTTCTCAAAAACTTAAAGTAAAAGACGAACAATTAATTACTAAAGGAACTCCTTTATGTGAAGGTTATTTAAACGTTAATGATGTTTTAACTATTAAAGGATTAAGGGCGGCTCAATTATATTTATTAGATGAAGTTCAAAAAGTTTATGAGTCTCAAGGAATTGCTATCCATGATAAACATTTTGAAGTAATTATTAGAAAAATGAGCGATAAAGTAATAATTGAGGATGAGGGTGATACCTCTTTTATTAAAAATGAAGTAGTTTCAAAGATGAGATTTGAAGAAGAGAATAAAAAAATATTGGCTCAAGGAGGAAAACCAGCAGTAGGTAAAATATCTATCTTAGGTATTACCCGAGCGGCAATCTATACAGAATCTTGGCTTTCAGCCGCTTCTTTTGAACAAACAACCACTGTTTTAACCAACGCCTCAATTAAAGGTCAAGTTGATTATTTGCTTGGTCTTAAAGAAAATGTTATAATTGGCAGATTAATACCAGTCACCAAAGAATTGATTGAAAAATATTATGGAAGTTTTTTAAATAAATATGGCCACCATCAACCAACTGATAAAAAAGGGACGTAAGAAAAGAATTAAAAAATCAAGATCAGCCGCATTAAAATTAAGTTTTAATGCGTTAAAAAGAAAGTATGTTTCTACTTTTTCTCCTCAAAAAAGGGGCGTTTGTACTGTGGTCCGAACAATGACGCCAAAAAAACCAAACTCCGCCTTAAGAAAGGTTGCTAGAGTCAGATTGTCAAATAAAGTTGAGGTTACCGCTTATATTCAAGGAATTGGTCATAATCTAGCCGAACACTCAATTGTTTTAGTAAGAGGAGGAAGGGTTAAAGATTTACCGGGAGTTAAATATCATATTGTTCGCGGTAAATTTGATACTGCCGGTGTTGTTGATAGAAAAACATCAAGATCAAAGTATGGAACCAAGTTAACTCAAGCAAAAACTTAATCATTTTTCAATTTTATTAATATGCCAAGACATCTATATAAAAAAAGATTAATAAAACCGGACTCTTTATATAAGAGTTATGAGGTAGCAAAGTTAATTAACTATATAATGAAAGATGGTAAAAAAGCGGTGGCTAAAAAAATTGTTTATTCGGTTTTTGAAAAATTTAAAAAACAAGGAAATGATCCTTTAAAAATTTTAAATCAAGCAATTCAAAATGTTGCTCCCCGTTTTGAAGTTAAACCAAGAAGATTAGGAGGCGCCTCATATTTAGTTCCTATTGAGGTAAGAAAAGAAAGAAAATTGCAATTAAGTTTAAAGTGGATTATTGAAGCAGCGAGAAAGAAACCTAATAAACAATATCACACCTTTATTGATAAACTTTTCATTGAATTAACCGAAGCCGCTAATAACCAAGGAGAAGCGATTGCTAAAAAAATGCAAACAGAAAAACTAGCAGAAGCCAATAAAGCTTTTGCCCATTTGAAATGGTGAGATTATATAAATAGCAAGTATTAAGTATTAAGAAAAATTAAAAATAAAAATAAAAAATAAAAAACACAAATTAAAAATTAAAAAAATTAAAAATTTAATAGAAATTAAAAATTAGAAATTAATTCAGTAGATAGTAGATAGTAGTTAGCATTTAGGATTTAGAATTTAAATATTGTTTCGGATTTCGGATTTAGAATTTCGAATTTATTTTTTTTAGGATTTAGAATTTAGAACTTAGAGTTTGTTTAATTATGCCTCAACAATCAGTAATTACTAAAAATCGGGTTGTTCCTCTTGATAAAATCCGTAATATTGGTATTATTGCCCATATTGACGCGGGAAAAACAACAACTACAGAAAGGTTTCTTTTTTATACGGGTCGCACTTATAAAATCGGCGACATTGATGAAGGAACTACCCAAATGGACTGGATGCCTCAAGAAAGAGAAAGAGGTATTACTATTGTTTCGGCTGCTACTACTACTTTTTGGAAAGGAGTAAGAATTAATATTATTGATACTCCGGGTCATGTTGATTTCACTGCTGAGGTGGAACGATCATTAAGAGTCTTAGATGGTGGTGTGGTTGTTTTTGATGCTGAAGAAGGTGTTCAAAGTCAATCGGAAACTGTTTGGCGTCAAGCTGATAAATACAAAGTGCCTAGAATCTGTTTTATTAATAAAATGGATAAATTAGGAGCTGACTTTGAAGCAACCGTTAAAGAAATTGAAGAAAGATTAGGGGCCAAACCAGCGGTAATGACATATCCTATTGGTAAAGAACAAGATTTTATTGGTGTAGTTGATCTCTTAACTCTTAAATCCCTTATCTGGGATAAAGATAAAGAAGGCACTGAATACTCAATAAAAAATGAGATTCCTTCAGAAATTAAAGAAAAAGTTTTAAAAGCACGAGCAAAATTGGTTGAACAAATTGCTGAAAATGATGATTATCTCCTTAATAAATATCTTAACAACGAGGAAATTTCTCTTGAAGAATTAAAAAAAACCCTTCGAAAAGCAACAATCTCTTATAAATTAATTCCTGTTTTTTGCGGTTCATCATTAAGAAATAAAGGAGTACAGCCAGTATTAGATGCGATAATTGACTATCTCCCTTCACCAATCGATCTAGAATCAATTAAAGGAATTAATCCTAAAACTAATCAAGAAGAAATAAGAAAATTAATTAGTGAGGAAAAGTTTTCTGCTTTAGCTTTTAAAATCCAACTTGATCCTCATGTGGGCAAACTTACTTATGTACGAGTTTATTCTGGCGTTTTAGAATCAGGTTCTTACCTTTATAATGTTAACCGCGATAAACAAGAGAGAGTTAGTCGCGTTCTTTTAATGCATGCCAATCAAAGAGAAGAGATTGATAAAGCTTTTGCTGGTGAGATTGTTGCTTTAATCGGACCAAAAGAAACTCGTACTGGTGATACCTTATCTGACAAAAATAATCCTCTTCTCTTGGAAAAAATCACCTTTCCGGAACCGGTTATTTCTTTGGCAATTGAACCAAAAACTAAAGCTGATCAAGAAAAACTTTCTTATACTCTCCAACGTTTAGCAGAAGAAGATCCTACTTTTAAAGTAAAGATTAATCAAGAGACTGGTCAAACAATTATGGCAGGAATGGGTGAACTTCATTTAGAAATTTTAGTTGATCGAATGAAACGAGAAATGGGAATGGATGTTAATGTTGGTAAACCTCAAGTTGCTTACAAAGAAACTGTTACTAAAACGGCTGAAGCTGAAGGAAAGTATATTCGTCAAACCGGTGGCCACGGTCAATACGGACATTGTCTTATTAAAATTGAGCCTTTACCTCGAGGAGAAGGCTTTAAATTTGTTAACAAAATCAAAGGTGGCGTAATTCCTTCTGAGTTTATCCCATCAGTAGAAAAAGGAGTGATTGAAGCAATGGAAAAAGGGGTTCTTTTAGGTTATCCTTTAACTGACATTCAAGTTACTTTATTTGATGGTAGCTATCATGAGGTTGATTCATCAGATATTGCTTTTAAAATTGCTGGATCAATGGCTCTTCAAGAAGCGGCTAAAAAAGCTTCATTAACCCTTATTGAACCGATTATGAAACTTGAGGTAACTGTTCCGGAAGAATTTATGGGAGTGGTTATTGGCGATATTTCTAGTAAACGAGGAAAAATTTTAAGCACGGAAAAAAGAACTAAGGTAGTGGTTATTAAAAGCTATGCGCCATTAGCCGAACTTTCTGGTTATGCTACCACTCTTCGTTCGTTAACCGAAGGTCGAGGATTTTTCTATATGGAACCATCTCATTATGAAGAAGTCCCTCAAAATATCATTAATCAAATGATTAAAAAATAACTCTTCTTGACAAGTAAACAATCGTTCACTAAAATAGTTTTATGGAAGAAAAGATAAAAAAACTAAAAAAATTTTATTATCAAAATCGTCGTTTTCCTTCTTATTCGGAAATAGCTAAACTTTTTAATTTTTCCTCAAAAAACTCGGTTTTTAAATTTATAAATAAATTGGTGAATAATGGTTTTTTAAAAAAAGAGGAACGAAAATTAGCCCCAACATCAAAGTTTTTTAGTCTACCGATTTTGGGTCTAGTTAAAGCAGGTTATCCAATTTTAGCCGAAGAAAATAAAAACTATCTTAGTTTAGATGAGTATTTAATTGGTGATCCTACCTCATCTTTCCTTCTTCGCGTCAGCGGTGATTCGCTAGCTGGTATTGGAATTTTTGATGGCGATTATGTGATTATTGAAAAGAAAAAAAATGCTTTACCGGGAGATATTGTCTTAGCAGAAATTGATAAAGAATGGACCCTAAAAATTTTTAAAAAAGATCGTCAAAAAAGAAAAGTTTATTTACAAGCGGCTAACCCCAAGTATCCTCCTTTATATCCTCGTCATCAGCTAGAAATCTTTGGTATTGTTAAAGCGGTAATCAGAAAAATTCGTAATTGAATAGTATAAAATAACCTTAACTTGTCTTCTGTTTCTACACGATTCCTTTACAAAAAAATTCGAATTATTTTTTAAAGATGGCACCAAAAATTTTCCTATCCACTTATCGTATATCTCTGTCGTTTTCTAATCTGCGGAGGGTGCAGGATTCGAACCTGCGTAGGACATAGTCCTATCGCTTTCGAGGCGATCGCAATTGTCCACTCTGCCAACCCTCCTTTTTTTAATTTTATAATTTTATCACGCTTTTTAGCACATTAACAAGCTGTAGTACCTCTAACTCAGTTGTGGTAACAATAGTTTGATATTTTTCTATTAAATTAAAAATCAACTTTTTGTTTTTAAAATCTAATTCCGAAAAAATATCGTCTAAAAGAATTATTGGTTTTTTACCATAACTTTCTTCAAAAAACCTTATCTCGTTTATTTTCAACCAAAAAATTGCCAATCGCTGTTCGCTTCGACTACCAAAATGACCAACTTCTTTTTCTTCTAAACTAATCTGAAAATCATCTTTTTGCGGACCAATTAATGTTTTTCGATACTCTTTTTCTTTAGAAAAAACTTTAACTAATCTTTCTTGATTAAACTCGTTTTTTTGATAAAAAATAAAAAAGTTTTTTTTATCAATTTTAGGATGTTGATTTAAATAGTTAACATAATCGGCTCTTTTTTTGCTGATATAAGCCGCCTGTTCTTTTAAATAATCATTCCAAAATACTATCTCTTCTATTAGTTTTTTTTCATCTTGAAAACCTTCTAAAATTCTATTTCTTTTATAAAGGGCTTTTTCATAATTAATAAGTCTTTTTTTATACTCTAAATCATAAAAAGAAATTAACTTATCAAAATAGTTTCTTCGTTTTTCCGGCGAACCAGTAATAATCTCAATTTGTGATGGAGTAAAAAGAACTGTTTTTGGAATCTCTTTTTGATAAAAAATTTGATTCTTTTTTGATCGGTTAATAAAATAGCCTTTTTTTAAACCATCATTCTTTAAATAAAGACTAAAGGTTGTTTTTACCTCTCCTTCATAAAACTCTCCCTCTAAATAACTTTCATCTTTGCCAAAAAAAATTAGCTCTTTTTCCTTTTCTTCGCGAAAACCGGTTCCATTTAATAAAAAATAAATTCCTTCAAGAAGATTGGTTTTACCTTTGGCATTTTCTCCAAAAACTATTGTTAAAAAAGGATTAAACTCAAAGCTTTTTTCCTGAAAGCTGCGAAAATTTTTAAAAAAAATTTTACGCAATAACATTATTGTGTTTTCTTTTTTAATAAAAATATTGTCTCAAAAAAAGAAGGCAGTCTAAAGAAAAGACTTCTTAAAAAAGAAATTTCTTCTGTTTCTAAAAAAAGTCTTTGCCAATATTTTTTTGAAAAAACCGAGAGATGTGACGGATCCTTAGCGTGAGTTAGATTAATCCATAAATTTTCGCGGGTGTAAATTTTATGAAGAATATATTTTCGAGAAACTCTTATTGTTTCCTTGACTGCTTTTCTAATCTTTGATCTTTCCAAATGTTCCATTACGTCAAAAGTTAAAACCAAATCAAAAGAATTATCCTCATAAGGAATCTTAACAATATCGCCTATTTTTAAAAATGGTTTAATATCTTTTTCAGCCAACTCTAAAGCATCTTTTGAAATCTCAATTCCAAAGGCCTCAATCCCAAAAAATCTTAACCAACGAACCAATCTACCAGTACCACAACCTACATCCAAACAGTTTTTCGGATTAAGAAAAATTTTAATTATCCCCGCTCGATAAAAATTAACCAAATTATGAAAAATCTTTCCCAAAATAGACTCAACAAAACCTATCCGATATTCACCTTTTTTAGCTGAATAATAATCTCGATTATAAAAACTGGAATCAATCTTAAACGGCATTACTACAGTCCCTTTAAATTGCTCTCCCTCAATAATTTTTTCTAAATTTTTGAAATCGCTTCCATTTGTTGTAATTAATGTTAATCCTAACTTTTTAGCTAATTTTGTAGCAATTGGGTCAAAAGGAAAGTTCATTCCAGGTGTCCATTTATCACCGGCTAATTTTTCCATTTCTGTCCAGGTCATTTTTTTTATTGGCGCCGCCTCTGGATATTTTTGAGGATCTTTATTATAAACGTAATAAGTATTACATAAATTAATTATTAACTGTCCACCATAATCTTTTGCCAAAACCACTGCATCATAATCAGTTGACCATCCTGGCTTCCAACCAGCACCAATAACAATCGGTTCTTTCCAATTTTTTAACTTTTTATCATAATTTTCAATAATTCGCGGATGGGCAATGTCTTGAAAAATTATTCTTAAAAGATGAGCATTAACTCTGGTTGTATGAATAGCAATCCAATCTAAATCATCATTAGTAATGTTTCCAATAATTTTTTTCCCTGCATCTCGATAGTGACGAGCAATTTTTCCACCGCCGGCAACTAAAAAAAATCTTCTTCCTTTTTTTACCTGATTACGAATAAAAATATTTAATTTTGAAAGAAATTTTGTATCAATGCCGCCATTAGGAACAATTAAACTACCTCCAACTGAGATAATAATCGGTGCTTCTTTTTTAGAGAAAAACATTATTTTATATTATATCTAATTTTTTAGTAAAAATCAAAGAATTCCTCCTCCTTCTAAACCAAAAATTTTTGCAATTATTTTAGTAATAAAATAAGCAAGACTTAACAAAATAAAACCAACTAAACCAGCAGTAATCTTCGACTTTCCACTTTTTATTTTATCCTGATTGCCACCAGACATTAGAAAATCATATCCACCCCAAATAATCACCAAAAAAAGAATAATGCCCGCTAAAGGAATAATAAATTGCATTAATCTATTAATTAAATCGCCTAAAGTATTAATACTTGAATCTAGTGGGCCACTTAAACATTGGGGAGTAATGGTGGGATTATTAGGATCACCAACACATAAGGATTGAGCTAACTGTCTCATTTTTTAAAAATTGTTTGAAAACTTTTAAAAAAAATAATTAAAACTATGTTTGTTGAAATTGAAACAATTAGATATAAATTAATGATTGAAACAAACTCTAAAAAACTATTAACTATCTGATTATTAAAAATAATCTCTTTTAAATCAAAAATATAAATCACACCTCCTATTATTATACCTAAGGGCAAAAGATAAATTAAATCAATTAAATCTTGTTTTGAGGAAAACATGGTTAAGGAAACAGTGAAAATAAAATAGGTAAAAAAGATATTTAACCAAATATTTTTTGTTGGAAAAAGATTAAATTTTCCTATTAACCAAAAACAAAAAAGACTAAAGAAAAGAGGTGCAATTCCCACTAAAATACTTCTAAAAACATCTTTTTTTCCATAAATAACGCTTCCTAATTTTATTTGATTTTTTTCAAAAACCGGAAAAATTTTTACCTCAATCACCTTTAATCCTAAAACTGTTGCTGCGCCATAATGACTTAGTTCATGAACAATCGTTCCTGGTAAAAAAATTAAAGAAACTAAAGAATAAACTAGTTTTTCATTTTTAAAAAACTTTCTTAAAAAATAAAAAATCTCATTAAGGGTTTTCTGCGATAAAAAAAAGATTAAAATAATCTCGCTTACAAAAAAAATTGGCAAAAAAATTGGTGGCACTTTTACAAAAATATTCATCTTAAAAAGAAAAACTTTTTCCCAACTCTTTTTGAATTAACATAAAAAGCAAAACTGCCAAAACAACCGCAGTTAAGATAGCGATTAAAAGAAGAATCGTTGTTGTTTTATCATCAGAGATTTTTTTTAAATTTAAAGGAGTATAGTTCAGAGTCATAGATTAAAATATAAATAAAAAATAGTTTTTCTTAAATGGTAACATAAGAAACTGGTTGTTGGTCTGTATTATTATTTGCTTTATTTAAAGAAAAATCTTGAGTTGTTTTTTCTTTTTTTTCTTTTACCTTATTTGAAGCACACTTTGGACAAATTATAGTGGCGTTTGCGATTATTTCTGTGGCAAAATCATAATGACAACTTTGGCATTGAAAACTTTTTTCTTCTTTTTGCACTAATGAGCCTGAAACTACCGCCTCTTTTTGAATATTAAAAACAAAGGTTTCACCATCAAAGTCTACTAAAATCTGTTCGCCAGGTTTTACTTTTTGTTCAATAATCAATCCGGAAATCGGATTTTCAATTAGTTTTTGAATGGCTCTTCTTAAAGGTCTAGCGCCATAAATCGGATCAAAACTATTTCTCACAATTTCTTTTACTGCTTCTTTAGTATAAAAAAAACCAATATCTTGATCTTCTAAAAGTTTTGCTACTCCTTTTAACTGAAGTTCAACAATCTTTATCATATGGGAAAACTTTAATGGTTCAAAAATCACCACCTCATCAAATCGATTAATTAACTCCGGTCGGAAAAACTTTCTTAATTTTTCCATCACCTTATCTTTGATTATTTGGTATTTTTTTCTATCATTTTCTTTTTCAATCTCTTCTTTTTCTTTAATCTCTTTTTCCAAAGGAAAGTCTTTACCAAAATACTTAGTTAAAGATTTTTTTTGCCAGTTTTTCTCATTAACTTTTCTTTGATAAACATTCTCACCGCTAATAATTATCTCCAATCCCTGCGGAGAAAAAGTATGAATATCCCAATAATTAATAGGAAAACTTCCCCCTTCAATCGTCTGTTCAGCAAAATAATCTTTTAAATAACCGGTTTGCCAATTGTTTGTTCCTTCTTTTCTTAACCAATAACGATCTTTATAAGTAATGATTTCCTTTTCATCAAAACTGAAAGCGTGGGTTTTTAACTTAACTGTTGGCAACTGTTCTTCTGGTACATCAGGCAAAGCGTTGATAACAACCTGACCCATAAAAAATTCAATTAAGTTAATCACGTTCCATAATTTAGCTGTTGTTGATGTTCGATAGAAAACCATATTTCCTTTGGTAATTACCTCAACTCCTTTTGAAGAGATAGCGTGAGTATCAAAACCATAAACTGGAAAATCAATTTTTTCTGCCAATTCTTTTTTTTCTTTTTCTTCAATCTGCTGACCAGCAAAATAATCTAAAAGCAATCCTTCTTGCCAAGAAACTGGCTTGCCATTTGTTTGGCTGTCTCTTTCAAAATATTTATTACCAATGGTTAAAATCTCCCGTCCACGCGGTGAAAAAACATAAGTTGACAAAACCGGTGGATCTTCCACCTCATTTCTGCCTGATTTTAAAAGTTCATCTTGAATTACTTTTGTTCCAATATTAGAAGTGCAGATAACAACTGTATTTTTAAAAGAAATTGTGTGACCTTTGTTATCAGTCAACCGACCATCGTCTAAAATCTGAAGAAGAATGTTAAAAATATCTGAATGAGCTTTTTCCACCTCATCAAATAAAACTACTGAATAGGGTCGACGCCTTACTGC
>JAOAEC010000004.1 GCA_026416975.1 Patescibacteria group bacterium | reverse complement strand
GGATGCGCCAATAAAATGATTTTCATCATCGCGCCATTTGTAAAAATCTGGATGATTAAAAGGTATGGCGTTGACATCAAACTCTTTCATCAGAAGATTTCTCTGGCCTTTTTTTCTTAATAAATCAAATTCGTTTTTCAGAAGATGATCAACGGCGCTGTTTAAAGTAAAAGCCGGAGACTCGGGCCGATTAAGTCCTAATCGTCTATCTAAATAAAAACACCTCGGACACTCTAAAAACAACTCCATTTTTGAGCGGGAGATTCGAAATGGCTCTTTTGAATTAGGATGATATAAATTTTTTTCCCGCTGTTGGTAAAGTTTCATTTAATTGTATTGTCAAAATTATTCAAATTCTAAATATTGAGTCAATTATGTATTATTCTGTTATTTTTAATTCTTTAATCCATTTTTTTTGTATTGTAAATAATATAAATGGTAAACATTTACCTAATTTTGTCATTACTGTTCTAACGGTTTCTCTCTTATATGTTGAATCAGAAGCAAAATCTTTATGAATGATTAGAGCTGATATATAAGTTGCTAAAAAAAATTGTTTTTTCATCTCGTCAATTTTTTTTTGTGCAAGATTTTGTTGTTTTAAATATTCATAAAGAGGTTGAAAATCACCGTTTATTAATACTTCTTTAAGAATATATAAATCATTATTTTTTTCTGTTACAAATTCACAAAGATCGTTTTTATCATAGTTTGTTATCCATTCTTCTTTTGTTAAAATTTGTTTATTTGGTAACTTAATTTGATTATTTTTAGGAGGTTTTGGAGGGGTTGAAGGATTAGTGTGTGGTGTTATTTCAGAAACATATTTGATATTAAATTCTTGAGTTAGCGGTTTATCATATGGTCTAGTCATAATGATTTTAAATTTTTCTTCACTATAAGCTTTACTATTTTTTGGTGGAACAATCTTAAGCGTTAATTTGCCGTTGTATAATTTATATGATCTTATTAATCCTCTATAGGTAAATTGAAGTTCACCCTTATCTTTTTCTCTAAATAAATAGTCGTTTGACGCATCTGTTTCAAAATCCACCCTTACGTATGAATTTATTGGAATTGATTTATATCCGGTTTTTTTTATTTCTTTATCTTTTATTAATAAAAAAGTAGGGAAAAGCTTACCATGATATTCTCCTTCATTTTTATCTCCTCCTCTAGAAAAATCGGTTACTTGTAATTGCCCTCTTAAAAACTTTCTAAGAGCTGGGTCTAAATTATATAAATCATTAATATAAGATTCAAAGTCTTTAGTTTTTTCTATATTTTCAGATATTATTTCGTTTCTTCTTCTCGTATTAATTTCTTTTAAAGGTTCAAATTCTCTCAATTCTTTTAATAATATTTCTTCAACAAGGACTCTGTGTTTGTTTTCTCGCAAAGAATCTCTTGTAGGAGGAAATATTTCATCAAATTCGCTTGGTGGCGTATTTGTACAATCAATATATATAGCAATATCTTTGGCTATATATTCTAAACCAAGATCATCTCTTATAAACTGTCTTGAAAACTCTCCATGAGATTGACCGTTTCTAATAAAAAAAACTGCTTCGTTATTCGTAGTAATTTTTTCACTTTCAATAAAACTTTTTTTGCCTGGATTTCTTTTAGCAATATAAATATCTATATTTATCAATCCTAGTTTTGGCAACTCAACGTTTTGTATTTGTAATTTTTCATTTTGTTCTAATTGTTCTTTGTTTTTTCGAAGCCTGTTAACATTTCCATCAATTTCCTTACCAGGCCCCACATGTCCTTTAACCTGTGCGTCTAATATTCTAAACGGTAAGGCTGGTGAAAAAAGATAACGATTAAAAATTCTATATAAATCTCTATCTATGTCTGACGAATTAACAAGATCATAATTATATAGCTTTAATAGTGTTCCATGTTTAAAATCTAATAAGTCTAATTTATCATATCCTATACAGTCTTTTATTATTTTACTTAAATCTTCAACATCATCAAATCTTGGAATAGATCCATTAGGAAGAAAGTATTCATACCATGCATGTTTAGATTGTAAATCTTTAGGACGATTTTTTCTTATAATTGTCCAACCCCATGAGCTTTTTTCTCCTTTTACTCCTCTTTTTGAAAGTATTAATTGATATTTATTATCACCACAATTAGGAAGAACGCCAAAACTACCTGTCCCAAATCTTCCATGAACAAAATAGGTCTTTGATTTATTCCCACCCAATTTAAGAAAGGTGTCTTTGAATTTATCAGAATGTTGTCCTTCACCCTTATCAAAAATGTAGAAATTGGCGGTTTTATTTTCTAAATTTTCAGCAACAACATAAATTAATGAGGCTAATTTATCTTTTTTATCCTCTGGAATACTACTTAAGTCTCCTTCTTCTATATTAAAAAATAGACTTAATGCCTCATTTATGGTCTTGGGTGCGTTAGGAGATTCTGGATCAATTCCTCGATCTCTACATTCTTTCATTAAAATAGCATCAATTCCATTAGTTATCTTTTCAATAAGGGCCCTTTCAGGATTTCTTCCCTGTGCCTCTATTTCACCAAAATTATTTTCTTTATCATCTAAAGGGTGCCAATTAGATTTATTGCTTAATTCGCTATTATTTTTTATTATTGAAGTAACATCTTCTTCATTTCTTGCCTGTAATATTTTTAAAAAAAGATTAAACATATTACAATTTAAATTCCTCTATCTTTTTTGGATAATGAAATTTTGCTTTGATTTCTCTAACTTTTTTTTCAATAGAAGAAAATATTTTTTCGATATCCTCTTCATAATACTCATAAGCACTCCTATTAGCGCAATTTCCAAGAATTTTAAGTCGTTTAAGAATTTCATTTGTTCTATATGAAGCAAGTCTGATAAACCTTTCTCTTTTGTTTTTCATATTAGTTTTAATTTTTAAACCCTTAATAAGTATACCATATCCTTATCAAAAAGTCAATACATTTATATAATACATAATATTTCTGAAATTAATATTATTTCTTTAACAATACAAAATTTTTTACAGGATTCAATTTAGCTTTTAATTACTCATATAATTCTTTTATTCTTGAAAAGTAAAAAAACCAACTAAAAATTTTAATTCTGTGCTTTTTTAATCAAATCAACTAATCTTTTTTTAAAATTAGAAGACCCAACATTTGTTATGAAGGTTAACATGTTTTCTATTCTACCAACCCCCCCTATTTTTTATAACCTAAAAGATAAAAATCTACAAAGAAGAAATAAAAAAACAGCAACTTAATAAATCTAATAAATCTAAATTGAAAAATTGGGTGAAATTTATTAAAGTTCTTTTGTTTGTTTTGTTTTGTAATAATGTCATTTTTGTAATATAATATAAAAAATCTTAATAAAACTCTTATGGACATTGAGATTCAAAAGTACTCTGTTAATCAGTTCTATATCAGTCATATTCTCTCTTGGATTACCAGCAACCAAATCGCCATTCCAGAAATTCAGCGACCATTTATTTGGAGCGCGGATAAGGTTCGCGACCTGATTGATTCTTTATATAAAGGTTTCCCAATAGGCTATCTTATCACCTGGCTTTCTCCAAAAGTTGAGTTAAAAAACGGCCAAAGCTCTGAAGGAAAACAAATTTTAATTGACGGCCAACAAAGAATTATCGCTTTAAGCACCGCTCTTTTAGGTTTAGAAATTGTTGATAAAAACTTTAAAAAAAGAAGAATTATTATTGCTTTTAATCCAAAAACCGAGGAGTTTGAAGTGAGTGTTTCAGAAACAAAAAAAGATAAAAGCCGGATTGATGATATTTCTACAATTATTAATAATCCCACCAACTTTCAATTTA
This sequence comes from Patescibacteria group bacterium, assembly GCA_026416975.1. Classification (GTDB taxonomy): domain Bacteria; phylum Patescibacteriota; class Microgenomatia; order UBA1406; family GWC2-37-13; genus SKW25. Next base: position 33,162 of record JAOAEC010000004.1, on the reverse strand, counting down.
TTAATGATTATTGTTCAAAAAATCCTGATGTTTCTCCTGATTTTTTAAATGAAAAAATCACTAAATTAAAAAATATCTTAAACCGTCAGATTGGTGTTATCCAACTATCAGGTGATTTAGATATTGAAACTGTCACTGAAATTTTTGTCCGGATTAACAGTCAAGGCGTAATGCTCAATCAAGCTGATTTTGCAATGAGTCGGATGGCTGCTAATGAAAAATATGACGGTTTAAACTTAAGAAAAGCCATTGATTATTTTTCCCATATGGCTATCAACCCCAATTTTTTTTATGATCTAAAAGAAGAGCATCAAAATTTCTGCCAGACATCATATTTTCCTAAAATTCAATGGCTTAAAAATGAAATTGATGATCTTTACGACCCTGATTATCGCGATGTCATCAGAGTAGTTTTTACCTCCGGTTTTAAACGAGGCCGATTAAGAGATTTAGTTTCTCTTCTTTCTGGTAGAAACTTTGAAACAAAAAAGTTTGAAGAAAAAATTATTGAAGAGACTTATAAAAAATTCAAAGCCTCTTTTTTTGATTTTGTTAATGAATATCATTTTAAAAATTTTTTAAAAATTATCAGATCGGCTGGATTTATTCACAATCAACTAATTCGTTCAAAAATGACAATCAACTTTGCTTATGCTTTGTATCTTTTGCTAATCAATAAAAAAATTAAACCGGAAATTATTAATAAAGTTGTCAGACGTTGGTTTGTTTTATTAATTTTAACTGAAAGATATTCTGGCTCGCCAGAAAGCAAAATTGATGAAGATATTAAAAATTTTCACCATAAAAATCCTTTGGATTTCTTAAACAGCATTGAAACTTCGGTAGTAGGGCCTGATTTTTGGGAAAGCGGTTTAATTCAAAAATTAGAATCAGCCATTATCACCAGTCCTCATTTTAATGTTTATTTAGCCGCCCAAATAAAACAAAAAAACGAAGGCTTTTTATCTCCGCAGATAACTGTTGAAAATATGGTGATTACTCAAGGTGATGTTCATCATATTTTTCCAAAAAATTATCTTAAAAAATACGGATTTGATAAAAAATCCTATAATCAAATCGCCAACTATGTTTTTATGGATAAAAACCTTAATATCAGAATTGGAAACAAACCGCCCAAAGAATATATGGATATTATTTTAAAACAGATTAAAACCAAAAAACTTGTCTTAGGAGAGATTGATGATGAAGTTGATTTAAAAAGAAATCTTAAAGAAAACTGTATTCCCGAACTTATTTTTCAGGCAGATAATAAAAACTTTGAAGAGTTTTTACATCAAAGAAGAAAATTAATGGCGGAAAAAATCAAAAAATATTACCAAAAACTTTAAATAAACGGCACGCGAAAAATCCGAAAATGATAAAGAAAGACTGAGTAAGGTAAAAACCACAAAAGATAAAAAATCAAAAAATAAAATATCCGGTAAAAACCCAACCGCAGAGAAAATCTTAAACTCAAAAAAACCAAAATCAACTTCCAGATTAAAAGACTAAAAGAAAAAGCTAAGAAAAAAACACTAAAAGAAATTCCAAAGATCGAGGTCGTTCTTGGCGGAGGAAGAATCAGATAAAAAATAGAAACCGTCAAAAACCAGATTAAAGTTGGCAAAAGCGAGTAAGAAAAAGTGTGAATCAGACTTAAATAATCTTTCTTAGTTTTTTTATTATCAATTAACCAAGCAAATAGCCAAAAAAAACTCACTGTTAAAAAAAAATTAATCAAAAAAAACAAAAAAGTCAAGCTCGCCGGATAAGGTTTGTCTCTTAAAAAATAAACAAACTTAAAATAACCAAAAACACCCAAAAAGATCAAACAAACCTGATACCAATCTCCCTCTAAACTAATTTTTCTTACTATTTTGTAAGGATAAAAAATCAAAAGGAATAAGTTTCGCCAAACCAAAATCAAACCGGTTAAAAAATCAACCACGATTTTTTCAGCTGGTTTATTTTTTTTAAAAACCATACTGAAGAAGACTAACTAATTTAATCAGTAAACTACCAAAAATCAGATACAAAAAAATTGCTGATAAAAAACAAAGAGGAATAATAAAAACAAAAGGGGCAACTTTAAAATAACGGGTTGTTTTTTTATAAAAACCAGTTAAAAAATCTAATCCCAAGTCAGCTGGCTCGACAATAAAAATCTCATCAACCTTTTTTTTTAATTTCAAACTAATTGTTTTCATCTCTGTTGATTAAAAACTTTAATAAAAGCCTTTCTGGCTCGAAAAAGCAAGCTTTCAGTCGCCTTAAATCCTAATTTAAATTTTTCAGCGATCTGTTTTACTTGTTCTCCGTCAATATATTTTAGTCTTAAAATTTTCTGATAATCATCTGGTAGTTTTTCAAAAACTTTTTTTATTTTAAAAGCCAACTCTTTTTTCTCAATCTCTTCCTCTAAAAAAACTTTTTTTAGTCCCTCAACCAAATGGACTGGCAAGCAAGAAAACAAAATTTTTTTTATTTTTTTCTTCCGAAAATAATCAATCGTCTTATTTTTAGCAATTGCTAACAAAAAAGTTTTTAAAGAAGATTGAAAACGAAAATCACGTAATCCCTCTAAAAAATCAAAAAAAACATCTTGGGTTAACTCTTCTGATAAATAGTAATCTTTGGTTCTCTGATAAATAAAATTAAAAACAAGTTTTTTGTGTTGATTATAAAATAAAAAAATAGCTCTTTTGTCTTTTTTAATGATTCGCTCAACAAGTTTTTTTTCTTTACTTTTTTTTTCCATTGATTATAATATTTTATCATGAAAAAAAACTTTTCCCGCTTGAAAAACCTCTTTTTGGTTTTGTTTATTATTCTGATAATTTTTTTATTAAAAAATAAACTTACCTCTTTTTTTTCCTCAAAAACTCCCCAACCTTTTTCTTCAATAAAAAAAGAGTCTGTCTTAAAAGTCGTTGTTATCTCTAATGAAAAAAGAACCGAGATCTATCAAAAAAATAATCACTGGTACTTAAAAAAAGAAAACATAGAGTTTTCGGCTGATAAAGAAAGAGTTGAGAAAATTATCGACGCCTTTTTATCAATTAAAAAAGAAGAGATTGTTTCTCAAAATAAAAACAAACATCAAGAATTTGGAATAAATAAACAACAAATTATCTTAAACACCAAGGATAAAAATTACTCACTTTTTCTTGGCAATCAAGCAGGAATTAACAAAAATTATGTGAGGATAGATCAAGAAAGTGAGGTTTTTTTGGCGGAAAATTTTAATAATGTCTTTTATCCGGATGACTTTCGCGATCTTAATCCTCATTTAATTGATAATGAAGAAGATGTTAATTATCTCGAAATTAATTTCAATAATAAAAAAATTATTTTAAATAAGAAAAACAATCAGTGGCAGATAAATCAAAAAAATGTAAAAAAAGAAAAAGTAGATTTTTTTCTTAATAGTCTAAAAACTCTTAAGGCAAATGATATCTTAACTAAAGAAGATAATTTAACTCTTACCAACCCAGTATTTGCCGTTAAAATTAAAGAAAATAATAAAGAAAAAAGCGTTGATTTCTTTCAAAAAGATGAAGAAAATTATTATATTAAAACAAAATTTTTATCTTTTATCTATCAAATAAACACTACTGAGATTAACTCTCTCAAAAAAGAAGAAAAGGATTTTTTTGAATAAATTTAATCTAATTCTACTTGATAAATTTTTTCTTTAATCAAAACAAAGACTTTATTATCAAAAACAACTAAATCGTCGGCTTTAGAAAAAACTACTGATTTTATCTGCCTTTCATAAGAACCATTCTTTCCTAAAATAAAAACTATCGCTTGTGTCTTATCCCAAACATAGACCTTTTCCAAATTCTTATTGGTATAAATTTTTGTTATATTAACCTCTTTTTGAGGAAAAGTGGTCTTAAACTCCTCTCTAACACCAGCAGTATATTTAGCTAAAAAATCTTTAAAACCAATATAAACTGAGGAATCAATTGCCATTGAATTTGCTTGCTCTAAATCCATCGCCTCACCAGCTTTAAAATAAGAAGTTTTTTCACCAAAACCTTTTTCCGCCGTTAAATATTTATAAATCTGGTCATTTTTTGAGTCTAAAAGATAAAGGTTGCCGTTATACACCCAAAAATCATTAATCTCTCCCCAATCTTTGTCTTTTTCTATCACTTTCTCCAGTTTTTCCCCTTTTATCTGATAAATACCTTCATCAGTTAAGAAAAAAATATCCTCATAAGCAGCTACTCGTTTTGTTTTTTTTATTTCCTTAAAACTAACTTTATCAAGTGATTTTTTAGTTAAAGAAAGATTAAAAATCACTCCTCGTTCATTGTCAACAATAATTAGTCTATCTTCATTTAAATAAAAACTGTTTCCTTTAGCATTTTTATTATCAATTTTTAGATCAAAAAACTCTTCATAATTTTTTTCCTCCTTTCTGAGAACTAGATTTTCTTTTTCTCTAATCATCTTTTCCAACTCGGCTATCTTCTCTTTTCTTTTCTCGCCAATCTCTTTTTTAACTTTTGCTAGCTCACTTTTTGCTTCAGAGATTAAAACTAAGGATTGAGAGAGGTTTAAAAAAGCAGTTTCCTCTGCTTGGGATAATTTTTGTTCAATTATTTCCTGAGTAATTTTTATCGTCTCGTTTATCTTTGCCTCCTTTCTTCGTTGATAACCAAAAACTACACTCCACAATAAGATAAAAAAAATTATTATCACCATCAAAAGAGTAAGGGTTTTTTTTCTTTTACTTAAATAAGAGAGATCTTTAAATTGCTTAACAAGAAAAGAAAAAAAATTCTTTTTCTCTGAAAAAAAAGATGGTAATGTAATTTCTTCTTTAATCAAATCTTCTCTTTTTTCATTGTTCACTAACATTTCATTAAAAAACTCTTGTTGAGAAAACTGAATAAAAAGAGCGATTGTTCCCTCATCGTTTTTGGTTTTCATCTGAGGAGTTAGCTCGTCAACAATCTGGCTAGGAGGTTTTTTATCAAAAAGACTCTTTAACTCTTCTTCACCAAAAAGATCAACAAAGCTTTTTATTGTTAAAACAAAAAAATCATCCTTTTCTAAAAAACCCGAAGCGACTTTTTCTCCTTTAATTATCTTTTGAAATTTTTTACCACGCCGAAGATATGTCTCACCTTCTCCAATAGTTTTTAAATACAAAACCTGATCACTTAAAAAACAAGCGGCTAAAGAAAGAGCTGCCGGCAGATTATATTTTTTTATTTCACTAACTAAAAAATTTTCAAAACCGGCCAAGTTATCAAAAGACTCTTTTAACCAATCTTCTTTTATGTTTTTTAAGATCTTTCTACCTTTTTCAGAATCTATTCCTTCTGTTCTTAAAACTAAAAAAAAATTCTTTTCCGTTAAAAACCCAACAAAAATTTCCTTACTTTCTTTTCCTAAATAAACGGCAAACTGCGGTTGCCACATAGCTTAAAGCCAAAAAATTGCTAATAATATAGTAATTAATCCAACTAAAATTTGCAAAAGAGAAATTAAAATTAAAAAACGGCCGAATTTTGTCTGAAAAGTTTTATCTAATATTGTTGTTTGTTTATAAATAATTACCGTAAAACCAAAATAAACTAAAGAAAAAACTATTGCTGCCAATTTTAAAAACAAATGAAGAAAATTTACCTTAGAAAACCAGCCACTAATGTCACTAATGATAGTTCCCTCCATTTTTAATTTTTTCAATTAATTGATTAATTACTTGAACTACTTCTGCCGGATAAGGAATATTAAAAAATTCAATATTGATCTCCGTACCCGCTGTCTGAATAAAAACATTGCCAAAATCAAAGAACGATGATAAAAAACCGCCGGTCTTTGAAGTAACATCTTCTACTTTTGCTAAAACCGTCATGCTTACCTCTTTATAGGAGATCGGATGAAAATCAATGTCAATTATTCTCTCATCAGTAATAATCCCCACATTATAATACCAAATTAAAAAATTAAGCCAAAAATAACTTAATAAAAGAGCTAAACCAAAAAAAATTACAAAAGAAAGCTCAAAAAAATTAAGATAAGAGTGAAAAAACAAACAAAAACCAATAATCAATAAGAAAATCAATAAACCATTAAAAAACCAGGAAAGTTGGGTTATGGGATGAGAACGTACAACTAAAATCGGCTTTTCTTTATCATGTTGACCATCAAATCTTGCTTGAGGATAAAAACAAAAAGAATGAAATGTTCGGTGCGATTCTTTTAAATTATCCATTAATTGATATTATATACCCAACTAACTGGAATTTGTATACCTTAAAAATAGCTGCACAAGGTAGTTAAACCAAATCATTGAAGTACAAACAATAAACCAAACTCTAGACAATAATAAAAATCTCAAATCTCAAAAATTAAAACTACAACTAAAAACTTAAGTCCAAAATCTTAAATATTAAATCTTAAACAATTTTTAAAGATTAAAAAATTAATTTTTAATAAATCAATTTTTAATCAAAATTAATAAATTAGTAATTTCGCTTTTTTTAATTTTACATTTTGAATTGTTATTTTGTCCGCCTGAAGCGGATGATTTTTGAAGTTTGAATTTTTCTTAATACTTACTACTTGTTGCTGCTTATTTTATTTCTCCTAACTCCTAACTACTAGCTACTAAAAAAGCCTCGGCTGCGACCTGCTTTCCCTCCCGAACAAGTCGGGAAGTATCATCGGCGCTGACTCGTTTCACTTCCTTGTTCGGAATGGAGAAGGGTGGTTCCAAGTCGCTCTAGCAACCGAGGCAATTATTATTATAACACATACTTTTTTTAAAATAGAAGAAATTATTCCTTGTTTTTAAAAAGAATGTTTACTGGTATCTGAAAAACCTTATCTTCAATTTCTTTTTTCTGACAAAAATGAAGAAACTCTTTGATTTGTCCTTCTTTTGTTGCTATTGTATTCTCTAAACCAGCACCGCCAAAATTAGCTAACTGATCAAAAAGATTCTGTAAAGAAAAAACTCCTAAACTCATCATTGTTTCAACTAAAGACATGGCTGGTTTTAAACCGCAAATCCGCTTTCCGGAAAAACTTCCCTCATCCCAGGAATAATAACAATCATCAACAATCAAATGATTCTCTTTTTTCTCTTTTTTTGAAAGGATGACCTTAATTTTTTTATCTTTTATAAAAACGGAGGCCGAGATTTGATTTAACTCGCCTTCACAAACAAAAGGACCTTTTAAATCAATTTTTATCTCTTCTTTTTTTTCCGTCTTGGTTGGGGTTAAAACAATTGTCGGCGTTGGCAAACTAATTAAGGTTTTTCTTTGAGAATAATTAAATTTAAAAAAAAGGGCTAAGATAAAAATTACTATTGGCACTAACAAAATCGCTTTGGAAAGAAAATGAAAAATATCAAAAAGATTGTCTTTTTCCATATTGTTAATCTTTATTTAATTCTGATAATAACTTTTCTTCATCAATTCCGTACATTAAACAAACATCGCCGACTGTCAACTCATTCATCTCTATTTTTGCGTAAGGACAGGAAAGACAAGGAAACTGATATTTTTCCAAGATCTTTCTCAATTTTGGTTTTTTAACAATATTTTTTAAAACTGTTTTTTTTGTTATCTTGGTCATTATTTTATTTTAAAACATTTTTTTATAAATTTTAAATAAACTAACTAAAAATTTTTAATTTTTGATTTTTAATTTTTTAAATTTCCCCTTGACAAATTAGCAGACTTTATGTTAGACTGCTAATATATAAACTGTTATAAGTTTTTTAAAGAAAGGAGGTGAGAAAATATGCCAATAATCAGATTTGACCCATTTTTTCGTCCTCGCTGGCTTCGGCCATTTCTTTCTTGGGATGAAGAAGAGGAAGAAAACTGGCCGGAGTTAACAATGACTGAAGGGTTAGATGTTTATGAAGAAGAGGATAGGGTCATTGTTAAAGCGGCTGTCCCTGGTATTCCATCAGATAAGGTTGAGGTAACTTTTGAAGATGGAGTTTTAAGAATCAGGGCAAAGGTTGAAGAAAAAGAAGAGGAAAAGAAAAAAAGAAAGGTGGTTTATCGAATGGATCGGGTTGCCTCTTTTGATTACACCACCACTTTGCCTCGACCGGTTGATGAGAAATCAATTGAGGCAAAGGTAGAGAATGGTGTTGTTGTCATCTCGGCAAAAATCGCTGAAGAGGCAAAACCAAAAAAAATTCCGGTTAAAGTTGCCGGAAAATAAAAAAACAAAAATTAAAAACCACCCCGCCTCAGGCGGGGTTTTTTTATTGGCTGGCCGTTTACAAAAAATGTTGAACTTCAATGTGTTATCTCGGCCTTCGGCCTCGCTATTCGCTCCGGCGCGGCGCCCCCACCCGCCGCGCCTCCGCTATTTTTTGCGCGCATGATTTTTGCTTGGCTCCGCCGAGTATTACGAAAGTTGAAGCTCGTTTTTAGTTATCAAAAACGATTTCTGTTTTTCCGTTGGGGTTACTGTTTCCCCCAAGAAGAGGATTTTTTTCTATTCGCATTTTTGTTAATTCTCCTGATAAAAGATCAATAGTTAAATATACTCCCCAATTCCCAGATACATCCATTTGAAAACAATTCATTGTATTGTCCTTAAATTCAAACTGTTCTGCATGAATAGATCCATCTTCTCTTATGTTAATAAATGGGATTTCAGTAATCTCGCTTACTTTGGCCGAGTAATTTTTTTGGTCACGAAGTTTTATAACTCTTATTCCTGACGTTATATCTAACAAATATAGATTAGAAACATGGGCCCCACCACCAAGTTGGACTATCATTCTTTTGGTTTCTAATCCTTTTGGTGAATAAAGTTTAGCAATATGAACTATATCGTGATCTGCCTTAACTAAAGTTACAAAGCTACTTTTGTCTACCAAATATATATTTATCGCTCCTTCATCTTTATAAGTCATGCCTTGAATAAACCCTTTTGGTTCAGTTCGTATGGCATATATCTCGCCTAATTTAAATATTTGACTTATTTGTTTATTTATTAATTCTTTTTCGATTGATAAATTTGCAGGTAAAACTTCGGTGTTAAATCTATTTAAAATCTCTTGTTCTTCAGCAGATAATTTGTTTTCCGTTTTTGTACTTTCCAGTTCATTTTTATTAAGGAGTTTAAATGAATTTAAAAGATCTGTCTTGAATTTATCTTGTTCAACCTCAGTAGTCTCGTCATTTGTAAATCCGCTATACTGGAATCTAATTTCGAAAAATTTATTATTTACACAAAGAGGATAAACTGTTTCAAATCTTGTACGAAAACCTTCTTTATAAGACGGATTATCCGTAATTATTTTCTCTTGGACAAATAATCCATCTATCTGACTTCCCAAAAAGGATGAAGTAATTTTTTTAACCTTATATTTTGCTGGGTCAGCTTTCGAAAATCGATTGAAACCATTAAAACTATCGCTATTTGTTTTACAGGTTTCTTGGTTAACACCTTCTGTGTACCCGATTACAACGCTTGTATGTTTTTCTGAAGGGCTAACATCTTTAAAAAGCTTGTATTCTTCAAGCATGACTATCATTGATGTTTCAGGTGATGAAGACGAAATGTCAGGTTCAAATATAAAATTTTCAGGATATTCAAAAGAAAATCCATAAACTTTATTTGTATATGCCTTATAGCCTGGTTTTATACTTATCAATGAGGTGCTTTGCTCCGATTTCCCTATATTATCTGTGTTTTTATTCTGCTGATTTTTTACAAGAAAAGTTGTTGTGCTAATGACTATCAAAACGGATAAAATTATAGTTGCCATCATCCAGTAATTTACTTTAGGTTTCTTTTCAATTGTTACTGGTTGATCAATTTGATTTTGCCCTATTTGTTGGGTGTTTTGATTGCCTACATTTATTTGTTTCTGCATATTAACTCCAAGTGAAAGTATATCATATTTTTAAAAATCAAGTAATGGATCAACTTAAAACCACTTGTTATTATTTTCATATTTCTGATATATTGTTATTGGACTCAATTTATGCGGAATCTCTTTTTTAATGGCGTAATCGGACAATTGGAAGAGATTCCTAATTGAGTCCACCGGTTGCGCCATTTGAGATTTATAAAAGTTATTTAAAATTTTTGCGTTTTTTCTTCCTTCTTTTTCGGCGGCTGTCCGCAAGTTTCAAAAAAGGCGGATTTGACGCGCTTGCCGCCGAGGCGGGCGCGGCAAGCGCTACCTCCCGACCTCTTTCTAATTCTTACTGGCTGGGAGACTTGGATTCGAACCAAGATAAACAGCTCCAAAGGCTGCTGTCCTACCGTTAGACGATCTCCCAATTGTTTATTTAATTCCCATTTTATCTAACCATAATCGTCCTTGACCTGATTTTAAAAATTTTTCTCTTCTGACTGCTTCTGAACGGCTTTGATAACCTTCTTTATAACAAAAGGTTAGATAAATTCGTTATTAGCAATATTTTATCAAAAAAGAAGTAAAAAAAAATTAGCGATTATGTTTTTCAAGAGGATCGATTTTATATCCTGAATCTTTTGCGCTTTTATAGGTATTAACTTCTCCTCCTACCTTTAAAATACCAAGCCGTCTCAAAAGATCAATTATTTTTTTGATAATTTTCATAAAAAAATAATTAACTTATAAATTAAAATGGATTTTTAAAAACAGCCGAATCAATAGGAATATTTAATTTAATCGTCTGAATCTCAAATCTATCTTCTTCAAACGAAGTTGGCTTTTTTCCATCAACTAATCCACCACCATAATTTTTAAAATATACCATCCGATAATCATTAACACAGTATATTCTGTTTTTTAAATAATAAGAATAAGTTGATCCAGGCGCCGCTAAAATAGTATCAATCTGATAATCATAAAGTGAGCATCTATTTTTTTCATCTTCACCTATTTTTATTGAACCAATCGCGGGTTTCTGAAAACCAGAAAGATAATACTTTTTATCTGCAGGAGATATTTCTTTTGTTTTTTTCTTAAAATTGTAAGCGATTACTTTATCATCATCTTGAGAAAGATAAGTATAAACTTTTTCTCCTTTATTATAAATATCTTCTCTGATCTTACCATTTTTAATCCAAACCTCTATCTGATTCGGTTCTGCTTTTTTTCCATCAGCATAAGTTATCTGTCTTTTTGCTTTTAAATATAATGTTTCTGCTGTAAAAAAAACATTAATCACCTTATCAACGTCACCAACCGTCTTTTTTTCTCTTTTAAAAATAATCCACCCAAAAAATATCAAAAATAAAAGAACTATGATTATAATCAGAATAATTTTTTTATTCATATTAAATTAGTTTACATCTTTTTATTCTGTTTTTGTTATAGTTGGCAAAAACGGTAAGGAAAAATCTTTTACTTCCTCAGTCTCTCTTATCTCTTTTAGATCCCTGTCCCAAACTCCCTTAACTCTTATTTTATGCCCGATCTGAATCTCACTCCATTTAATTGTTCCCCCTTTTCTGTTTTTTAATCTTGTCTCGTTAGTTAAATAGACTATTAAATCACCTCGATTAACCGTTTTTAAAGTCAGATAGTTCTCTGAAATAGTGACCACTTGACCAAAAAACACTCCCCATCGTCTTTGAATTGATAAATTGCGAATTAAGACTGCTTCAATTATTGTCTTTTCTTCATTAGTATACCGACCAATCACCTTTACCCGATTACCAACAGCAAATTCTGATAACTCTGCCTTTCCCCAAAATCTTCGTCTTAACTGAGTTTTTTCAGTAATATTGACAATATAATTTTTACCATTATCATCTTGAATGTTTATTAAATTATTAGATAAAGATGTAATTTTTCCCTCAATCCTTGCTGAAAATTTTAAATTCTGAAGTTTTTCTTTTATTTGATTCTTAATTTGATCTAACAATCCTTTGTTTTTCTCTCGAATCTCGTTTCTAATCTTGTTTCTTTCTGCTTGATTGGTTGCCTGATTTAAACTTTCTCTTATCTGCTCTTTTGTTTGTTCTTTTATCGCCTGAATTGTTGGTTTAACTTCATTTCTAATAATCCCTCTTACGGATTTGGCATAAACATCTGAATTAAAGATAAAAATTGTCAATAAAACAAGAAAAAATATTTTTTTTATCATAGGTTTTTAAAAATTTTTAACTATATATAGATATGCTCAAAATTAAAAAAAGTTTCATTAATTAACTGTCTCAAGAATAACTATCACCTCTTTTTCCGCGTAATTTCCTTTATTATCCGAAGCAACTACATTAATACTATTCTCTCCCTCATCTAGAGTTAAAACTGCTTCAAAATTTCCTTTTTCATCAGAAATCAACTCTTTTTCATTAATAAAAACCTCAACTTTAGGGCTAGTCCTTCCTTTAATTGTTAAGCTTTGATCACTAACAACAGTATTATTTTTAGGCTCAATTATCTCTAAAGCTAAACCTTGGTTAATGTTTTGAAAAGTATTCTCTTCAGACTGATAATTTTCTTTTTTTATTAAAAAGTCTGATTTATTTTCTAAAACTTTAGGCAATGTTTTTAAATCTGTTTTTTTGTTTTTTAAAAAATAAAAAATAATAACCAATAATAAAATAAAAATAATAAAAACTAACTTTTTCATATTTTTCTCCGCCAAAATTTTATTAAACTAATAACTTTATTTTTAATTTTATTAAAATTTTTAAATAGCTGCCAGCTTAAATAAAAAAAGATTGATATCAAAATTAATAATAAAATTAAGATAATCTTCGGCAACTCTAAATAAAAAATATAAACTGTCTCAAAAAAATATTTTTTTATCACCTCAAAATCTTCGCTAAAAATCTCCAATAAATCAAAGGTCGTCTGCTCTTTTAAAATCTCATAAAAAATACTCCCGAGGATAAAAACCGTGAAACCTAAAAATAAGAATGTCGCTCCTTTTAATAATATTTCGCCCACTGTTTTTTTTGTTTCAAATCGATAAACCCGATCTAAAATTTTTTTTTCAAGATTTTTTCCTTTATTCATTATTAATTATTATTTATTAATTATTAATTTTCTTCTAGCTCTTCTTACAATTGATTTTACCGTATTTAACGACTTTTTAAATTTTTCAGCAATTTCTTTATAGGAAAAACCGTCAACTAACATCATTATCATCTCTTTTTCTTCTTTTTTTAACTTTTTTAAATAATCTTCCTTTCTTTCAAATCTCTCAAAAAAACTTCTTTCGTCTTCATTTTTAAAATTTTCTTTTAATGGCAAAAAATTCTTTTTAGAACGATAATACATCTTCAGCTCGTTTTTAGCAATCTGATAAAGATATGGCAAAATCGGCAATTTTTCGTTAAAACGATTAATTGCCTTGTAAAATTTAATAAAAGCGTTTTGAACTAAATCTTCAACGTCTTCTTTGATTAAAATTTTTGTCTTTATCAACTGATAAATTTTTGAGGTGTATTTTTTAACAATAATCTCAAAATAATTAATCTCGCCATTTTTAATTTTTAAAATTATTTCTCTATCAGAAATTATTGTCATAATTAAATCAAATTTTTTTCTTTAAAACTAAAATAGTTATCTTTACCAACAATAATGTGATCAATTACCTCAATTCCCAAAATTTTCCCAGCAGCAATCATTTTTTTTGTTGTCTCTAAATCGTCTTCTGATGGCTCTACTTCGCCTGATGGATGATTGTGAGTTAAGATAATCTGACTCGCAGAAACCTCAACTGCTTCTTTGAAAACCTCTCGCGGATGAGCAATTCCTGAGTCAACCGTCCCTATGGAAATCTCGCTTATTTTTAAAAGTTTTTGTCGGGAATCTAAAAACAAACCAAAAAAAATCTCCCTTTTTTCACCGGCAATTTTTTGTTGTAAAAACCTAACCACTTGAGAAACTGAATTTAAAACTGGTTTTTTTTCTATTTTTTTTTGATAATATCTTTTAAGAAGTTGTTGAAAAAACTTAATACCAAAGATGTTTTTTGACCCAATTCCTTTTATCTTTTGAAGCTCTTCTCCTCTTGCCTCCAAAACATTATTTAAGGTTTTGAATTTTTTTATCAACTCTTTTGCTTGAGATTTGCAATCCTTTCTAGGGGTTCCTAAAGTTAAAAGAAGCTCAACTATCTCGTAATCTAAGAAACTATCAATTCCTGCCACTAAAAATCTTTGTCTTAGTCTTTGTCGATGGCCTAATCTATTATCCATTGTATTAACATTTTAGCAAAAACAAAAACCTCTTATATTAATAAAAAAGATAATAAAACTCGTTTCTTGTGTTAAAATTTACCTTATGAAATCCGGTAGGGTTCTTTTAATTGGTCGGCCAAATGTCGGCAAATCAACTTTTTTAAACAATCTCATTGGCCAAAAAGTTTCAATTACCTCACCAAAACCGCAAACGACTCGCTTTCCAATTAAAGCTTTGTTTCAAGATGAAAGAGGTCAAATTATTTTTATTGATACTCCGGGATTAATGAGAAAAACTGAAGATCATCTTTCTGAAAATATCAATAAAAAAACTTTACAAGCAGTCCAAGAAGAGGTCGATGTTGTTATTTATATGGTTGATCACACCAGAAAACGCGACTTTGAAGAAGCAAGAGTTTTGGGAATTATTCGCCAGATTAATAAACCAAAAATTTTAGTCATTAACAAAATCGATATTACTGAAAAAACCTATAAGCCTCAGTATGAGTTTTTAAAAGATGAGATTCCGTTATTTTTTGAGATTTCTGCCTTAAAAAAACTTCATATTAAACCGCTTATTGATAAAATTTTTGAAATTTTACCTGAATCACATTCTGATAACGAATATCAAATAACTAATAGCGCCTCCTATCCTCTTTTGAATATCGATGCTAAAACTTTTGTCTCTGAGTTAATCAGGGAAAAAATTTTTTTGATGATGGGTGAAGAAATTCCTTACACGACAACAGTGATTGTTGAAGAAATTTCAGAAAGAAAAAACGGGATAATGTATATTAAAGCAAAAATTTTAACGACCAACGACCGCTATAAAAGAATGATCATTGGCAAAGCCGGCCGAAAAATCAAAGAGATTGGCTCTTATGCCCGAAAAGAGATCGCTTTGGCAACCAATAAAAAAATTTATTTAGATCTAATTGTTGAAACCAACCCGCACTGGCAGGAGATTTATATTTAAAATCAATATTAAAATGAATAGAGGCAAACTTAAAATTATTTTAGCTAAATCAAAAGACGCTGAAGGAATTTATCAAGTCCGTAAAATTACCTGGATTAATACTTATCCAAATGAAAAATTAGGGATCACTAAAAAAGATATTTTAGAAAGATTTATTGAGATAGAAAAAAACTTTGAAACATATCTTGATCAAAGAAAAGAAGCTTTAAAAAACCAATCCTTCAACTCTCAAACTTGGATAGCAAAAATTAATAAACAAGTCATTGGTTTTTGTACGGCAAAAAGGGTAAAAAAAAATGAGATTGGCGCTATCTATATTCTTCCTCAATTCCAAGGAAAAGGAATTGGTAAAAAATTAATGAAAAAAGCTTTAAAATGGTTAGAAAAAAACAAAGATATTTATGTCAATGTTGTCTCTTATAATCAAAAAGCTATTAATTTTTATCAATCTTTTGGTTTTATAAAAACTGGTAAAATTGTAAAAGAAGAAATTCATGATTTACCTTGTGGAAAAACTCTACCGGAAATAGAAATGATGTTAAAAAGATAAATTTTCTATTTTCTCTTCGAGAAAAACTGGCTTCATTGCTAAAATTTCTTCTTTAAAAGGATTATTTTCATTAATTCTATTTAAAATAAAAATTTTCTTTTTCAAATAAAAAGCAATGGCAATCTCAATTAAAACATTTCCGCCGATATATCCTTTTTGCCCGTTTTTTTCTAAATTGACGACTAAAATTGCCTCAGATTTCTCAATTTTTCGAAAATGATTTTTGATTAATTTTGTTTTCAGCGGATAAAATTTTGGGTCCTTATGCCAATGTTTATAGTCACAAACATTAAAATTTTTATTCCTTTTCATTTTATAAGCGGTTATTGGAACCAAAACTTTAAACCCTTTTTTAACCAATTTTTCTTTGATTTTTAAAACATCCTTATAAAAAGATGCGCTTGAACAGATGGTGATTATTTTTATTTTCTTCCTCATAGATAGTATAATTTTATTAATGAAAAAAATTATTTTTGATAAAGAAAATGAAAACCGGCCTTATGTAGCTGCCAATGCGGTTATTTTTAAAAAAATTAAAAACAAAGAACATATTCTTTTAGGAAAAAGAAAAAATGTTGCCGGGCATAATCAGTATTTTATCCCCGGCGGCCATATTCAAATCGGTGAAAAAATTAATGATTGTTTGATAAGAGAAGTAAAAGAAGAAACTGGTCTTGATGTTAAAATTGGACGAACTTTTTGGATTGATGAAAATTTTGAGGTGCTTCCTCATATTAACATTTATCTTGAAGGTGTCTTATTAGATCTTAATCAAAAACCAAAAAACTTAGAGCCGGAAAAATGTTATGGTTGGGATTGGTATCCAATTAATAATCCGCCAAAACCTTTATGGCAAACTTTAGAAAAATTTTTAGAAGAATATAGAAAACAAAAAAGAATCTTGCGTTTTGGCACTCCCTCAATTGACTATGTTGGTGTTGGAGTCGCCGGAGTAATTTTAAATGAAAAAAATGAGGTTTTGCTTCAACTTCGGGGGGAAAAAGCAAAAAATGAAAGAGGCCTTTGGAAACTACCAGGTGGACAGATTGAGTACGGAGAAACCGCTGAAAATGCTTTAAAAAGAGAAATTAAAGAAGAGTTAGGAATAGAAATAAAAATTTTAAAACAGATTTTTTGCTTAGACGATATCTTAAAAAAAGAAAATCAACACTGGTTAGTTCCTTTTTATCTTTGTCAAATCACCAAAGGTAAACCAAAAATTTTAGAACCAGAAAAAGCAGAAAAAATCGCTTGGTTTCCAATAAACAAACTTCCTAAAAATTTAGCCTTTGGCACAAAAAAAGTGCTAAAAAAAATCAAAAATAATAAAATAAATTTATGAAACTTGGTATTTTTTCTGATACTCATGATCAATTAGAAAGTGTTGAAAAAGCCATTAAATTTTTTCAAAAAGAAAAAGTAGAGTTAATTATTCATTGTGGCGACTGGGTCTCACCTTTTGTTCCTCAGTTTATTTATTCTTTAAAACCAAAATTAACCATTCCGATAAAATCAGTTTTTGGCAATAATGATGAAGGCGATCATTTTCGTTTTTTTGAAAGAAAAGAAAAAGAAAACTGGCACATCGAGTTTTATAAAGAAAGTTTTGAATTGGAAATTGGTGCTAAAAAAATCGCAGTCTATCATGGCTCAAGCAAAGTTTTGACTGACTCATTAATAAAATCACAGATTTATGATGTAGTTTTTACCGGCCATACTCATCAAGCATTAATTGAAAAAATCGGCAAAACTTTACATCTTAATCCCGGCTCAACCGCTGGTTATGCTTTTGGCAAAATTACTCTTCAAAAAACTATTGCTTTATACGAAACAAAAACCAATCAGGGAAAAATTATTGATTTGTAAATTTTATATTTTATTTTATTTTTCCAATTCACCACTAGATAAACAATTAAAAATTTAGTTTTTTATGAAAACTAAAATTAAAGTAATTCTTTATAAATCTGATAGCTTTCCTTTGAAAAAACTACTAATCTTATCTCTTCAAACCAGTTGTTATTTTTAATAAACTCTTTAATGGTTTTAATAACAATCTCTGCCGCTTCTTTTTTTGGATAACCATAAACACCAGTTGATATTGATGGAAAAGCAATTGTTTTTATTTTATATTTTTTCGCTAAAAATAAAGAATTTCGATAACAAGAAGCTAATAGTTCTGCTTCTTTTCCGTTTTCTTTTCCAAAAATCGGTCCAACTGTATGGATAACATATTTTGCTGGAAGCTTATATCCTTTAGTGATTTTTGCTTCGCCAGTCTGACACCCGCCTAATTTTTTACATTCCTCAAGTAGTTCAGGACCGGCGGCTTTATGAATCGCTCCATCAACCCCTCCTCCGCCTAAAAGCGTCTTGTTAGCCGCATTAACAATCGCCTCAACTTTTTGTTTGGTAATATCGCCTTTGACTAAAGTAATTTTAGTCATAATCCTTAATTCAAAAGAAAATCTAATATCTTTTTAGTATCCAATAAACTATTAACTAATAAATCAGGTTTATTTTTTAATAACTCTTCTTTTTTATATTTTCCAGTAGCGACAGCAATTACTTTTATTCCTGATTCTTTGGCACAATATATATCGCGAACTGAATCACCAATAATTGCCAAGTCCTCAATTGATGATTTTTTATTAATTTTTTTTGCTTCATTTAAGGCTAAAGGAACCAAATCGCTCCTTTTTAATGCCATATTTCCAAAAACACCAAAATTTATATATTTGCTCAAACCCGAATTTAAGAGTTTATACTCTCCAATTGGCTTGATATTTCCTGTCAAAACTCCTATTAAAAAATTTTTTTCTTTTAAGCTTTTAAGAGTTGTTAAAGCGCCAGGCATTGGGACACATTTACCAGGAGTTGTTTTTTTAAAAAAATATTTTTCCATTTCTTTTATTAAATTTGGAAGTTTTTCTTTTGCTTTTGAATAATTAATTTTTTTAGAAATAACTAATTCTAAAAGTATTTGAGAATCTATTTTTCCCTGAATATCTATTTTTTTAAGGAAGTTTTTAGATTAAAAACTTTTTCAATTGAATAAGTAAAAGAGTCCAAATGTTCTTTATTCCCTCCTTTTATAAGTGTCCAATCTAAATCAAAAAGTGGTATTTTCATAAAGACAATAATTTAACTAATCTTTCTTCCCAACCAAAACTTGTTTCTTTGTCTTTTAAAATTTTAAAAGCTTTAAGACAGTTTTTGTCAACTTTGCTATAGTTTATTAAAAGATCAACGGTTGCCTCAATAAAACTTCCTACTGTTCCATCCGAATCATCTACTCCACCTGTGCTTAATTTTCTATCCAAATTAATCAAAAGTTTCACTATAAGTTCTGTTGTCTCCAAACAAACTGGTAATTGAGAAATTATTTTTGTTAAACGCCGACAACCATTAGTTAAAGAGTTTTGATAAGCAAACCAGATCCTTGAAGGACCATTATAAGGTTTAATATATCTTAATGCTTTTTTTATTTCCTTTTTAACTTGTGACAATTCATGTTCTGTCAATTTCTCTCGTCTGTAACTACAAATTGGCTCTTCTATAAACTCTTTCTCTTTACTGGTAAGTCTCTCTCCTTTTTTTACCATATAAATTGCTAAAGCAATCATATGTTTACATAAAATATCTCTTTCTCCCAAATAACAATCACAGCTTCCTTTAGTAAAATCATAATTGTCAACAAATACTTCATATGGTTGAGTACCAATTACTGTAGCTTGAAAATAGTGAGATTCTTCTTTTATTTTTGTTACTCTTTTTTTTCATATAAATCAATCGCCTTTAAAAAAGTTCTTTTGTCAATTTGAAACTTTATATCTTCTAAATTAAAACTTATTTGCATTATATGTTTTGCTGTAAATTGGTAACTATTTCTCATAAAAACCTGCTAAACTTCTTTCTTGCTAAAGCACAAAGATCATCAATATCTCCACCTAAATCAGTATCTAAATGAACTTTGATCATATTAACTTAAATTATAACCTAATCTCCTTCTCAAACCACTCTATCTTTTCATTCTTTAGTCTCCAAAAAATATCTTTCCAGTCTAAAGTTAAAATGAAAAGGAGATGTGGGAAAAATAAAGAAAGATTTTTTGGTAAAGAAAATTTTAACTTTCATCTAAAATTTGCAATTTTTCAATTTTTTTAAAATGTTTTTTGTTTAAAGTCACTAAAATTAAATTATTAACAATACAGATTGAGGCAATAAAAATATCTATATCTTCAATCAGCTTACCTTTTTTCCGTAATTCTTTTCTTAAACTACCAAATTTTTCAGCAATTTTTTCATCGATATCAAAAATTTTGTTTAACCCTCGAAAAAAGTTTAATATTATTTTTTTAACTTTTTCCTTATTTTTAGAATAATAAACTCCTTCAAAAAGTTCTGCTAAGCATACATAGCTCGAAACCAAGTTGCCTTCTAAACTGTTTATTTTTTCAATAATTTCTTTTTTCCCACGAAGATAATCTACAATTGCTGAAGTGTCTAAAAAATATGTTTTCATAACTTAATCGGATTTTTTCTTGATCTTTTTTTTAAAATGTTTTTCCAAATTTTGTCTTTGTCTAAATCGGTTTTTTTAAAAACACCAGCAAATTTTTTTATTAATGATTTTTTAATCTCAGGTACAGCAGAAATGATTGCTAAAGGCTTTCCTTTTTTAGAAATCGTAATATAGTCAACATAAGGTAATATCGCCTCAATCTCGCCAAATTTTTTTCTCATCTCTGATATGGGAATCGTATAGTTCATATAGAAAAATAATAATTTATCTAATGTGTTTTGTCAAGTGATAAATCAAGTGTTTAATCAAGTGATAATTTTTAAATCTCTCCCTCCAGCACCAAATCCATCTCTTTTAATCCCTGTTTTTTATAAAAATTAATAGCTTTATCATATTTAAAATAAGTAGAAACGCGAAGTTGGGTTAACCCTCGTTTTTGGCACCATTTTTTAAACTCATTAATTAAAGCCGTCCCGACTCCTTTTCCCCGATACTTTTTTGTCACTCCCATATTGTCAATCTCTCCAACTTTATTTTTCCGATAAGAGAAATTTCTTTCTGTGCCAATTAAATACCCAACTGGAAAATTGCCATCATAAGCTAACAAACAACAATAGTCTTTGCTTATTAATGCTTCTTTGAAATACTTTATTCCTTTTTCATTAAACGGCCAGCTCATGTCTAAATGTTTATCATAAGACAAACTCGCCTCAAAAACCTCATAGTTTAGTTTTTGAATTAAGTTTAAGTTTTCAATTTTTGCCTTTTTGATTTTTATTTTCATTTTTAATTTTCATTCACTAGTAAATTAACTTTTTAATAATAATCTTTTTTTACATAATTCAAAAACCATTTGTTTTTGTTTTTTATTTTCTGAGCGTGATACGGGAGTCGAACCCGTCTCTTCACCTTGGGAAGGTGACATTAAACCGCTTAACTAATCCCGCAAGAATTATATTTTTTAATTTCCAAAATAAACCTTTTGCTCTATAAATTTTTATTTAAAAATATCATTAATTTCTAGTTCAATTTCGTCATGAATTGGAATCCTGTTTTCTCCAACTAAAGGAATCGTTGGTTTTATTTTCCTTGAGTAATCAACTGCTCCCTTATAAATTTTAGTTATTCTAAAACCCCGCTTTTGATAAAATCTTAAAGCATTAAGATTATCATTAGTTGTTCTTAATTTAATTTTTTTTATTCCCAAATTTTTTGCTTCCTTTTTAACAGTATTAATTAGTCTTGTGCCTATCCCTTTTTTTTCAATTAAAGAGTCAATAGTAACTATCCATAAATAATTTTTGTATTTTTTATAAGTAATTAAACCAACAAGTTTTTGATTATATTTGACAACAAAACCAGAAAGTTTGTGGGGTAAAAAAATTTTTCCATTATAAACAACTTCATCACTTCCCCAACGATTTTTAATAAATTTTTTTATCAAATTTCTATCTTTTCTCTCAATTTTAGTTATTTTTAATTTAACCATAGAAAATTCTTTTTATATAAACCTTTTGCTCTATAATTTTTTTACTTATTATAAATCAATTTAAAATAAGGAACGATTTTAGGATTAATAAAAAAATAGCTGCAAACAGTCTCATCTGCTTTTACTCCGTTTCTATTAATAAACAATAAGTTTTTATTATATTCGTAATTTTGTTTTTCTAAACAATAATTTTTTACTAATGTTTTTATTCCTTCATTTAACCACAGAGTTTTTTTAAATAATGAAGTATAAATATTAAAAATATCTGCTATTGCTTGAGGAAGATATTTTTCTTTATTATTGTGAAAAAATTTTCTTGACGGATGAGGAATTAATCCAAATAAATTTTTAACTGATAAAGAAACAACTATATTTTTATTTTCCGTTTCTAATTTTATCTTTGCTAAACTGATTAACGTTGCCTTATTTCTTATCTTAAAAATTTTCTTAGGAATATATGAGTAAAACTCTTTAAATAAAATTTTTTTATTGGTTTTTTTAATAACTCGTTCAACTAAATCAGAATCAACACACTCTCCTTTCCAAAATTCATCCGTAATATTAATATAATCAGCTTGATATTTTTTAATAACCTCTTTAATGCCTGTTGTTTTTAAAAAATACTCATCTTTTTTTTATAAAAATCCCAAAATTTTTTTTCTTCAATTAAATCAGTTTTCAAATCTTGATTTTTATTTTTAAACTTAAATTTTAATCCGCGCCAAGGAGTATAGCTTTCAATAATTATCTTTTTTTGATCTTTGTTTAACGCTTCTAAAAACCAAG
The DNA here is from genome assembly GCA_026416975.1 of Patescibacteria group bacterium. Taxonomy (GTDB): domain Bacteria; phylum Patescibacteriota; class Microgenomatia; order UBA1406; family GWC2-37-13; genus SKW25. Next base: position 10,706 of record JAOAEC010000004.1, on the reverse strand, counting down.
CAATAATTTCTGATTCTGTATTCTGTATATTCCCCTTTTACATTACTAACCCAATTGGGTTTAATAACCACATATTTTGTCTTTATTTTAAAAGATTTTATTTTTTCAATAAAATCAGTTTTGTTTTTAATTATCATTGTAAAAATTTCAATTGACTTTCGTATTTTTTTCGGTATATCAGCTAACAGCCTACCACACTATCCACCTATGACCTCGTAGGTCATAGGTGGATTGGTATAACAAATTAAAATTAAATAAATTTTAATCTTTTAACACACTCCTCCTTCCCTAAGATCTCCATCGACTCATTTAAGGGCGGAGTGATTTTTTTGCCAGTGATAGCTACCCGCAAAATCATAAAAAATTCTCCAGCTTTAATATTAAGTTTTTTTGCTAAATAAACCATTTTTTCACCAATAGTTTGTGCTTTCCAATCTGAAATTGTTTCCAATTCCTGATAAATTTTTTTTAATAATTCTTTTTTGTTAGATAAATCAATCTGATATTCTTTTGGCCTTTCAAAAAAAAACTGACAATAATCCCAATAGTCAGAAAGTTTCTTAATCCTCTCCTGAATTAAAGGAACTGTTTTTTCCACTAAATTTTCCGGTAAATTTTTCTGTTGATATTTTTTGTAAAAATCTAAAATTTGAGTTTTGAGTTTTGAGTTTTGAGTTTTTCTTATGTATTCTCCATTCATCCATTCTAACTTAACCGGATCAAACGCTGGTCCAACTACCTGTAAATCTTTTAGATCAAACACTTCAATAAATTCTTCCAAAGAAAAAATCTCTTTTTCTTGAGGATGCGACCAACCCATTAAGGCTAAATAATTTAAAACCGCCCAAGGTAAATAGCCTTGTTTCAAATACCAACTGGCCCAAACCGGGTTTTTTCTTTTGGATAGTTTGGAACGGTCAGGATTGCGAAGAATCGGAAGATGACAAAACACTGGTTTTTCCCAACCAAACGCCTCATACAAAAGAATGTGTTTTGGCGTTGATGATAACCACTCTTCCGCCCGAATAATATGAGAAATTTTCATTAAACAATCATCAATGACAACCGCTAAATGATAAGTTGGATAACCATCAGATTTTAAAAGAATTTGATCATCAAGATTATTAGAATCAAAAACGACCCTTCCTCTTAACAAATCCTCAACGACGATTTTTCTATCTCTTGGCACTTTTAGTCTTATTACATAATTTTTAGTTTTTAGTTTTGAGCTTTGAGATTTGAGATTTCTACAATGTCCATCATATCGAGGGATTTTTTTTTCAGCAATTTGCTTTTTTCGCAAATCATCTAATCGCTCTTTTGAACAAGTACAATAATAAGCATAACCTTTTTCAACAAGTTGATGAGCTAATTTTTGATAAATTTCCAGTCTTTCTGATTGTCGATATGGACCATAAGGACCACCTTTTTGGGGATCTTCATCCGGGCTCAAGCCAAAATCTTTTAATGTTTGCAGAATTCTCTCTTCTGCTCCTTTAACCAATCTTTGTCTGTCAGTATCCTCAATCCGAACAATAAACTTTCCTTTATTTTTTTTTGCCCAAACAAAATTAATTAAAGCAGTATACAAATTACCAATATGTAAATCCTCACCAGTTGGTGAGGGAGCGATTCTGGTTCTTACCATAAAATTAAAAGAATTATATAATTTTAGAATGATTATTTCATCTTGTATTTGTCAAAATAAAAGTTTTTTTAAACCGGTAATTAAATATTCTTTAAAAGAAAAAATTTTTAAGGATTTCCGAGGAGCGATTATCGGCGAATGCCTTAACTGTAAAGTTTTAAAAACAGTAATCAAACCGAAACTTTTTAATCCTAAAATATCACATATTGATGTTTATCAAAATAAAAAAGAAGAATTTATAGAAATATTTTTGCCTGTGGTTAATGAAATTAAAAAATTAGTCGTCGATGGCTCTATACTTGATGTTGGCTGCGGAACCGGTATCTTGCTAACGCTTTTAAAAAAAGCCGGTTATCAAGTATGCGGAATCGAGCCAAATCTAAAAGCTTACCAAATATCAAAAAAAAAATTACCTCATAAAATTTTTCTAGGAACGGCCGATAAATTTTTTAAAAAAAATCCTAATAAAAAATTTAATATTGTTATTTATAATCATGTTTTAGAACATATTGAAAATTTTAATGAGGAATTTACTTTCATGAAAAAATTTCTTAGAAAAAATGGTTTTCTGGTAATTGGCACACCTAACATTAATAATGTTATTTTTAAACTAAGAAAAAAATATTGGGAAGGACTTAGAACTAACGAACATATTTGGCATTTTTCAGAAAATTACTTAATCAATTATCTTAAAAAAAATGGTTTTAAAATAAAAAAGGTTACTTTTAACAATGACAAAAGAAGGGATTATCCGTTATTAAAACAGTTATACTTTAATTTATTAAATTTAATTAATAAATTATTAAATACCGGAGAGGCAGTGACTATCTATGCTCAAAAAATTTAAATTTTGCCCAAATTGTCAAAATAAACTTAAAAAAGTCAAAAAAAGATTAGTTGAATGTTCTAACTGTGGCTTTCATTTTTACTTTAACCCGGTTCCCACCTGCGCTTTAATTTTGGAAAATGAAAAAGAGGAAATTCTTTTGGTAAAAAGAAAATATCCGCCAAAAAAAGGTTTTTGGGATCTACCCGGAGGCTTTATTGATTTTAAAGAAACCGTTGAGGGGGGATTAAAAAGAGAGATTAAAGAAGAATTAGCTATTGAGATAGAGAAAATAAATTATTTTGGTAATTATATTGGTTTTTATTCTTATAAAGGTATAAATTATCAACCGCTTTGTTTTTTTTATACTGCAAAAATAAAAGATGATCAGATTAAAAAAATAAAGACTGGTGATGACGCTAATAAGTTTAAATTTTTCCCTAAAAATAAAATTCCCTGGAAAAGATTAAGCTTTATTGATATTAAAGCGGCCTTAAAAGATTATGTTAAGATTGTATAAAAAAAATATTTTTGATTTATTATTTTGTTCTTATTAATTTTATCCCACCCACCAGTGCTAATAAGCTTGGTAAAAGGAAGATGTTTAGATATTTAAATAAATCTTTTTGCACCTCAGACAACTCTGGTAAAGGATAAAAAGAAACCGCTCGTTGACGAATACCGGATAAAGCACCAGCTGAAGCTAAATTATTTAAAACATTTAAGACAAACTCTAAATTATCTGACGTCCGCGTTAAATATCTTTCTAAAATAAATCTTGAAGAAGGAATTACAACAATTTTTCCGCCGTCTTTATTTTCTGCTTCCACGACTAAGTTAAACTCTTTTGTTTCTTTTTTTTCTGGTTGAGGAATGTTCTGCGGATCTAAGATAAAATTTTCTTTTTGCTCCCAAGAACTTTTGTTTGTTTTTACTAAAACCTCATATTTAAAATTTTTTTTATCTTTTAGCTTAATTGAAGATGTCCAAGGAAAAGTCAGTTGTTGAATGTTGGAAAAATAAGAACTCTTGTTATTAAAATTAGCAGTTTTTAACCAAAAGTAATAAGGAGTAAAAAACTGGATTAACTCATTGCCAAAATTTACTAATTCGGCTGAAGTGGAGAGTACTAAATTTTTTTTCAACTCAATCCCCCAATCAGTCGCTAATAAATTAAATAAACTATGTTTTGCCTCAGAAGTCTGCAGATTATCTAATACCCAAACGCCATCAATAAAAAAAATCGCTCTTCCTTTATTTTTTAAATAGTCTTTTATCGCAGAAATTTCCTGATTATTATAGTTTTTTTGATTGTTGTCAAAAACCAAAATCGTTTTGTAAAAAGAATCAATCTTCTTATTGGCTGAGGAAGTAGAAACATCAATAAAATCTAAAATAAATTGTTTTTCGGCTGTTTTTTTAAAACTTAAAAGCTCGTCTTCCTGGGAATTAAACTTTTGCTCTCTTCCCAAAACCGCCACTTTATCTAACTCTTTTTTTGTCAGTTTATAAATCGCTGAGGTGATATTGTATTCTAAACTTTCCAAATCACTCACTTGAGGAATTATCTCCTTTTTGTCGCCATAAGAAATAACAATACCAAAATAAACATTGGTAATCTGATATCTGTCTTTTTCCAACTGAGAGAATTGAAGAGCTGGCAAACCAATCTCTTGCGCCTCGGTTAACGCCTTTTCGTCTTTTTTAGGATCTAAAATTTTAAAATTAATTTTTTTGGCTGTTTTTTTATACTCATTCAAAAAATCTAAGACCTCATTTTTCAAAGGTAAAAGTCTGGTAGGCAAATCTGAAGAAACAAAAAATTTAACACTCACTAAATCGTCTAAATTTTTAAGAATTCTCTTGGTTGACGAAGACAAAGTATAGGCCTGACCAACAGAAAAATCAAATCTGATTGATAGATTAGCAACAAGAATATTGATTAAAACAAAAACTACCAATGTCAGAAAAATAATTAAATTGGTTTCTACTTTTTCTAGTTTAAAAAAATCAACTAAGTTAATTTTTTTTAATTTTTTAATTGTCTTAACCATTTCTTTATTTTCTCTTTTCCAAACTAATAATCGTTAAAAACAAAAAAACCAAGGTTAATGAGGTAAAATAAAAAACCGAACGAAGATCAATCACTCCTTTAACAAAGTTTTGTAAATGAAAAATAGGGGAAAAATAAATTAAAACATCATTTAAAAATTTCGGCAAAACGTTGGCAAAATAATCTGTTGACAACACTAAAAGGAAAAAAATTAATAAAATCGAGGACAAAAAAGCCACCACCTGATTTTTTGTTAAATTGGAGAAAAAAACACCAATTGAGATAAAAGAACCAGCTAAAAAGACTAATCCTAAATAACCAATAAAAATCTCTGGCAAATAAACCTTGCTTAAAAAAGACAAGGAAATTGGCAGACTCATTGTCAAAAAAAGACCAATAACTGCTAAAACCAATAGGGCAAAAAACTTGCTTAAAACAATCTCTGTTTCTGAAAAAGGCAGAGTTAATAAAACCTCAATGGTATTAACTCTTTTTTCCTCTGATAAAACTCTCATGGCTAAAGCAGGAATAAAAACCATCAAAAGCCAAGGAACAATCCCAAAAAATCCTCTCATTGAGGCTGATCCAACAATAAAGATATCTTTAATGAATAAAAAATTAGCAAAAACGCCAAAAAGAATTAAAACCAAATAGCCAATGGGATTACTTAGATAATAATTTATTTCTTTTTTGTAAAGATTTTTCATTGATTAATTTTTAATTTTAAACTTTAATTTTGAATTTTTAACTTTTAACTTTTAATTTAAATAGTCTTTCCACCGCTCCTTTTCCTTTTGGTTTTGTGCCATCATAAACAATTTTTCCTTGATTAATAATAATCAGCCGATTGGCAACATCTTCCACCTCTGATAAAATATGGGTGGAAAAAATAATTGTTTTTTCTTTAGCTAACTTTTTAATCAGCTCCCGAATTTTTTCCTGCTCAATTGGATCTAAACCCGAAGTTGGTTCATCTAAAATCAAAATTTTTGGATTGCCAAATAAGGCCGCTGTTAGACCAACTCTCTGTTTAAACCCCCGCGATAACTCTTCAATTTTTTGGCTTAAAACTTCTTCCAATCCAACTTTTTTAATAATCACTTCTTTATTTTTTTCATTTTTTGCTTCAGCAACAAACTCTAAGTATTCTTTAACCTTCATCTCGTTATATAGCGGATTGTTTTCCGGAAGATAGCCAATTTTTTTTAGGACCTCAATTCGTTCTTCAATTGGGTTTAAATTATCAACCTTAATCTCACCTTTGGTTGGTTTTAAATATCCTAAAATTAATCTCATTGTTGTTGTTTTGCCAACGCCATTGGGACCAACAAAACCAATAATCTCTCCTTCTTTTGCCTTAAATGAGATATTATCAACTGCTTTTTTTTGACCAAAAAATTTAGAAACAGAGTTTAAAAAAATCATAAGATATATTTATAACAAAATTTAAATTTAGTGGCAAGAGTTTAACGAGCCACAGTATTTCCTCCAGTGTCTACACAATAATCAGCCCAGTTTAACGGATAATTATAAGGATTTACCTGACTACATTTTGGTACTCCTTGACCAACATAAGTTACCTCGCATTTCTCCAGATCGCAATAGGCAAAAAATCCGGCTCCTGAAATTTCTTCTTTATTCTTCACTACTCCCCGAATTAAAATTTTATTTTCTCTGTTTAATCTTTCACCAATCTCATATTCTAATTTATCAGTAGGAATGGTTGTTTTATTAATTAGTCCTTGCTTAATCTGATTTTCATCTAAATGAGGAACGTCTGTAGTTGGTGAAAGTTTTTCGGTAACGGAAATAGTATTGGTAATAGTAATATTAGCAGTAGTTGGCGAAACCACTTCCTGATTATTTTCAGTAGTTTTTTCTTTTATCTCTGTTTTTAAAGAAGTTTTTAAGCTGTTTAAAGAGAATGGCTTTAAAGCAAAATAAATCGAAAAAGCAATTAATAATCCGGAAAAAACTATTGCCAATGGTATCTTGTTTTCCTGCCAAAAAGACATAAAGAAATTATAACAGGTTTTTATAAAAAATTTACAAAATTTTGTCAAGTTTAGTTTTTTCTTAATCTGATGCTTTTAAAAATTTTATAAAAAATATATAAAAAATAGGCTGATATAATAATCAAATATGAAAATCGCTTTAATTCAGTTTGAAGTAAAAATTAATCAAAAATTAGAAAATGTTTTTAAAAAAGTCAATAATTTTCTTAAAAAAGCCAAAAAAGAAAACTGCCATCTTGCTTGTTTTCCCGAAGATTTTCTATTTGGTCCTTTGGATTATTATCAAAAAGAAGAAATTGAAAAAATTTTAAAACAGGAGAAAAAAATGATCAATTTCTTTTCTAAAAAAGCTAAACAATATCAAATATCAATTATTGCCGGAACAATTATCAGAAAGATAAAAAACAAACTTTATAATAGTTGCTTTATTTTTGATAGCCAAGGAAAAATAATTTATCTTCATAACAAACAAAAACTGGTTCCTTTTGGATTTGAAAATAGATATATTGCTCCTGGAAAAAATCAGATTAAGACATTTGTTGTTAACAATATAAAATGCGGGGTCTTAATCTGCCGAGAACTTTTTTATCCGGAGCTTTTTCAAAAATTAAGAAGACAGGGTATTGAGATTATTTTTATTCCTGCTTTTTGGTCAAAGCGCTCAAGCGATTATTTAAATCATAAACTTATAAATCAATATCATTTTTTATCAGAGATGCGCGTTGTTGATGTTTTATGCCAAGCCAGAAGTTTTGAAAACGAGATCTGTCTTTGTTTTGTTAACGCCTGCGGCAACTTAAAAGACAAAAATTATTTTGATGTTTTATTGGGCCGAACTCAAGTTTGTTATCCTTTTTATGGTTGTGTTAAAAAAATAAACCAAAACAAAGAAGGAATAATAATTTTTGATTATCAAAAATCAATTATTGAGGATGCTAAAAAAGCGTATCAATTATTTAAATAAAATTTAACACTGGCAGTCTTCACAATGACAATTCTCTCCGCATTGACAACAACAAATCTTTTTAAAATTTTCTTCCACTACCTGCCAGTTTAAATTTTCAAAAAAAACATCAATATAATTTCCTCTGTTGGAGCCAAAATCCATAAAATAAGCATGCTCATAAACATCAAGAGCTAAAATTGGTTTAGCGTACCATACTGGAAAAGTATTTTGAGCATCACCTAAATAATTAAAAAGTCTTTTTTCTTTTTCGTTCCAAGCCGTCCAAACCCATCCTCTAGCAGATATTCCTGTTGCTTTCAAATCTTTTTTATAAGCCTCAAATGATCCAAAATCTTTTTTTATTTGTTTTAATAAGACGCCAGCTGGTGTCTTGCCGTTTCCGCCTAAATGCCCAAAATATATTTCATGATTGATAACTCCTCCCCAAGCAAAAGAAAGTTCTAATTTTAACTCACGGATCAAAGAATAGGTTTGATTAGCTTTTGAATAATCATCATCAGTTAGCTGAGATAATTTTTCCTGAATTTCATTATATTTATTAACATAACCTTGATAAAGTTTTAAATGCTCCTCAACTGCTTTTTTTGAGATTCCTTTCATTTGAAAAATTTTTTCTGAAAATTTTTTTGGTTCAAGTTTGATAATTTTCATATAACTTATACTAAACTTGTAATAGTTTAATTAAAACAAAATTTTATTCATTTGTCAACTGTAAAAAAAGTGTGTAAAATTTTTGAATTTGTGATATATTATTTAGATATAAAAACAGCCAGGGTAGCCAAGGTGGTCACGGCGCGTGTCTGAAAAACATGAGATGACAGTTCGACTCTGTCCCCTGGCACTTTTTATTTTATTAAATCTTTTCTTTTATTTTATTTTCATAATCCCAATTAATATCAAAATTATTCCTAAAAATCTTATTAAATAAGTCTTTATGGGATGATATTCTAAAAATTTTTTATTTATTCGCGAAATGATAAAAACAATAATAAAAGAAAGAGGGAAAGAACTTATAATTGCTGGAATAGAGACTTGATAAAAAAAGGCCTTAATTATTGATAAAACACCAAAAAATTCAAAAACAATTGGAATTGACAAATAAAAAATTGATTTTAAACTAGTTTTTATTTTTCTACGAATAAAGGGAAAAATTAGAATTAAAAAAATGATTGAGTAAGTAAACTGATAATAAACAAACTACCAATAACCTAAAATTTTTGTTCCTTTATTTATGACAATTCTTGTTGTTGCTAAACAAAAAGTCCAAAAAATAAAAGAAAAAACATGTTTGTTTAAAAAATTTTTTTCCTTTAATTTTTCGTCATAAGAAGAAATAAAACCACCAACTGCTACTAATAAAAACCAACCGATTTTATTAAAAATAATTTTCTCTCCTAAAAAAAATAGGCTAAAATTAAAATAAAAACATTGGTAAAATTAGATAAAGATGAGATAATGCTGACGTCTAAATGATAAAGAGAATAACTAAAAAAGAAAACACCTAAATAAATAAAAAAACCGTAAAGAAGATTATAACGGAGAAGAAAAATATTTGGAGGAATTGGGTTTTTTATAAAAACAAAAAGAGGAATAAAACGACCTAAAATAAAATAAATAACAAAATACCAAAAAAACCAAGCTAAATGATTAGGTAAAGAATACTTGGCAGTTAGTTTAAAAGCAATTGTTGAAAAAGCAAAAAAAATTAAACTTAAAATCGCAAAAAATAAATAAGACGGCATATTTTTTTTATATTATACCAACAAATCTTTTCTTTTCTTCACTGTCTCCTCCCAAGCTTTTTTAATCCGCCATTTTTCAATTTCTTTATGATTGCCTGAAAGCAAAATTTTTGGCACTTTTAATCCTTGATAATTTTCTGGCCGAGTATATTGAGGATATTCTAAAAGTTTTATTTTTTTGATTTTTTTGTTTTTAAGTTTTTTTAAAGTTTCATTTTCTCCAATTAATGAAATTAAATAATCAATGCTATATTCTGAAAAACTTTCTTTTTGAGTCGCCTCTTTTGCTAAAACACTTGGAATCAAACGCACTACTGAATCAACAATAGCTGAAGCAGTAATCTCTCCTCCAGTCATAATAAAATCACCCAAAGACACCTCTTCATCAATAAAATTTTTTACTCTTTCATCAACTCCTTCATAATGTCCGCAAATAATCACTAATTCATCTAATTTTGAGTATTCAACTGCTTTTTCTTGATTAAAAACTTTTCCTTTTGGCGAAGTTAATATAATTTTTGTTTCTTTTCGCCAGCTGACGGATTTTTTTTGTTTAAAAATTGAAAATTGCCTGCCCGCAATGCTACGCATAGCGTTGCAGACGGGTAACTTTTGACTTTTAACTTTTAACTTTTCTAGCGCTTTATCAACAACATCAACTCTTATTATCATTCCTTTTCCTCCGCCATAAACCCGATCATCAACTGAACCTCGTTTATCATGAGCAAAATCTCGAAGATCAATTAAATTAATTTCAACTAGTTTTTTATCAACGGCTTTTTTTACAACGCTTTGAGAAAAAAAAGAAGAGATCATCTGAGGAAAAAGAGTCAAAATATAGATTTTCATAAAAAATCATTTTAATTTTTAAATTTGTTGATTATAATTATAAAATTATAATCTAATATTGTATTTTTGGGCCCGTAGCTCAACTGGCAGAGCAGCAGCCTTTTAAGCTGTTGGTTCCGAGTTCGAGTCTCGGCGGGCTCACTATCAGAGAAATCGAGGAAGGAACGGGAGAGGCGCTGGCCGCGCCCGATCCCGCGGCCAGCGCCGCAAAGGAAAAATCGAGAGTTGTCGATAGCCGCCGATTAAATAAAGAATAGTTCGAGCCGATTTTTTAAAATATTTACGAGGCCGAAGGTCCCGCCAGAGACGGGCAGGCAAGCGAAGATGGCGCGGCGAGTGGCCGGCCGCACTCGCTGCACCTACCTTTGTTTGAAATGCTTTCGAATTTTTTTAAAACGTTCACAAGAAGTTTTATTATATCTATATTCTTAAATCAAACAAAAACTTCAAACTTTATATATGATTTACAACTAATTTAAAAGAGAGATTGAAAAATTGTTATCGTCATAATTATCCGCAACCGCATTAAAATATAACAAAAATAAAATCAAAAATCTCATTGACAAAGTATATATTTAAATATATACTTAAATGTATATATAATTA
>JAOAEC010000043.1 GCA_026416975.1 Patescibacteria group bacterium | reverse complement strand
TATATAAACCATCAGTTTATGCCATACATTATAACATCAAAATGCCGAAATCTATGAAAAATTTAACTATGAAAACGTTCTTCAGACCGATAAGGTGGTGAGATGATAGACAATTTATTCATTCCGGTTTTGGTTTTTTTAACAATCTTATCGGTTTCTATAGGTTTTATAGTTTTGAATGAAATTTTGACAGCATTACCTTTTCAGATAAATATAGGATGGTTAAACTCGGCCTTCATCATAGTATTGTACATTATTTATTTTGGTGTACCGATAGCTGCCATAATTTTATCGTTATTATCAGGCGGAACTGGTTTATTGTTAGTTTTGTCATTCTTTTTACTAGTTTTCAATGTCTTCATTAGTTATATTCTGAAGGGCGTCATAATTGATTTTGTTAATAGTTATCCAGCTTTACAAAATCTTTTTTCCGATCAAATATTAGCCACGTTGATAGAATTTTATCCGTTCTTTATGTTCCTTTTCGGTGTGGCTATCAT
>JAOAEC010000042.1 GCA_026416975.1 Patescibacteria group bacterium | reverse complement strand
AATTGCCTTAGTAGCATATTTTCCTGTATCAACTGATATTATCATTTTTAAAAACCTCCCTGTTTTAAAATTTTCTTATTATTAATAATTATTAATTTTTATATAAAAATGTGCTTGTCCAATGTAAAAAAAATATTAATTTTTAATAATAATTATTAATTTTAGCCCTTTTAGGAACAAAAAATTATTAATTTTTAATAATTATTATTAATTTATCCTAACAACCTTCGCAATGTCCATTTTTACATAGTTATCTATGTTAATACTTAAATAGATATATTGGCTATTTATAATTAAACCATATAACAATATAACAATGTTTATGTAAGTATTTATATTTTTATAAATTTACATAGATAACTATTTAACTTTTTAGCCATATTTATTTAAAAAATGTTTTCTACATATATTGACAAAAATAAATCTGTGTGTTATTTTAAAAGTAAATTAAGTTATAGGAGGTTATTGATATGGAAAAAAAGAATGTTAGAATAAATATAAATAC
>JAOAEC010000041.1 GCA_026416975.1 Patescibacteria group bacterium | reverse complement strand
CCAGTAAGATGACCAAAATAATAGTAATTAATAGAGTGGCCAGATAGCCACATATCTAAGGGTGGAAAATGTTTAGCGCGAAGAATTGAGTTGATAAAACCAAAATCCATAAATTTTTCTAAACCTCTGATTGAAGGTTCTTGACCACGAACAAAGACCCAAAAGATAAAAGAAACCACAAATAAAAACTCTTCGGTAATTATTAAAATGATTGGGTTTATTTGTTCACCATCTTTCTTTTCTTGATTTTTATTAATCAACCTTAGGATGAAAAAATTAATTATGACAAAGCCAATTAATAATAAAAAAAGAGAATACTGATGAAAGGGTAAAATTTTTAAAAACCCTAAAAAAAACATTAAATAGCTTAGACCCAATATTGCTATAGTTTTAGAAAAGGGATAACCAAAATCAAAAAAATTAAAAAAAATCTTTTTTGTTAATGGCAAAAAGATTAGGCCTAATATCACTAAGAATAGATACCAATAAAGTGAGGTCGTAATCCATAACATATTGGTAAAAGATATTATTTTTATCAAAAAATTTCAAGACCTATTTGTTAT
>JAOAEC010000040.1:317-572 GCA_026416975.1 Patescibacteria group bacterium | reverse complement strand
CCCATTATTGTATTATCAAAGATGATAAATCCGGTGTTTGCAAAGTTAGAAAAAAAATAGGTAATAAACTTTATACTTTTGTGTATGGCACTGAACTTTCAATGGCTATAGACCCAATTGAAAAAAAACCTTTATATCATTTTTATCCGAAATCAGAAATATTAAGTTTTGGAACGCCTGGCTGCAATTTCCATTGCGATTTTTGCCAAAATTATTCATTAAGCCAATCAACCGTAACTAATTCACACAAAATTG
>JAOAEC010000040.1:0-307 GCA_026416975.1 Patescibacteria group bacterium | reverse complement strand
ATATAATGAGCCAACTATTTTCGGTGAATACCTATACGATGTTTCAATGCTCGCAAGGACTAATGGTAAAAAAAATGTCATTGTTTCAAATGGATATTTTGCCAAAGAAACTCGCGAAGAGTTACTTCAATTTGTTGATGCGGCTAATATCGACTTAAAATCAATCTCAAAAAAATTCTATTCTAAAATCGTTGGTGGCAAATTAAATTCAGTTTTAGAAAATTTAATATGGCTTAAAACTAAAACTAAAATATGGTTAGAAAAAACTTATTTAATCATTCCTAACTATAATGACTCAATAGAAGAA
>JAOAEC010000003.1 GCA_026416975.1 Patescibacteria group bacterium | reverse complement strand
ATATAAATCTTAGATCATTAAGTAAATCTATAAAATCGAAAAATGACTTATATAAAATTATGAGTAATTCAAAAAATTTTCCTTATGGAATATCCAGATCAGAAACAATTTATTCTGCGGTATTAAACACTTCTTTAAAAACCATAGATTTTTCCTTTGGTAGACCAATAAATTTAATAAGTTATAAAAATAAAATAAAGATTTCTCTATAAATTAAAAAATCAATTTGTAAAATAAATTCTTAAATAATAGGTTTCTTTGTTTTTTAACTCAAATTTTAATCTAATTAAAAAATTCCCGATGGCAACGGCTTCTTTTGATATTCGCTACATTCCCGAAGAATTTAAAGGAAAAAATTTTATTCAAGGCAAAAAAATTTTAGAGAAAAAAATTAAAAACATTGTTGGCGATTTGGGAAAAATAGAAATTCTTCTTTTTGAACCACCTCAGTTTACTAAGGAAAACAATCAATTTGTTTTATCTCTTAAAAAATCAGCTAAAAAGATAATCGGTGAAGATCCAAAAATTATTGTCAAACATGGAGGCTCAGATATTCGTCACTATAATCAAGTTAACTGTGATGGAGTAACTTTTGGCCCGATTGGTGCTAATCTTCATGCCGACAACGAATGGGTTGATATAAAAAGCTTAGAAAAATACTATCTTATCTTAAAAGACTTTCTCTCTAAAATGTAGTTTTTATAATTTTTGATTTTTAATTTTTAATTTTTAATTTTTTTTGGTGGACCCGACCGGATTCGAACCGGTGATCTCCTGACTGCCAGCCAGGCATTCTAGCCGCTGAACTACGGGCCCAATGTTATCAACCGGTTGTCAACCGAAGCGGTTGAATAACAGATCGTTGTCTTTTTCTATTATATCAAACCATTACTCAATTAAAGCTTTTTCATCTTCTGAAGCAATCACTCGAAAACCAACATGAGAGTGACCGGCAAAAAAGAGTCCCTCACCTACCCCGGCTGAAAGCAAAAAATGTTTTTCGCCGCCGGTTAAATAAAATGTCTCAGTAATTTTTTCCACAGCTGCGGTTGATTGTTTTAAAATAATCTGTAAACTTGAGTTAGTAATAATCGCTTTCCCCTCTTCGGTGGAAAGAAAATCTTCTACATCTTGGGTAATGGTGGTTAGTCCTAAAAGATATTTGCGGGCTCTTTTAGCAAAACTGTGAAGATAGGCAGCTGAATCTTTTTGTTTAATTAAATACCAAGCTTCATCAACCACTAAAATTCTTTTTTTCTTTTCCTTACGCACCCGATTCCAGATATAATCTAAAACAATATACATTGCCACTGGTCGAAGATTTTCTTCTAAATCGCGAATGCCAAAAACCGTAAATGGATTTTTAATATCAAAGCTTGATTGTTGATTAAAAATTCCGGCGGCTGAACCTTGGACAAACTTTTCTAATCGGTTAGCCAACTCTTTGGCCTCAGCTGTTTCCATTCCTAAAAGAACCTTATATAGGTCTTCCAAAAGCGGCGGTTCTGTTTTAAATGTCTCTGGATCTTGAGTAATCCCCCTTTGCTGATAAGTCATCACCAAAGCTCTATCCAACAAAGCGTCTTGCGAAGGAGTTAGCTCTCCCATAATCACCTTCATTAATGAATGAAGGTCTAAAATTTTGTTTGCCAGCTCATCTGGTTCTGAATCAATTGTATTAATCTCAAAAGGATTAATTTTATAATTAGAAGTAGTAGAAAATTCAACAAACTCTCCTCCCATTGATTCGGCTAATTTTTTATACTCATTTTCCGGATCAATAATAATTACATCCACTCCCATCATTAAAAGTCGCAATGACTCTAGTTTTACTAAAAAGCTTTTTCCACCACCAGACTTGCCTAAAATGACTGAGTTAGCATTCTCCAAAGTAAACCGATCAAAGATAATTAAACTACCATCGTGTTGATTAACCCCATATAAAATTCCCTCATTTCTAGTTAAGGAGGCAGTAGCAAAAGGAAAGGTAAGCGATAAAGAGGTTGTGTCCATGTTGCGCCAAACCTGAAGTTTATCATAAAACATTGGTAGGGTTGATTTAAATCCTTCTTCCATTTGTAAAGTCGCTTGCCGGGCAATAATTAAAAGGGAGGATAAAACCGAGTCAATCTCTTTGGTAATAGTATTTAGCTCATCTAAACTATCAGCAGGAATGGTAATATATAGAGCAAACTGAAAAAATCTTTCGGCTCCTTTTGCCAACTCAGCCTGTAAAGCTAAAGCGTCATCTAAAGCCACCTGAACCGTTGGATCAACCACCTTTCCTGCTTTAATATCACTTTCAATTGTTACCTCCATCTCGGCAATTTTTTTCTTTAGGTCTTCTAAAACGCTTTTTGACTCGGTTGGATAAATATACATTGAGATATATAAAGGATGATCAAAAGTAATTAAAGAATAAAGCCAGTTAGCAGAAACATAACGAGGATAACCAGTCACATATAATGTTCGATAATATTTTTCATCAATTTTTAAATGATTAAAATCCACCTCAATAAAAGAGGGGGCAATAATATCTTTTAAAGAAAAAGCACCTTTGGCTAAATAATTAGCTACACTGTTTGATTTTGTTGTTGGTTGGTTTTTATTATTGTTTGAGTTAAACATTTTTTAATTAAAATATCTAACCGGTGGTTAAAACCACATCGGTATAACTATCAATCGACGCCAGTTTTCTACCAGTGGCGCTGGGGTTATAAAGATTATAAAAAAGCTCAACTATCTCTTGTTTTCCCAAAACCGTTGCTCGCAAACCAATTTTTGACAAAAGCCTGATTAAATGATCTCTTTTAGGATAAAGCGATGTTTTTGCTCGAGTAATTACATACTCTTTTTTTAATCCGCTTACATTAGCTCCAGAAACACCTAACTCCAAAGGTGAAAAGGGAATCACAAAAAAAAATCTTTTCTCTAAAACCGTATTAATTTTAACGATGTTTTTAATAAACTCTTGATATTTTTTAAGTTGATCCTTTATTTTTTCGTTTATTTGTTGATTAATCTTGGTGTTTAAATAATCAAGATAAGAAGAAATGTCCATTTTTTTAGAAAGAATTAGAATCTGAACCGGAAAAGAGAGAGAGTTTAAAAGACCGGCATAAGCATAAATAATTGACGTTTGTTCCTCAGCTGACAAAAGCCAAAAATTAACCGCGCCTACCTCAATAATTATAGCGGCAGAAAAATCTTTCATTAATAAAATATCGTCCTTTATCTCCTCAATCTCTAAAAAGGACTGGGTTGATGCCTTGATTGGTGAGGTTGGTTTTTGAACGCTCATATCATCTCTTTTGAATAAATTTCAATTGGTTTTTTGTTTTCATTTTCTATCCTAATTTTCATTGTATCAAAAAAGAATCCACCTTTTGGATCTTTAATCTCAAAAAAATACTCACCCGCCGGCAAAGGATTAAAGGTGGCAAAAATACCATAAGGATTGGTTTTTAAAAGCCGAAGAACCGTCCCTTTTTCGTTTTTAACATATAAAAGAATTCCTGGAAGAGGAATTTGTTTATTGTTTTTAACCACACCAGTAAAAAATGGGGTAGTTTTTCTTGTTTGGGTTACAGTTTGGTTTTGTACAACTTGGTTTTGGGTTTGGGTTTTTGTCGCTTGTTTTTTTCCAGTGTTTTTTTGACCAAAAAAAAGCTTATTAGTTATTTGTTTTTTTTGACTGCTTGTTTGGGTGGGGTTTTTTTTAGTTTGGAATAAATAAAGATTTAGTTTTTCTTGTGACTCAATGTGGGAAATAACCCGATGAGGATCAGAAACAAAATATAGATCATCTAAAAAATACAGGGGCTTGTTTTCTTTATGGTAAGTATATTGGGTGGGAGAGGTTAATCTTTTAATTAGGTTTTTTATCCAAACCTCAAGCGGTCGATCATTTATAGGAACAAAGGCTAGAACCAATCCCATACCAGCAACGCTTATTCCTGCAAAAATATTTAATAATGGAATAGGAAAAAGGGCATAAACAATAAATCCTAAAGGAAAAAAAACAACCAAATAAATAAACTGGCGTAAGGTTAAAAAACCAATGAGTTTAAACTCAAAGGTGGTTATTTGACGAGGAATTGGGTGTCCTCCGATCTCCATAGATTTTTATAACGGTTATAACTATAAAATCATTATAACAGCTATAAATTATCTGTAGGTTACTGGTTTTTCTTTTTGAGGAAGAAGAAGACTGATTCGTCGATTTTTTTTATTGATTTTTTCAATGTAAACCTTGATCTTTTCGCCAATTTTTAACTCTTTTTTGTTTGTTTTACTGCTATGAATTAATCCCTCAACCCCTGATTCAAAACGAACAAAATAACCATATTTTTCTTTACGAACTACCTCGCCCTCAATCTCCTTATCTTTAGGATATTTTTCCTCAATTTTTTCCCAAGGATCCGGAGTTAATCTTTTTAAAGAAAGATTAAGTTTTAAAGTTTGGGGGTTTTTTTCCACCACCATTACCTCAACTATTTCATTTGGTTTAAGATATAAAGATGGGTTAGTTACCTTTTCCCAAGAAAGCTCAGAAATATGAATTAATCCCTCAATTCCATCAACCTCACAAAAAGCACCAAACTCTGACACTCCTAAAACCTTGGCTTGATATTTTTTTCCTTCAATAATCTTATCAAACCTTTTTTTAAGTTCTTCTTGAGAAATTTTTAAGGCAGCCGCTTTTTGAGAAACAACTAATCGGTTTTTCTTCTCGTCCGCCTCTAAAACCTTAACTTTAATTTTTTGACCGGCTAATTTATTAGGATTATTAAGATACTCTTCGGTTAATTGAATTTTAGGAATTACCCCTCTTATTCCCATAAAGTCAACAAAAACACCCCCTTTACCATAATCGCCACAAACCACTTCAATCTCTTCTTCTTTTTCTTTTTTTTGTTTTAAAATCTCCCATTTTCCTTTATAAAAAAATTTTTTTAAAGAAACCACTGGGTTGCCGTCTTTTGCCTCAGGAGTAATGATTTTAACCATAATCTTGTCGCCTTTTTTTAAATAAGGAAGATAGGTGGAGATTTCTTGCAGTTCTTCTCTTCCTAAAACACCATAAGCCTTGCTTCCTAAATCAAAATACACCCCTTTTTTTGACAAAGAAACAATCTTTGCCTCAATCTCTTGATTTTTTCTTATTTGAGATTGGGGTATTTTTTTAAGTAAGGTTGCCATTGGGTGTTGATTTTTTTTATCGTCTTCGCTCATTTTTTTCTCCTTTTTAGACTAAATATCATACCATTATTTTTTCTTAGATTCAAGCTTGTTTTTTTTATCTTTTTATGGTATATTATAGGTTAAGTATGGAAAATTATTTCCTTCCCAACCTAATTGAGTCTTTTATTAACTGGTTAAAAGAAAAGAGAATGTCACAATTTACCCTTATTGCCTATAAAAAAGATCTTTCTCAGTTTGTTGGATTTTTAGCCGGTCAGGAAAAATATGATGTTCGAGAAATAAAAAAAGAGGATATAGTTGCTTTTATTAAAAAAATTCTTTCAGAAAACTATACTCAAAAATCCGCCTCAAGAAAGCTTAACTCCATTCGCACTTTTTTTCGCTATCTTAAAAATAACAATCTTATTAGTCAAAACCCCGCCCTTGAAGTAGCTCATCCAAAATATTCCCAAACCCCACCAAGAATTTTAAGTAAAATGGAGTACCGGGCTCTTCGCGACGCTGCTCGGGAAGATAAAAGAAGCTATGCTATTATTGAGATTCTTCTTCAAACTGGAATTAGAATTGGTGAATTAGCTTCTTTAAGGATAAGTGATATAAAAAACAACTCTCTTTATATTCGTCCTTATGGAAAAAGCCCAGAAAGAAACGTTTTTCTAAATCCAGCCGCTAAAAAAGCAATTGATGATTATTTAAAAATTAGACCAAAAACAGATTTAGATTTTTTATTTATTACCCGAAATGGTAAGCCTCTTTTAATAAGAAACATTCGTCAAATAATTTCCCGTTATTTTAATGAAGTGGGAATTGAGAAAGCAACTGTTAATGATTTAAGAAACACATTTATTGCCCATCAATTAATTAAAGGTTCCTCCTTAGAATATGTGTCGAAAATTGTTGGTCACCGAAGGCTTTCTTCTACAGAAAGATATCTTTCTTTAGTTAATTCTCAGGTTAAAAAACGGGAAAAAATCGAAGAGCTTTAAAATTACTCCTCGTTTGTTTGTAAACGAATCGGCATTATCAGGTGAAGGTAGTTCTTGTTTTTTGTTTTAAAAATTACTGGCGCTTCTGGTTTATTGACTTCTATAATTATCTCTTTTTCATCAATGTTATTTAAAAAATCAAGTAAAAATCTAAAATTAAAAGCGATTTTTTGCTCCTCTCCCTCTGTTTTTGATTCAATTGTGGTTGTGTTTTGCTCCTCACCGGTTTTTGGTTTGATTATTAATTGATCTTTTTTTATTTCCAAAATAACAATATTAGCCATGTCTTTAGCAAAAACCGAAATAATTTTAATCGCTCTAAAAAAATCGTCTTTTGAAACCGTTGTTTGGGTGTTGGTTTTTTCTGGAATCACCTTCTCAAAAGGAGGAAACTCTCCTTCAATTATTCTTGAATAAAACTCATCTTCCTTTGTTTTAAAAACAACCATCTTTTCTTCATCTAAATAATAAAAAAATACAGTTTCTTCTTTTATTAATCTAATAACTGTTTCTAAAAATAAAGAGGGAATAATAAGATTGGGAATTTTTATTTGTTTTTCCGCTTTTATTAAAGATAGTCTAAAACCATCGGTTGTCACCATAATTAAGAAATCTTCATTAGAAGTAAAATTAACTCCAGTTAAAACTGGCCTGTTTTCATCTTTAGCAGTAGAAAAAAGAATTTTTAATAAGTTGTTTTTTAAAAAGTTAGTCTTAATTTTTTGTTCTTCTGTTTTTTTTATTGGCGGAAGGGGGAAATCATCATATTTTATTAAAGGAAAAGTTCCTTGGGTCTTATCTTGAAAAATAATTATTTGTTTATCTAAAACAGAAAGGTTTATTTTTTCTTTTGGTAAATAGTTTAAAAACTCAATTATTTTCCTAGGTTCAATTAAAACCTCAAACTTTTTTTCTATTTTTTCATTTATCTTTATTTCACCATGATAAAAACTATTTAAATTACTACTATAAAAATGAATTATATTTCTCTCTCCTTTAATTAAAACACCTTGAAGAACCTGATTAATTAAACCTTTTCCTGAACAAAAATAAGTAGATTTTTCTAAAAAATTTAAAAAAAGATCTTTTTTTATTGAAAAAAAAGTATCAGACATATTAGATTATAAAAATAGTAGTAATAGAAACTGGGTATAAGTGTATAAAAAAAAATAAAAGTTTTCAAGACAGAAAAAAATAAAAAAAAACGATGGGGAAAAATGATAAAAGCTATGTTGATAACCTAAAAGAAGAGATTATTTTTTCAACCTCTTGTTTAAAAAGAGGGTCTTTAATTAAGAGGCGGTTAATTTTTTTTATTCCATGAATAATAGTGGTATGATCTTTTCGATTTAAAAAATAAGCAATTTGACTAAGCTTTAGTCCTAAAGCCGTTCTTAAAATATACATAATTAGCTGACGAGGAAGAACAACATAGCTTTCTCGGGTTTCGTTTTTTATCTGTGATTGTTTAATATTGTAATAAGAGCAAACCATTTTAACAACATCGTTTGGTGAGATTTTTTTAATCTGATTTTTTTTGTTTTTAGAAAAATAGTCTAAGACTACCTCTAAAGAAACCCCAGTGTTGTTGTTTAGGTTTTTAGCATAGATTGAAAGAAGAGTTCCTTCAAGACTGCGGGTATCAGTTACTTCTTCAGCAATCACTTTTACCGCCTCAATATCAATATTAATTTTTCTTTCATTAGCCTTAATAAGTAAAATAGCACATCTTAACTCAAAGTCTGGTGGTTGAATATCAATAATTAAACCACCAGAAAAACGCGATCTTAATCTGTCTTCAAGGTTTTTTATCTCACTTGGCGGTCGGTCTGAGGTTAAAATAATCTGACCACCAGCAGAAACAATTGAGTTAAAAGTATGGAAAAACTCTTCTTGAACCGCCTGCTTGCCGGCAATAAACTGAATATCATCAACAATTAAAAGGTTTAGTCGTCGATATTTTTTACGAAAGTTAACCGTGTTTTTTTCTTTAATTGCCTCAATTAGTTCGTTAATAAAAAGATCTCCTGGTGAAAACAAAACCTTTTTTTTCTTATCATTTTCAAGAATTTTTCTTCCAATTGCTTGGGCGAGGTGGGTTTTACCAACACCAACACCACCATACAAAAATAATGGATTGTAGGATTTTCCCGGTGAATTAACCACTGCTTGAGCAGCAGCAAAAGCAACTTGATTAGTTGAAGAAACAGCAAAGTTCTCAAAAGAGTAAGAAGAAGAGATACCAGCCATAGATAAAACATCATTGGTTGATGGTTGGAAATCTAAAAGAGGTGAAGAGGTTTTTTTTATTTTTGGTGGTAAAACAACAAATTCAATCGCGATTTTTCTTTTTTCAAAATTATAAAGAAGTTTTTCTATTAAAAAAGCCTTTTTTTCTAAATAAAATTTAATCCCAGAATTAGGGCAACCTAAAAAAATTTTTTTTCCACTAATTTCTAATGGCTTAATTTGTTTTAAAAAAGACAAAAGAAGAGAGTTTTTTTCTGGGAAACTTTTTTGATAAAAATTTAAAAAACCATTCCAAAAACGATCTAACATAAAAAATAAAAATAAAAATGTGGACAACTTATCCACAGATAATAAACAAGAAGTTAACGAATGTCAAGAGGAAGTTTTAAAAATATTCAGTATAATTATTTCATATGGAGAAGTTTGTCTTAGACACCAACCTTTTTTTTAATTTTCAATCAGGGATTGGTTTAGGAAAAAATCCAGAAGAATTAATAAAAAATCTTAGTCAAATAATAAAAAAACTCAAAAACAAAGCCTTGTTTTTTATGCCACCAAAAGCGGTTGATGAGTTTTTAAGTTTTTTTGAAAACAAAGAAGAATCATTTGTTAAAAAATTTCTTTCTCTATTGCTGATTAAGTCACCGGAGATTGATAAAATAAGTTTTTCTGCCAGGGTTTTTTATAAATTAATAAACGAGATTCGTCAACGAAGTTATCGTGGGCTAAATATTGGTGAGGAGGAAATAGAAAAAGCTGGTAAACTAATGTTGGGTTTAGGAAAGTTGGAAAAAAAAGAGTTTCAAATGAAAATTGGTGAGATTATTAAAAATTTTCGCGACCGTTATCGTAAAGCCACCCGAGCTGGTTTTTTAGATAGTTTAACCGATCTTGAGATGATTGTGTTAGCCAAAGAACAAGATGGATATTTAGTTTCCAGCGATGAGGGGGTTTTAATTTGGGGAAGGATTTTTGGGGTTAAGGAGTTGGCACCATCTTTTTTTGAGGAGAAGCTTCGTCTTCTTCTTCAGGAATAAGAGTTAAAAGCAAATCAACCACCTTATCAGTAAAGCTTTTATCTGGTTTTTCTTGATAAATAAGATGTTGTAATAAAAAAACAATTATTTTTTTCTTTATAGTTTCATTTGGAATAACTAAATAGACATGATAAAAATATGGTGGCTGACTAACAATAGTTAAAACATCAAAACCAAATCGTTTACGAAAATAAAAATGAGACAAAGCTTCCCAACGAAGAGTGATACCAGCGGTTTCAACTCCAAATAAAGTGATCTTATTCTCTACTTCAGGCGGCGGGGTGATGGTTAAAACATAAAAAAGAAACAAAAGAGCCCAGATGGGGATGATAAGAATTTGATCACCAAAGAAAAAAATAATCACCGACAAAAGAAAGGCAACCGCTAAAAAAAATCTTAAGATTAGTTTACCTCTTTTTTTATATGGTCGCAAGGGTGCTTTCCAAGAAAAAACCACCTGGGGATTTTTTTCTTCAATTTTAATGTTGTTATCATAATTCTGAACAACACTTTCTTTTTCTAGGTTTTCCATATCTTTATTATTCTTTTTTTTTAAAAAAAAGTCAAGCAGTTGAAAAAAATATCCTATAATGGTATAATATAGTCATATGGAAAACTTTAATAAAATTGTTTCTTTTATCTTAGGTTTGGTTGTTGTCGTTGTTTTTTTAGCCGTTATTAGTGGAAAAATTAATTTAAAAAAAGTCGCTCCGGGATTGGCAAATAAAAACACCCCAACACCAACAATGGAAGAAGTTACTCCAACACCAAAAGCTATTTCCTCAGTTTCTGTTTCTAATAAAAACTATCAACCTTATCAAACAAGGCCAGCCACTTCAATTCCTAACACTGGTTCGCCAACAGCGATTCTTTTAACCAGTCTTTTAGGTTTACCCGGAGGGTTGTTTTTAAAAAGAGTTAAAAAGAATAATTAATTAACTAATTAATCTAAAAACTTATTAATCTCCTGAAGAAATTCTTCTTTACTGCGAGCTCCTACTAATTGAGAAACAACCTGGCCATTTTTAAAAATAACACAGGTAGGAATAGAAAAAATTGAGTATTGCGAGGCTAAGTTTGGTGTTTGATCAACGTTTAATTTAACAAATTTTACCTCGGGTTTTTCTTGAGACAAAGCGTCAATTATTGGCGCCGTCATCCGGCAAGGACCGCACCAGTCAGCATAAAAATCAACAAAAACCACTCCTTTAGCGTCTAAAACCTCTTTTTGAAAATCGTTTTGAGAAATTTTTTTTACCATAACGGATTAATCATATAATAAAAAAAAGCTGTCGTCAAGAATGTGTGGGTTCTTCAAGATCATTAAATTTATCAATTCTTTACCTGAAAGGAAACTTTAGCAAACATCCAGTCAACCCCAACCATTTTTAGGTATAAAAACTTAAGCGAGTTGGGTATAATAAAACCACATGAGCGGAGACCAAATTACTCCAGAAAATATAAGAAAAAAACTGGCAACATTAATAAATCCTGATCTTTTATGCTAACAAGGTTGATAAATTAAAACACGCAATATCTTTAATTAAAAGGCATAATCAAATTGAAACTAATCCTAAACGAATTAACTACGGAAATCAAATTATTGATGAGTTAATAATAATAAAAGAATTAAGATCACAATTAGAATAATCATAATTGTTATTATTAACAAACCTAATAATAAAAAACACCCATTATGCTTAGATTTGCGCCTATGAACCAGTTCCATATCGTTTGTTATGAAGTGGTTTAGGGTGTTAAACCTTATAAATTTAAATTAGTTGGATATAAAAATTATTTTTTTTCAACATTATACAAGGGGCCAACGATTTGAATGTTAGAAGGAGCGCGAAGATTAAACCAGTCTTTAAACTCGCGACCATCAATTGAAACACTTCCGCCATCACCTTGAAAGGTTAAGGAGACGGTTTTTCCATAACCAAAATCAACATTCACCGAAACATGATTAATACTTGAAAAAAAAGAACTACCTCGATTTATTAACTCATTTTTTACCCGGCTTGCGTCCCAGATTTCTTTACCACTTGGATTAGGTTTATCAACCTGATAAAGATGCTCTTTATCTTCTAAAGAAAGATAGCGAGCTAATAAAATTACATTGACTATATCAGCCACCTCTTCTGGTTTAAGCCAGGCGGTTTTATTATATTCTGATCTTGAGCCCCAATCGCAATAAAACCAAGGTGAGTTTTTGTCGTAGGCGTTGTTTTGGAGTTCAGAAAAAGAGTTAACCGAACCAGAATAATCGGGGCCGTGTTTTGTCCAAGAGGCGTTTAACCAACCAACATCGGTTGAGTTAAAAATATAGCCACCATGGGTGGATGAATACCAGGCTTTAATGGGCGAGTTGTTTTGAATCATTACCCAACCGCGCGTTTCTTCAACCGCTTGATTCCATAGTTCACCTTTTTCCTCAGGCTTAAAAACCTGACAGTAGTCGGTGGCGCAGATAGGACGAGTACCGTTATTAGTGTAAGCCAAAGCATAAGAACGGGCAGCTACTGCCTGGGCTTTAAGCGCCTCAAGTGGCCAGTCAGCCGGCATCTCATAGATTCTTTTTAAATAATCTTCAATGTTAAAAACACCAAAGCCCTCAACCTCAATATTAATACCCGTATCATAGTCTTTTTTTAACTCAAAATTTTCATAGTAGGCGCGGAGGATCTCTTCGGCGTTTTGGCCGGCCTCAGCTCTTCCTTTTGCTCCCCACTGATTTAAACC
This sequence comes from Patescibacteria group bacterium, assembly GCA_026416975.1. GTDB lineage: Bacteria > Patescibacteriota > Microgenomatia > UBA1406 > GWC2-37-13 > SKW25. The sequence continues at coordinate 31,002 of JAOAEC010000003.1, read as the reverse complement.
GACCCGGTTAGGAACGCCAAAGGTGAAAAAAGCAAAACGAGGCGAAAAACCCGGATCAATTTCTCGATCATCAACACAGCCGCGAAGACCGGTTCCAGCAGAACGAGGAATATTAAGAGAGGCCAATTTTTGCGCCAAAAGCTGTTGTTGACGAGCAGTAAGAGAGGCGATTTTTTCCCTGGTTTGACTAATCTCTTGGTTTAAAAGCCTAGACTGACGATCAACCTCTTTTTTTAAAGCAACAAGATTGATTTTTTCTTCTTCTAAGAGTTTTTTTTGTTCTTCTAAATTCTTAATATAAAAAATAATTTTTAAAATCGTTTTTCTGTCTTCGTCAACCAGAAACTTTTGATAAAAAAAGTTTTCTAACGAACGACCAAGATTTTCAGCAGCAATAAAAGATAAAAGAGAAAAAGAACTTTTAGTAATGTTTTTATAGTATGATGCGGCTCTAAGATTAAGGATTTTTTTTTGATAACCTAAAGCCACCTCACCTTTTTTTACCTCAGTCTCTTTTTTTAATATCTCCTGCTCAATTAAAACAACCTGATTTTTAATCTGATTAAGTTTTTGATTAATCTTTTCAAAATCCGCCTCTTTTTCTTTTAAGTTTTGACTTAAAACACCTAACTCTTGTTTAATTTTTTCAATCTCATCATCAATCGACTCAGCTAAGGTTTTTTGAAGAAAAAAAAACAGACCAAAAACAATAAGAAAAAAAACTAATAATCGTTTCATAGGCTAATTATTATTTAATTATATATACCCATTATACTTAGATTTGAAACTCTCTTCACCTGAAGGGAGTTCGTCCGGTCACCTTTCCGGTGTTTTAAGGCAAGTAAATTCGAGTTAGTTGGATATATTAGTTATGAGTTAGGAGATAAAAGAAAAATGCAAAATTATAAAAAGGAGCTAGTAGTTAGTAGTTAGCATTTAGGATTTAGAATTTCGGATTTATTTTGTTTAAAGTTTTAAAATTAGTATTAAGCATCAAGTATTAAGTATGAAGGGAGATTTTTTGTTTTATGTTTCATGTTCTACGTTCTAAGTTTTATGTTCCAAGTTCTACGTTTTACATTTGATGCTCTGTTTTTTGTTATACTAAAAATTATGGAGTTTTTTAAAAAATTTTTAACGTTATCTTTAATATTTTTTTATTTTTTTGTTTTAATCTATCCAAATAGGGTTTTTTCTATAGACTCAACTCCTGCATTTCAAGACAGACTGGCAACTTGCGATCAGTGTGGTTATTGTCTTAATAATGATCCACCTTCTGATTGGGCTAAATGCGCTGCTTGTTTATATGAAGAGATTTTTCCCACTCTTCCTGATAATAGTGTCGCTTTAGGAAACCAAACACTAATTATTGATGACCAAACCGGTCTTCCTCCCCAACCAAAACCAGGAAGAACCTATACAATGATTGGTTGTATTAAAACCGATCTGGGAAGTTTTCAAAATGAAGGAGCGGCTGCCAGTTTGGTTAAAAAATTATTAGATATTATTTTTTCCATTGTTGGCGGAATTGCCCTTCTTTATTTTATTTACGGCTCATTTCTTATTCTTACCTCGCAAAACGAGCCAGAAAAACTTAATTATGGTAAAAGAGTGATTTATGGAGCGATTATTGGTCTTCTTTTTACAGTTTTTTCTGTTTTTATTATCAACCTTTTAGCTAATGGTGTTTTAAAGATTCCCGGTTTTAGCAACACTTCCCCAACTCCTTAATTTTTAATTACTCTTACAATATGGCCATGAATAGTTTTTAATTGAATGTGGGCCATTTTAAGAAGATAAACAGCCAAAGTGGCTAACCAACGAAGGGAAGACGAGACCGGCGCACGAAGACCAATAATAATTTTTTCATCGCTAATCGGCAACTTTAGGTTTTGATACTGGGGAAAATTGGTTGTGTTTACTGGTTGAAGACCTAATTTTTTTAAATCAGGAGGGAGTTTGATTGTTTCTTCTCTTTTTTGAACATATGGTTTTACTTCTGGTGGCGTTTCTTTTTCCACCACCTCTTGAATTTCGGCCATCTCTGGTTTGGCCATAACTGGTTCTGCTTCTTTTGGTTTTCCCACAAAAGTGGTGGTGGCAAACCTTTTTTTTAATTGATCAACATTAAGAGGAGTATAGTTGTTGTTATTAACCATAGTTTTATTATAATCAAACATTGTTTTATCAAACAATAGGTTTAAACAAGAATTTCTTTGTTTTTATTATTAAACCAGCGAGCAAGAACAAAAAAAAGGTCGGATAAACGATTAAGATAAGGAATAATAATATTTAAATCATCTTTTTTATTTTTGTTTAAATAATTAACCACCCGTCTTTCAACTCGACGACAAACAATTCTTAAAACATGAAACCAACAAGATAACTCAGTGCCAAAAGGAAGAATAAAACGATTGATTTTTGGTGTTTTTGACTGAATTTGATCAATTTTTTGTTCAAAAATTTTAACTCTTTTTTTAGAGATTTTTTCAAAACCCTTATTTTTAAAAAGAAAAGCGTTTAAGAAATAAAGATCTTTTTGAATTAAGTTAAGAAAGAGTTTTAAGTCATTTTCTTTTACCTTGGTTGCCACCAAACCAATAAAAGAAGAAAGCTCATCAACGCTTCCGAAAGCCTCAATTAAATCATCTGATTTTAAAACCGGTTGACTCTGGTTGCCAAAAGTTTTTCCCTGGTCACCCTTTTTAGTATAAATTGGCATTTTGGTTTTTAGGAATTTTAAAAATATTTATTTATTTTAACACTCTGAATATCCACAACCATAACATTTTTTACATCCTTCCTCATGAACCAAAGAGGCTTCACCACAAGCAGGACAAATATCAAAAAAGGAATTATTTTTTCCCTCTTCTCCAATAAGAGAAGCCTGGGTTGATTGTTGGATTAAAGACGGCTGACTGTTTTTTTTATCATTTTCTAAAAAGTTTTTTAACTCGCTATTAAGATGATAGTGCATTGCCAAAACTTTAGCCACCGCATCAGGAAGACTACGGACTCTTTCTTTGCCAAAACCCAAGGTTCGGGCGCCACCAATTCCTTTTAGTTGCTCAATAATTTCTTTAATTCTTACAGTGGGTGAAAGATGAGAAGAAAACCTCAGTGCTAATGAGATCATTCTTCCTAAACCTTCGGCCATAGCATAAACATCGGTTCCTGCTTTTCCTACACTAATAAAAACCTCAAGCGGTTCTGGCGGATTACCGCCATTGGTGTTAATAGTGATAAAAGCCACGCCTACTGGTGTTTCAATTCTATAGGTTGAACCATGAACCACCAAAGGTCGAGGTTTAATAATATATGATGGCAATTGAGAGGTTGTTTTGGGTTCTTCTTTTTTTTCTTCTTTTCTTTCTAACACCCCTTCTCTTGAGCCATCGCGAAAATAAGTGATTCCTTTGCAACCTAATTTATAAGCCAAAGTATAAAGTTTTTTTACATCTTCAACGGTATGATTTTTAGGCGCGTTAACGGTTTTTGAGATTGAGGCATCAACATATTTTTGGATTGCTGCCTGAACTCTAACATGATCTTCTGGTGTTAATTCATTACTACTAACAAACCATTCTGGTTTTTTAATTTTTCCTTCTTTAAGCCCTTTTTCATTTTTTTGGTACCATTTTTCATATAAATGGTGACGGATAATATGGGTGCCCAAACGATCTTTTCTTATAAATTCAAACTCAAAAACCGGTTCAATTCCAGAGGTAGTGTTGGTCATTAAAGAGGTTGAGCCTGTGGGCGCTTGCATTAAAAGAAGAGAGTTTCTAATTCCATTTTTTTCAATTAATTTTTTAATATTTTGAGGAAGTTGTTTGATAAACTCTCCCTGTAAAAATAATTTTTTATCAAATTTTGGAAAAGCGCCTTTTTCTTTAGCCATTAATGCGGAGGTTTCATAAGCAACATCTCGAATAATTCGATAAACCTTATCAATAAATTTTAATGATTCTTTAGAACCATATCTTAAGTGAAGTTTGATTAAAGCGTCTCCCAAACCCATAGTTCCTACTCCAATTCGTCTTTCTCCTTCAAGTTGGGTTTTTCTTATTCCTTCAAAAACATAAGGATCCATATCAACAACATTGTCTTGAAATCTGACTGCTACTGCCACCAGTTTTTTTAAGGTTTTAAAATCAAATCTTCCTTTTCTTTCCACTCCATCACCTTTGACTAAAGCCGAAAGATTAATTGAGCCTAAATTACAAACACCCCATGGGGGTAATCCCTCTTCTCCACACGGGTTAACACAGTTGATTCTGTTCCAGTACCAGTTATTGTAAAGTTTATTATATCGCTCCATAAAAACCACGCCTGGCTCAGCTGATTTCCAGGCAGCCTGGGCAATTAAATCCCAAATCCTTCTTGCTTTAACGGTTTTGTAAACTTTAACTTTTTTTCCTTTTTTAAGCCACTCTTCTAAATCACCATCCCAAATTTTGTCATAGTCAGGATTATCTAAATCAGGAAAAACCAGTGGCCAATCAGCATCTTCTTCAACTGCTTTCATAAATTTATCAGAAACACAAAGGGAAAGATTGGCACCATTGATTCTTTTTAGGTCTTGTTTGACAGTAATAAATTCTTCAATGTCTGGATGCCAATCCCACAACATTAACATTAAGGCGCCGCGACGACTACCACCTTGTTGAATAATATCTTTAGTGGCGGTTGAGAAAAGCTCCGCCCAGTTAACCGGACCTGAGGAAAAACCATTAACCTTTTTAACCCGCGCTCCTCGGGGTCGAAGAGAAGAAAGATTAATTCCTACTCCGCCACCGTGAGCCATTATCTCAACCATTTGTTTTAAGGTTTCCAAAATTCCATCCCGGGAATCTTTAGGTGAAGGAATAACAAAACAATTATAATAAGTAACCGCAAAACCGGAGCCAGCACCGGCTAAAATTCTGCCCCCAGGAATATATTTAAAATTCTTCATTGCCCAAAAAAATTCTTTTTCCCATTGTTTTTGTTTTTTTTCATTTTTTTCTACCTGAGCAACAGCTTTAGCCACTCGTTTCCACATTTCCTCGGGTGTTTTTTCAACAGAATTACCTTTTTTATCTTTTAAGGCATAACGATCCAAGAAAACCTTTTCGGAAACGCCGATTAATTTCATAAAAAGCTTTTAGATTATAACTTTTTAATTTCCTTTTTAAAATCTTCTAAATCAATAAACCGACGAAAAACCGAGGCAAAGCGAATATAAGCTATCTTATCAATCTTTTTTAACTCTTTAGCCACCCAATTACCAATTTCTTTACTTTCTATTTCACTATTAGGTTGTTGTTTAATCTCTTCCTCAATTTTATTAATAATCTCCTCAATCTGATTTAAAGAAACAGCGGTTTTTTCACAAGCTTTAATTACTCCTTTTTTTAACTTTTCTCGGTCAAATCTTTCTCTTCGACCATCTCTTTTTATCACCAAAATCGGCAACTCCTCTACTCTTTCATAAGTGGTAAATCTTCGATCGCATTTTATACACCGTCTTCTTCTTCTTATTGTTGTTCCATCATCAAAAACTCTTGTTTCTATTACCTCGGTTTCGGGATTTTGACAAAAAAAACACTTCATTTAAAAATAATAAATTTACTATATTTTGTGTCCTTTTAAAATTTATAACACTAATGGTATTCATTCAAGAGGTCAAAATATATAAAAAATATATCAATAAAAGAAGTTAGCCTTAAAAAAATTTTAAAAAAAAGAAAAAGGTATTTTTTTCATTTTTTTTGTGAACAATTTTCGCTATTATTGTTTTTATAATAATTAATCAATAAAATGTCTTTAGCTGATTTGTTTTTGCCAAAATTTTGTTTAGGTTGCGGGTTTTTGGGTTGTTATATCTGCCCAAAATGTGAAAAAAAATTAATTTACATACAAAAAGACAGTTGTCTTTATTGTGGCCAACCAAGTCCTTTTGGTTTAACTCATGTTTTATGTTTTAAAAAAGACTGTCTTGATGGTTTAATTTCTGTTTTTTACTATAATGATTTTTTAAAAAAAATTATCAAAAGCTTTAAATATAAGAGAGCTTTGGTTGTTTGGAATGAGTTTAAAATTATAATTAAACCAGAAAGATTGAACAAGATCTCTTTTTATAAAAAACTAGCAACCGAGTTTTTTTTTCAACCAATTCCCCTCTCGTTATTGCGAGAAAAAAAACGAGGTTTTAATCAGGCTGAGGTAATAACCGATTTTTTAAGAGAGTTTTTAGATTTTCCCAAAGCTCAATTTCTTTTAAGAAAAAAGGAAGGTTTTCCTCAGGCACAGATTAAAGAAAGAAAAAAAAGAGCTTTTAATATTAGAGGTGCTTTTGAGGTAATTAATAAAAAAACATTAATTAATAAAAAAATTATTTTAGTAGACGATGTGGCCACTACTGGCGCCACTCTTAAAGAAGCAGCTCGGGTTTTAAAAAAAACCGGCGCCAACAAGGTTTTTGCCTTTACTCTGGCCCGAAGACATTAAAAAATCCTTCATCTTTGATCCCTCGAGCGTTGTGACTTTGTCCCCTTGATTTTTAATACCAAATTAACTTTGTGGGTTGCTATTATTAGGTAGTTGAAATAATAAAGAGATAAAAAAGTAAATATTAGGTTGAAAATTAAACGATCATGAGTATATACTTTTACTAATGGAAAAAACTTATAAATTTGAGATTTCTCATCGAACAATAATCTTTACTCTTCTCTTTTTTGTTTTTTTGAAATTTTTATGGTTAATAAAAGACCTTATCTTTTCTTTGTTTATCGCCTTTATTATTATGAGTGCCCTTAAACCTTTTGTTAATTTTTTTGAAAAAATAAAGATTTCTCGTTATCTTTCAGCCTTAATAGCAATTTTGATTTTTTTAGGAGTTTTTTTTAGTCTGATCTTTTTTTCTTTGCCGCCATTAATAAAAGAAACCACCCTTCTTTTTAGACAGCTACCATTATTAGCAGAAAGCGTTTTTTTAAACAAAGGGTCATTTTTAGATCTTAACTCTTTTTTTCAAAGTCTTCCCAACCTGACTAACAAAATTTTTGACCTAATCAAAGGAATTTTTTCTAACGCTGTTTTTTTAATCTCAACCATTTTTTTTAGTTATTATTTTACAGTTGAAGAAGATTTAATTGAAAAAACCTTATTAAAATTTTTTAGCCAAAAAAAATCAAAGGATATCGCTGGAATTTTTGAAAAGGTAGAAAAAAGATTAAGTCATTGGCTTTGGGGCGAGTTAACCTTAATGTTTTTAGTGGGATTAATGACCTATATTGGTTTACAGGCGATTGGAATGCCTTATTCTTTAGCCTTAGCGGTTTTAGCGGGATTGTTTGAGGTGATACCAAATTTAGGACCAACGATTTCGGCAGTGCCAGCAATATTAATTGGCCTTTCTTCTTCTTCTTTTTTAGGAGTTGCCAATTTGGCCCTATATTTTATTGTTCAACAAGTAGAAAATAATTTTCTTGTTCCTTTAGTGATGAAAAAAGCGGTTGGTTTAAATCCAATTATCACCATGATGGCCTTAATTATTGGCGGCAAAATTGCGGGTGTTTTAGGAGTGCTTTTAGCGGTGCCAACAGCGATTTTTCTGGAAACAGTTTTAATGGAGATAGCGGTGATTTCTTCCAAAACCTCGTAAAAAAAGATTATATCTCCAACCAACTTGACTTTGCCCACCTTAAAACATCTAATTTAAGTGAAGAGACTTTTAAACCTAAGTATAATGAGTATAATAATAACCTATGAAAAAAGCGGCAATTTTAGGTGGCGGCTTAACTGGACTGACAACCGCCTATTACCTGGCAAAAAAAAATTTTTTAGTGACGGTTTTTGAAAAAGAAAAGAAGTTGGGTGGTTTAGCTGGTGGTTTTAAAAACAAAGATTGGCAGTGGTTTTTAGAGAGAACCTATCATCATTTGTTTGCTAATGATAAGGAGATCATTGATTTTATTAATGAGATTGGTTTTAAAGGTCTTTTTTTTAAAACTCCGGAAACCGCTTCTTTATACTTAAACCACAAACCTAAAATTTATCCTTTAGATACTCCTTGGCAATTAATAAACTTTCCTTTACTTTCTTTTTTTGATAGATTGCGCGCCGGTTTGGTTTTGGCTTTTTTAAAAATCTCGCCCCCCCTATCTTTATACGAAAAACAAACCGCCATTAATTTTTTGTTAAAAACCATGGGAGAAAAAAGTTTTAATAGCTTGTTTGAACAACTTTTTCGGAAAAAATTCGGAAAATATGCGGAAAATATTTTAGCCAGCTTTATCTGGGCGCGAATAAAAAAAAGAACCAAAAAGTTGGGTTATTTAACTGGCGGTTTTCAGAATTTTATTAATTATTTAGAAGAAAAATTAGGGTTTTTATCAGTTAAGATATTAAAAAACCAACCTGTGATAAAAATTGAAAAAAGGGGAGAAAAATATCTTATTAATAACCAATTATTTAATATAGTTGTCTCTACCTTACCTTCACCGCTTTTAAGCCAGATATCAGAAAAAATATTTTCCGCAGAATTTACGCAAAATCTCCGCAAAATTGAGTATTTATCAGCCATAACATTAATTATTGAGTCAAAACAACCTCTTTTGGATAAAACTTATTGGCTTAATGTATCAACTGAAAAAATTCCCATGATGGTTATAGTTCAACATACTAACTTTATTAACAAAAAGCATTATGGGGGAAAAGAGATTGTTTATTTGGGTTGGTATTTAGAAGACAGCGATCCAATATTAAAAATGACTAAAGAAGAGTTAATTGATTTTATTCTTCCTTATCTAAAAGCTATTAATCCTCATTATTGTTCATCAATAACCGATTGTTTTTTGTTTAAAACTCATTTTGCTCAACCAATTTTTAATAAAGAATTTATTAAAAACAAACCAAATTTTTTTACACCGGCAAAAAATTTTTACCTTGCTAATTTAGAGATGACTTATCCTTATGATCGAGGAACAAATTATGCGGTTAAATTGGGAAAAGAGGTTGTAAAATTTATCTATTAAAAAAATAATAAAAAATAAAATAGTTAAAATTTTTGAAATATGAGCTAATTTTATTCTGATAAGAATAATGATTTTAACTCTTTTTTACAAAATTAATTAGAATTTTTGAAAAAAAATATTAAAATTGATTATTGTTTAATTTATATTTATGATCAAAAAGAGAAAAAACTCATTCTTCTTAGTTCAAAAAACCCTATAAAAAATTAAAATATTAAAGATTGTTCTCAAAAAAGGAGAAGGAAACACTGGTTGGGTAGTGAAAAATAAAAAACCATTGATTTTAAATGAAAAAGCTTGTCTTAATTCAGGGTTTAAATTTTTTAAACAATTACCCGAAGATAAATATAAGGCTTTTTTATCGTTGCCGATTTTGAATGATAGTATTGCTTTTTCAAAAATAAATCGCAGCGCAGCAATAAAAATTCCGATGTATTTTAACAATAAGGAAAAAAGTAAAATAATTAAGTTTTGCTATCCTGATACAACCCTAATCCCTATTTAGCTTTTTCAGCGATGTTGTTTTTTGCCTAAACGGGACTGAAAGACTTGAGCAAAAAAAATTGGGTTTTGGTTCTTTTGATGAAAATGTTTGGGAAAATGAAAAAGCAAGCCAAACCCCCAATAATTTTTTTTGAGATTATGGATGTTTTAATAACAGATGAGGTTTTAATTGATTCGGATGTTTTTAATAAAGAAATTATCAAAAGTTATGTTGAGATTAAAAAATGAAGCGAGAGAAATTTTAAAATACTCTACTCCGGCTGATTTTTGGTTTTATGGTGATATTAAAATTTAGATTGTAATAATGATAATTGCGGGGATTTTTAGTGAAAAATGCGGGAATTGTTTTTAAGAAAGAGATTTTAGATAAGATTTTTATATTAAGATAAAAATTTTTTGTGTTTCTAGAAGATCCCTTTAGTCAAAATAGCCTTAACAAAACAATAGACTTTAATTTTTAGCACGTTTTTTGGTAAAAAGAATTTTAATATGGTATAATAAAAACATGAAAAAAACTTTTAAATTAATTTTAAAAACAATTTTCAGACAAAGGTGATCTTCCTCTTTTTTTATTTCTTTATTTTTTTATAAATTCTTAGAAAAAATTATGGAACAGCCATCAAAAATATCATTTCAGTTAGAAACACTATTTAAAGAACAAAACCTGGAAAGGTGATAAGAAAGAATTAAAAAAATTTATTGATAAATGTTGGTTTGTCCCGCCTTTTGAATTAAGTGAAGCAGCAAAAAAATATCCTGGATTATTATTGGAAATAACTAGTGTTTTAAGTCAGATAATTTATGGTGAAAGTCAAATGCTACCAGTCTCACCTGAGGAATTATTAGAATCAATTCGGGCGGGCTTAGCGGTTTTAATTATGGATCCTGATTTTTTAATTCCCATAGGATTCGCAAGAATTCATCCATGTTTTAAAACTAATGAAAAAGGAGAAAGTGTTATAGCGGCTTTAGAGCTAGGTAGTGTATATGTTGATCCAGCAGTTCGTGGGTTTGGGCTTGCTAAATTATTAATTAAAGCTTTAGTCAAAGATTTAACCGCTCAATATGATCAAGGATCTGTTCCCAAAGTTCCTTTATTTGCTGTTGTTGAGGCAAGTAATGTACCATCATTGAACCTATTTAGAGGATTAGGAGGATGGATAGAACAACCCTTATCACCGGAAGAAACTAATAACTACACTGAATTTTGGATTGGTGGTGTAAATATTTTTGAGGGATGGGGAAAGCCTTCAGTTATATTTTGGTATAATGAAAACAATGAAAGACATTGTTAATCTTTTTATCAAATTAATACAAATTAATAGTGTTTCTGGAGAAGAAGAGAAAATTAGGGAGTTTATTATTAATTTAATCAAAAACAAAAAGAATTTTACCTATCAAATTGATAAAATAGGCAATCTTTTTGTAAAAACAAAAGGAAAGGGGAAACCAATTCTTTTTTGTGCTCATTTGGATACGGTTGAACCAGGAAGAGGAATAAAACCTCAGATTAAAAACGGTTTTTTAACCTCAAGCGGAAAGACAATTCTTGGCGCAGACAACAAAGTTTTTGTTGCTCTTTTAGTTGACCTTTTAATCAACCATCAGATTAATCGAAACCTAGAAATAATTTTTTCTGTAAAAGAAGAAACTGGCGGTGGAATAGAGTTTTTTCCTTTTAATTGGCTAAAGGCAAAAACTGGGATAATTTTTGATAATGCCAATCCGGTTGGTGGAATTGTTCTTCGCTCTCCAGAAATCATAAATTTTTATATTGAATTTTTAGGAAAATCAACCCATGCTTCAACCCCAGATAAAGGAATAAACTCTCTTTTGCCGACAATTGAATTTCTTAAAAAAATAAAAATAGGCTACAGCAATAAAAAAAATACCACTGTCAATATTGGCCTATTAAACTCTGGAACGGCAATAAATTCAATTCCAGAAAACACCATTATTAAAGGCGAAATCAGAAGTTATGATAATAAAAATTTTATTTATTTAAAAAACAAATTTAAAAAAACAATTAATTTAATTCAAAAAAAATTTAAGGGAAATATCAATATAAAATTTGATGGATATTGCCCCGGATATCAACATAAAAAAAATGATAAATTTTTAAAAAAAATTTTTAAAATTATTAAAGAAAACAAAATTAAACCCTATTTTCTTAATAAATCAGGAATTAGTGATGCGAATATTTTAAATTTTAGAAAAATTAAAACCGTTGTTTTGTCTGATGGTGTGATCGAACCTCATACAACAAGAGAAAGGATTAATATTAATGATTTTTTAATTCTAAAAAAAATTTTTTTTGATTTGGTAAATTTTTTATAAAAAATCTAATAATTTAATTTTTTCGGAAAATCTGAATTATTAAATCTCTTTTAAACGCTTTTTAAAATAATCAACATAGGGGATAAGAGAGGGATTTTCCTGATATAAAAGAGAAAGATAAAAGGTAAAGTAACTTCCCAAAGCCATTGCTTCAAAAACCTGTTCTATCTTATCTTTTCCAGAAAAAGTTAACCAGAGAGTTTTTATCCGATTTTTTTCTACTACCTCTTTAGTGATAAGAAATCTCTTTTGGATAGAAGAAGAGTATAGTGAAGAATAAAAGAAGACAAAAACCAAAAGTTTTTTTATCTCCTGCGGATGTTTTAACCCTTCCATTAGATGATGATTTAGCTCGGGAATAACTCGAAAGATTGAGATATTTTTGGCGGTTTCGTTAGTTTGATTGGCTAAAGCATTTCCCCAACCAGTTAAAAACTCAGCCACAGTAAAATAAGGATATTTTTGATAAAGGCTTAAAGCCAGTTGTTTGGCGGGGTTTTTTTTAGTTTCTATATCAGTTTTAAAACTAGCGGTTAATTTTGGTATTTTTTTTATAGCCACCATCACTTTTTTTTTATCAACATTTAAAAAACCAAGTTTTATTAAAAAAGATAAAAGAGCACCAATACTATAACCAAAACCAATTCTTGGTTGATTTGAAGGATTATATAATGGTCTAAAAACATACACCGGCAGTTTTTTCTCAAGACAGATTTTTGCTAGTTGGTTGCCGCTAGTTATTGCAAAAATAAGTGCTTTTTTATTTAATGATTTTTGAGCGTTAATTAAAACTTCCTCAGTTGTTCCTGAGTAAGAGGAAAGGATGACAAGGGTTTTTTTATTAACAAAACCTGGTAAAAGGTAATCATCATTAATAATTATTGGCAAAGACAACTCATCTTTAAAAAGCTCTTTGATAATTAAGGCTGGAAAGCGCGAACCCCCCATGCCGCAGATAACAATGTTATTTGCTTTTTTATAAAAATAAGGAAAAGAAGTTTTTTCTACCTCAATAAACGATTGTTCTATCTGATGATTTAGATTGTCTAATGATTGAACAACCTTTTGGTTGTCTGAGCTTTTTAAAAAGTCTTTTATATTATCAAGATCAATCATAATTTTTTATGTTTTATTATACTATAATATATTTTTAAAATGATAAAAAAAAGATTAATAATTTATTTTTATGCTTTGAGAGCTAATCAATGGATTAAGAATTTAGCGGTTTTTACAGCAATTATCTTTTCCGGAAAGCTTTTTAATAGGTTGGTTTTTATAAACACCCTAAACGCTTTTTTTGTTTTCTGTCTTTTGTCCTCGGCTTCTTATCTTTTAAACGATATTATTGATTATCCTTACGACAAAAAACATCCTATTAAAAAAAACCGGCCGATTGCTTCAGGAAAGATTTCTTTAGCCGAGGCAAGTTTTATGGCTTTTATCTTAATAATTATTTCTTTAGTGATTTCTTTGTTTTTTTCAACTAACTTTTTTCTTTTAAGTTTGGTTTTTATTCTTCTTCATTTTTTTTATTCTTTTTATTTTAAAAAATATCCAGTGATTGATATCTTTACCATTTCTTTTTCTTTTATGATTCGCGCTTTAGCTGGCGAGGTAGTCAGTGGTTATCATATTCCGATTTGGCTTATTTTAACAATATTTTTTGGTTCTTTATTTATGGCTTCGGTAAAAAGACATGCTGAGTTGGTAAGTAGCGGCAAAGAGGCGCGTCTTTCTCTTTATCGTTATAATGAGCATTTTTTGGACTTTTTAACCTATACCTTTGCCACAATGACGATTATTGCTTATTCTTTCTACACTTATTTTGAAAAACCACCATTGATTGAAACCTGGCTTTCTCAGTATTTTAGTCATAGTTTTTCCGGTTTTGAAGGAAGAAAGTGGTTAATGATGACCATTCCTTTAGTGGTTTATGGTATCTCTCGTTACGCCCAACTTCTTTATGAGAAATATGAAGGAGAAATACCGGAAAAAATTGTCACCACTGACAAACCTTTAATTATTACGGTTTTTTTATGGGGAGCAATTGTTATTGGTTTAATCTATGTTTTTTAAATAATATAATAATATTAACAAATATTAACAATTTTAAAATTTAAAAATAAAAAATATGAAAAATGAAGAAAAAAATCCTAAACTGCAGGCGATAAAAATCGCCATTGAACAGATTCAAAAACAGTATGGTCGAGGAGCGATTATGAGATTGGGACAGTCACCAGTAGTGGCGGTTGATGTGATTAAGACCGGGATTTTGCCATTAGATTTAGCTTTAGGAGTTGGTGGTATTCCTAAAGGGAGAATCATTGAGATCTTTGGTCCAGAGTCATCAGGAAAAACCACCCTTTCTCTGACTTTAATTGCCGAAGCGCAAAAAGCCGGCGGTATTGCCGCTTTTATTGATGCTGAGCACGCCTTAGATCCGGCTTGGGCAAAGACATTAGGAGTAAAGTTGGAAGATCTTTTAGTCTCTCAACCAGACACTGGTGAACAGGCACTAGAGATTGCTGAGTCTTTGATTCGTTCCGGCGGAGTTGATATTATTGTTATTGACTCGGTGGCAGCGTTAGTTCCTCGATCAGAGATAGAGGGCGAGATGGGCGAGTCGCAGATTGGTCTTCAGGCAAGACTAATGTCGCAGGCCTTAAGAAAGTTAGCCGGGGTTGTTTCCAAATCAAAAACAACCATTGTTTTTACCAACCAGATTCGTTTAAAAATTGGTGTTATGTTTGGTAATCCGGAAACAACTCCAGGCGGTCTGGCTTTAAAGTTTTATGCTTCGGTGCGGATGGACTGCCGAAAAATTGAGACTTTAAAGAAAAACAATCAGGTTTATGGCGCTAGAGTGCGAGTAAGAATTGTTAAAAATAAGGTGGCACCGCCGTTTAAAGAGGCAGAGTTGGTTATTACCAATGAGGGAATTGATAAGGAAGAAGGAATTATTGATGCAGCCATTGGCGCCGGTTTAATTACCAAAAGCGGTTCATTTTTAAAGATGGGAGATAAGGTTTTGGGTCAAGGAAAAGATCAGGTGAAAGAGATATTGGTTAAAAATGAAAAGCTAAAATCTCAACTGATTAAAGAAATCTATGACAAGATGTTAAAAAAAAATTAAGTTATGAATGAAAAAGAAGCCTTAGAGAAACTTTTCCAAAAAAGCCTTTTTTTTCTAAAATTTCGTTTAAGAACAGAAAAAGAGATAAGAGACTATCTTTCTCAAAAAGTTAGAAAATATAAGCTTTCATCAATAATTATTGAGCAGATAATAAAAAAACTAAAAGAGGAAGAGTTAATTAATGATGAGAAATTCATTGAGATTTTTATTGAGGAAAAAATCCAACTGAAACCTAAAAGCATCCTTTTTTTAAAAAGAGAGCTTTTAAAACATGGGGTAGCCAATAAGTTGATAGAGAGATATTTTTCTCAAAACCCGCTTAATGATGAAGAGTTAGCTTATAAAAGTTTAGCTGGTCGTTGGCAAAGATGGAAAAAAATTTCTTGGGAAAAGAGATATAAAAAAGCGGTTAGTTTTCTTTTAAGGCGGGGTTTTTCTTTTGAAACGGTTAAAAAAACAATTGAAAAGTTTAAACAAGAAGAGTAAAATAGTTTTAGTTAAAAATTTGTCTTTAAGGAGATATAAATTTTATTTTTAAATTGACTACTATGATGAGTTATTCTTTTCATAAAAAAATTAATTACTAAGAATATCTTCCTTAAAGACACCCTTGTTTTCTTATGTTTTTTAAAGCCTTTAAAAAAATTTTTTCCTTAAAAAAGCAAAAAGAAAAAGAACAAGCAGCTAAGGAAATAATTCTTAAAGCTCAAGAAGAGGCATTAAATATTCGGCGTCAAGCAGAAGATGAGGTAAGAAGAATTATTAATGAAGCAAAAAAAGGCCTTAATGAAGCGTTTGAAGCGGAAAAAAGATTGGCAAAAAAAGAACATTTTTTAGAAGAAAAAGAGACAAAATTAGAAAAAGAAAAAGAAAATTTAGTTAAAGAAAAAGAGATTGTTGCCAAATTAAAACAAGAATGGGAAGAGAAAAGAGAGATGATTTTGCAAAAACTAGAAAAGGTGGCGCACTTAACTAAAGAAAAAGCACGCGAGCTTTTGTTGTCTAGTTGGGAAGAAAAGTTAAAAGAGGAGATTGCTAAAAGAGTTAAACAAGCAGAAGAGGAGATCAAACAAAAAGCTGATGAAAAAGCAAAAGAGATCTTGGCTGAGGCAATGAGATATGGAGCCACTGATTTAGTGGCCGAGTTTACCTTATCAACAGTTTCTTTACCCAACGAGGATTTTAAAGGAAGAATTATTGGTAAAGATGGAAGAAATATCCGGGCCTTTGAGTTGGCTACCGGCGTTGATGTTGACTTAGAGGAAGAAGGAGTGATTAGACTGTCTTCTTTTGACGCAATGCGGCGGGAGATTGCCCGATTGTCTTTGGAAAAACTAATTAAAGACGGCCGAATTCAACCAGCAAGAATTGAGGAGATTGTTAAAAAAACCAAAGAGGAGGTAGAAAAAGTAGTTTATCGAGCTGGCGATGATCTGGCTCATCGGGTTGGCGTTTATAATCTTCCATCAGAGATAATTAAACTTTTGGGGAAATTTAAATATCGTTATTCTTATGGTCAAAACATGATCGCCCACACTTTAGAAGAGACAAGGATTGGTGTGGCTTTGGCTAATGAGTTAAAAGCCGATGTTAATACAGTAAAATTAGGTTGTCTTCTCCATGATATTGGTAAGGTGATTACTGATAAAGAAGGTTCTCATATTGAGCTGGGAGTTGAGCTTTTAAAGAGATATCGTTTCCCCCAAAAAGTAATTGATTGTGTTGCTTCTCACCATGAAGATGTTCCTTTTTCTTCGGTTGAGGCGGTGATTGTTTATATTGCTGATGCGGTTTCTGGCGGTCGACCTGGTGCTCGTCATGAAGATTTTCAAGAATACTTAAAAAGAATTAAAACCATTGAAGAGGTGGCAAAAAATCAAAAAGGAGTGGTTGATGCCTATGCTCTTCAGGCAGGAAGAGAGTTGCGAGTGATTGTTAAGTCCGAAGAAACAACCGACGATGATGTGCGAATAATGGCCGTTAAAATAAAAGAAGAGTTAGAGAAAAAATTTGATGTCTTTCCTGGTCAGATTAAAATTACCGTCATTAGAGAAACACGAGCGGAAACAACAACAAGCATTTAAATGACTTAATGTGTTTTTTTGCTAAAATATTGTCTATGTCAATTATTAGTGATCTCCATCTTCATTCAAAATACTCGCGGGCGGTTTCTCAAAGAATGACCTTGGAAGAAATCTCTAGTTTTGCCGCTAAAAAAGGGATAAAATTAGTAGCCACGGCTGACTGGACTCACCCTTTATGGTTTCGTTCAATTAAGGAAGAGTTAATTGAAACAAATTCTGGTATTTATACTTTAAAAAAAAAGCCCGGTGAAACCTATTTTTTATTAACAACAGAGATTTCTAGCATCTATTCCCAGGCTGGGCAAACCCGACGGATTCATAATCTGATTTTTTCTCCCTCAATTGAGGTTTGTGAAAAGATTATTAATAAGTTAAATCAATACGGATGTAATCTTTATACTGATGGCCGGCCAATTATTGGTTTGTCTGCCAAAAAGTTGTTAAAAATGATTTTGGAGATTGACGAAAAGACCCTTTTAATTCCTTGCCATGTCTGGACGCCTTGGTTTTCTTTATATGGTTCAAAGTCCGGTTTTAACTCAATTGAGGAATGTTTTGAAGACTATTCAAAGTATATTTACGCAATAGAAACCGGTCTTTCCTCAGATCCGATTATGAATTGGCAGATAAAAGAATTAAAAAATCGGAGTATTGTTTCTTTTTCTGATGCTCATTCGGCCCAAAAATTAGGTCGGGAGGCAACGGTTTTTATTGCTAAAGATCAAAACGAGTCAATGATCAATATCTCTTATGACGACATTATTAAGGCGATAAAACAAGATCCAAACGGAAGATTAAAAATTGGTTATACAATTGAGTTTTTTCCAGAAGAAGGTAAATATCACTGGTCAGGCCATCGTCAGTGTCAGGTCAAACTTTCTCCTTTAGAGGTAAAAAAGCAAGACACCATCTGTCCGGTTTGCAAAAAGCCATTGACTATTGGTGTAGAGAATCGAGTACTTGATTTATCAGAAAAAATTCTTCAAAAAGACGACCTTTTGTTTTTAAAAAACAAAAACGGGGTAACTTTTGTTTATGATAAAGAAAAAAAACGGATACCTTTTGTTTCTTTAGTGCCTCTTTTGGAGGTTTTAACTGAGATTAATCAAGGATCAATAACTAAGGCGGAAAAAGAGTATCAATGGTTAATCGAAAATTTAGGGAGCGAGTTTGAGATTCTTTTAAAAAAAACTTTAAACGAGATTGAGGCGGTTGCTGGTAAAAAAATTAAACAAGCAATTGAGATTGTTAGAGATCGAGGTGTTTTTGTTGACCCAGGTTATGACGGCGTTTTTGGCGCGGTTAAAATTTTTTCCCAAAAAAATTTAAATGAAGACAGAAACCAACCAACCAAAGAAAAAAAACAACCCTCTCTCTTTTAAAGAGAAACTTTCTCAATGGTTAATGGTTGTTTTTTTGCTTTTTCTACCAACTCAGTTAGCAAAACACTTTTTTCTTGGTTTTTCCTATCTTTCTGGCGTTAGGGTTGATTATTTGGCCATAAAAATTTATCTTACCGATGTAATTTTTTTCTTTCTTTTATGTTTGAATTTAAAAACAGTTTTTTCTTTTTTTAAAAAAAATTATTGGTTGTTTTTCTTGTTGTTTTTTAATTTTATTTTTGCCTTAAATAAACAGGTTGCTTTTTATTACTCAGTTAAGGTTTTAGAATGGTTGGCAGTTTTTATTATTTTTACAAAAAACCAACTTTCTTTTAAAAAAATTCTTTTGGCTTTTGCTGCTAATGGTTTTTTAGAATTAACGCTGGCGATTTTTCAGCTTTTTTATCAACGTTCTCTTCAAGGAGTTGTTTATTTTTTAGGTGAACGATATTTTACTTTAATAACACCGGGAATTGCCAAAATTAGTTTTTTTGGCAAAGAGATTTTAAGACCCTACGCCAGTTTTTCTCATCCTAATTCTTTGGCTGGTTTTTATCTCTTACTTTATTTTTTTGTTTTAACCAATAAAAAAATTAACCGGTTTTTTTATTGGCGATTCTTTATTCTTTTTGTCAGCGCCAGCTTGATTTTTCTTTCTTTTTCTAAAATCGCCATTATTGGTTTTTTATTTTTAAACCTAATTTATTTTTTAAAGAATAACAAAAACTGCGGACTTTGTTTTTTTTCACGAACAACAACCTTTTTTATTCTTTCTTTGATTTTTTTACAAGGAAAGGGCGACCCCCATTCTTTTTTAAAAAGAGTGGAGCTTTTTAAAAACAGCCTTATTATTATTATTCAACACCCTCTTTTTGGGGTAGGATTAGGAAACTATCTTTTAGCTCAAAACCATTTTTCCTCCCCATACCCTCTTTTTTTTAATCAACCAGTTCACAACATTTTTTTATTAATTATCGCCGAGATAGGAATCCCAATGGCTTTTTTTCTTTTTTATAAACTATTTTTTTTCCTTAAAAAAAGAAAATTTACTATTGATTATTTACTATTGACTATTATCTTTACTGGATTTTTTGATCATTATTGGCTTACCTTACAACAAAACTTTTTTCTTTTAGCAATAGTTTTTGGTTTGGTTTTAAAAAGAGATTAAAGTTTTTCTAGAAGAACCCTGATTTCTTGGGTGATTTTCATTACTTTTTTTACCTCATCTATCTGGCTTTGAGGAACGGTTTTTAAAAGCTCCTGACCAACCTCTTGGTGTTTTTGATTGCTTAATTTTAACTTTTCAACAAAACCGGCCGGTGGACTAATACCCTGTTTTTTAGCGGTTGTTAAGAGCGAAGGAATTTTTAAAAAATACTTTTCTCCTTTAGAAAAAACCGTGACCGCTTGTTTATTTTTTCCTTTTTTTATTAAAAAAAGACTGGCATTAGCTCTTTTATCAGAAAAAAGAAGATAAAGTTGGGCTTTTTTAATATAGTCGCGGGTGCCAAAATCCAATAATCTATCTCTAATTGTTTTTATAAAATATAACGGATGATCGGGCAAGATTCCCGGATAGGAAAGATTGTAGGCGACCTTTTCTTGAGCGAGAACGGTTTCTGACTCAAAAAAGTTTAAACAATAAAAGCCAGTGAAAACAAAAATAAAAAACAAAAAAACACTTAAACCAAAAGCGATCTTTTTAGTCATAGAACAAGATTTATTTTAACAAACAATCTATAAAAAAACAACCGCCCTTTTAAAGAGCGGTTGTTTGTTTTTAAAAAAGTAAATTTACTTAACCAATCTTTTAAGAGTTTTTCCGGCGGTAAAACCAGGTGTTTTAGTAGCAGGAATCTGAATCTCAGCCCCAGTTTGAGGATTGCGTCCTTTTCTAGCAGCTCTTTTGCGGACTAAAAAGGTGCCAAAACCGGTGACGACCACTTTTTCACCTCTTTTCATCGCGTCACTAATGGTTGAGAAAACTGTGGTGACAGCGTCTTTGGCGGCTTTAGCGGTTAAACCGGCTTTTTTGGCTACCTGAGCGATTAAGTCTGCTTTTGTCATGTTCTATCACCTCCTTTGGCTATTTTTAAACTAATAATGATTGTCAAACAGCAACAGCATAGTATTTTTTTGGCTTCTTGTCAATCTATATTTAAAATATCTTATTATAACAATCTATATCAGATTAGCGTGTTAGATTAATTTAAATTTTAAACTTTAAATAAAATAGAACGCGTTTGTTGAAAGAGTTTAGAAAATTATAACAGGTGAGAAAAATTTAAAGGTTTTAAAAGTATTAATTTATTAATTATTGATTAAAAATTAATTTAGTAGTTAGTAGCTAGTAGTTAGGAGTTAGAAGGATTAATTGTTTAAGGTTTTAGATTTTAGTTTTAAGTTTTTAGTTTTGATTTTTGACATTTTTTATTAATATTATATGTTCTGCGTTCCAAGCTCCATATTCTATATTATACGTTTAATATCAAGTGTTTATTTTGGTGGAGATGTCCGGATTTGAACCGGAGTCCGAAAAGGCGTTTTTAAAAATGTTTAGCGAGAGATAGATGGTTTTTAAACTTTGTTTAAACAAGAAAAACCATCAAACCTTGTTTGAACCGTCGGTTTTAAAAAGCTTGGTTTTTAAAAAGACCGAAAACTTTTTTAAAAACCAATTCCGGTTGGTTTATCCCTTTTTAGGTTGAACCGGAAAAAACCCAAAAAGAGAGCCTTTATGCCTGTTTAGTTAACATATGCGTAAGCATAGTTAGCGTTGCGGGCATAAAAAGCAGCTTCTGCCTTTTCAGCAGTTGTTTTTTTCTATTTAACAGATAGATCCGCCCTCGCCATTTTTAAAAGAGCAATCTTTTCGTCAATACCTGTCATCCCCAAACTTGTTTTTAGCGAAAATTAAAAATTCTAAATTCTAAACTCTAAATGATTTATTTTTTAAGGTACTCTTTTATCTCTCTGTCCGTCGCCCTTTTAATATCTTTTGCTTTTTCCAATCTTCTTTTTTCAACCTCTTTTTTCCCTTTAACCAAAGCAATTTCCAATTTAATCAAGTCGCCTTTATTATAGCAGGAAACAGGGGTTATTGTCAATCCGGGGCTGGATTGAATCTTGGTTTTTAAGCGAATTAATTCTTTTTTATTTAAAAGAAGTTTTCGAGAACGGGTTGGGTTGTAATCTTCATCTCTGGCATATTGATATAAAGGAATTTGGGCGTTAATTAAATATGCTTCTGAGCCAATAATTTTTATATAAGCCTCATCAAGTTTTAAGCGACCGTTTTTTATTGACTTAACCTCAGGACCAGTCAAGACAATTCCTGCCTGATATTTTTCAATCTCCTGATACTGGTAGTGAAAGCGACGATTAATAATTTTCATAACTCTTATTTTACCTAATTAAAAAATACTTTAAACCAAAGATACCAGTTAGGCGCTGGTGTAGGAGTAATGATTGTTGGTGTTGGTGAGGGTGGAGAAAGAATAATCACCATCTCGTTTTCTTTAGATAGATTAAGCTTGTTTCTGGCGATTTTCTCAACATAATAAAGATCATTTTTTCTAGCAATCTCGGTTTTTAGTTCAATATTTTTTTTTCGCTCTTTTTTTAGTTGTTCTTCATACTCTTGATAAAACTGAAGTTTTTTTTGATGATTAATAATGTTTTTTAAAAGAGAAAAGATTAAAAAAAAACTTAAAAAAAGAAAAAAAATTTTTTTTAAAAAATTCATAAGCCAAGGATTTTGATAATTCTTTGAGGATTGGCTTTGGTTTTTAAAGCCTTAACACAAAGACCAATGATTGCCTTGGGATTTTTTTGATAGATTTCTTGGTTGGTTTTGATTATTTTTTCCACCTCTTCTTTTAACTGCTCATCAGAAAGCTCTTGAGGTAGGTAAGAGGAGATGATTTCTATCTCTTGATTGGTTTTTTCAACCAATTCCTGTCTTTGATTGTTTTTAGCAGCAACTAAAGTTTCTTCCAGTTCTTTTAAAATTTTTCGCATTACCGCAATTGTTTCCTCATCATTAAGTTGGCTTTGTTTTTCAATCTCTTTGTTTTTAATCTTTGCCAAAACATATCTGATAACCGCCAATTTTTCTTTTTGGCCGGTTTTTAAAGCATTAATCTGATCTTGTTGCAGTTTTTGTTTTAACATAGTATTATTATAATCCTATGATAAGGCAAAAAAAAGACGATTTTTTAACTGCTTTGGAAAAATTGCAACGAATCTTAAACAACAAACCAAGGGTAGAAAAAATGTGGCAGGAGGTTAAGATGATGGGTTTTCAGATAAAACCGATTTTTGGGAATATCAGCCTTTTATCTGCTAAAAAAAATGAGTTGGTGGAAAGTTTATGGAAGATTGGCAAGTTAGACGAGTTTTTTAATCAAGAGTTTAAAAAACTTTCTCCAAGAGAAAAAGAGATATTTTTTGAGATGATCAATGAGGCAAAAGAAAGTCTTGAAAGCAAGCTTGGTCGCTTTTCTCTTGATCAAAAGATTAATCTGTCAAATTTACCCCCCTTGATTGAGATGGAGGTTTTTAGAAAAAAAATTCCTCATAAAAAACTTAACTAAATATGAGAAAGTTTCCATTGGTTTTAGATCTGGAAACAAAATATACTTTTCGCCAGTTTAGCGACCCTAAAAAATTGGAGGTGACGGTGGCAGCGATTTTTGATTACCGCGATAATCAAACAAAGGTTTTTTTAGAAGATGAGTTAAATAAACTTTTTCCTCTTTTGGAATCAAGCTCTTATATCATTGGTTTTAATGTTAAAGAGTTTGATCTTCCAGTGCTTCAACGATATTATCCGGGAGAAGTTTCTCATTTTGCCGCTTTTGATATCTTGGAAGATATTCGTACAAAAATTGGCAAAAGACTGGCTCTAAACGATATTTTACAAGCGACTTTAGAAAAGAAAAAAACGGGTCATGGTTTAATGGCAATTGATTTTTATAAAGAGGGGAAGATGGACGAACTTAAAAAATATTGTATTGGTGATGTGATATTAACAAAAGAGGTTTTTGATTTTGGTGTTAAAAACGGCAGAATTTATTACTTAACTTCTAAAGGCAAAGAAGAGATTAAAGTTAACTGGAAAAAGTATTTAGAAGAAGACTCTCCCAACAACAATATTCCTTTAACCTTGCCTTTTTAAAGAGATTAGTTTAAAATTATTCTTATTATGAAAAAAATTATTTTTCTTTTTCTTATTTTTTTCGGAATAGTTGTTTT
This sequence comes from Patescibacteria group bacterium, assembly GCA_026416975.1. GTDB lineage: Bacteria > Patescibacteriota > Microgenomatia > UBA1406 > GWC2-37-13 > SKW25. Next base: position 7,286 of record JAOAEC010000003.1, on the reverse strand, counting down.
TGGATTTTTTTATTTTTTAAAACCCATAAGTCTTGGCGTTCAGTATACAAAAAAAGACCTAGATTCAGCTTATCGTAAATTAGCGGTTGAATATCAATCTCTTTCAGAGGAAAAAGCTAAAAGTTTGGGAAAAACATTGATTGTTTCCGGCTCTCATCCCGTGGAACAGAGTTTTACCAGCCAGGAGGCAACAGCTTTAGCTGATAACAGAAGAAAAAACTATTCATATTTTCCTTTTCAAAACGTTCAGATTCGGGTTAATCCTGATGGAACAGTTGAAGGAGCGGCAACAGTGGATTATCAGGACGCATTTAATTATCTTCTTGCCTTAGGAGTGGCCAAAGATGAGATTATTAAAGCGGCAGCCAAGTTTAAAATTCCTAACGCTAATCTTCCGGTTTATCTTAAGGTTTCAGGAGAGATAGAAAACAACCAAAGCCGGATTGTTGTTGAAAAAGCCCAAATATCCCGCATCAATGTCCCCCGAAATCTAATTAATCAATACGGCCCTAAATTAAATGATTTGGTGGAAAAAGTGATTAAAGACAGACAACCAAGTTATAATATTGAAAAATTAGCCAACATTAACGGCAAAATTTATTTTAAAGGCAGCTCGCCGGATAAAGAGATGGCAGTAAGATAATAAAAACGATAGAATTTTAAGCTTTTTTTGTTAAAATATTTAAAAACTTGATAAACTATCATATAAATTTTGAATAGATAGTTAGGACAAAGATTTGTTAACAACAAAAAAACAAGCTCTTTTAAAATTAGTTTTGGCAGAAAATATTTAAAAAGAAGAATTTAAAATAATTTTTAACTTTTGATCCGCCAGCCGGCGGATTGAATTTTTAATTTTTTTATTTCCCCTGTAGCTCATCCGCCAGTTGGCGGAGGTAAAAGCAGGTTTTTTATAAATATGTTTTTTGTTTATGTCCTTTATAATAAAAGACATAAAAAAATTTATATTGGTCAAACTAAAAACTTAGAAGAAAGATTAAATTTTCATAAAGAAAGAATTTTTAAAAACAGTTTTACAAGCAGGTTTGACGGTGAATGGAATATAATTTATAAAGAGATTTATAAAACCAGAAAAGAAGCATTAATTAGAGAAAAACAATTAAAAAGTTATCGTGGAAGACAGTTTTTGAAAAAATTTATTCCCCTGTAGCTCAATTGGTAGAGCAGGTCGCTGTTAACGACAAGGTTCCAGGTTCGAGACCTGGCGGGGGAGCCCAATTGGACGATCTGAGAATTCGTAAAGGTAATTAAAGGGTTTTAGAAGGTTATAATAAAGAGTTCTTCCATCGCTTCTTAAGTTCGAAAGTGTCAATTTAATAAGAAGTCTTTTTTCTTCCATTTTCGAACTTAAGAAAAGTTCATATGAACGGTTAGCAAGTTCTAATAAGTAATTTGCATTAATATAATAATTGTCTTCTGCTTGTTGAAGATTGGCTAATTTTTCGTCAATTTCATCGATTTTAGCCCTAAATTCTTTATAAAATTTGTCATAAATGTCGTTAGTAATTCTCCAAAAATCTCATCCATAATCATTCTTAAATGATGTAATTCATTGTCATCTATTGAGATAAAAATTACCCCATCATCACTTAGAAGACTTCTTGCTAAAAATAATCTTGGATACATAAAATTAAGCCAATCTGAATGGTATCGTCCACTGGTTTCAGTGTTTGTTGTTAGCTTATTACCTTCTGTATCAATTTGACCTGTTTTTTCAAGATAAGTTTTAAGAGGAATTGAGAAGTCATCTTTATAGATGAAATCTTTTCCTGTGTTATAGGGAGGATCAATGTATATAACTTTCACCTTACCAAAATATGGCCGAAGTAAGAGTTTTAATGTTTCTAGATTTTCACCGATAATTACTATATTTTCTGTTTTTTCAAAGTCAACTGATTTATTCTTAAGCGGTATTAAAGTAGAGTATGCAGGAGATTCAATTGCTTTATAAACTTTATTCTTACCCGACCAATTAAAATAAAAACGATCATCTTCATTTTCAATCACTTTTCCGTTTATTAAATTTTTTAGTTTTTGAATATTTACTTTACCATCTTCAAAAATAAATGGTAAATCTTTTTTGATTAAATCTATTAAATTTATATCTATTTTTTTATCTATCTTACTTATTTTTTTCATAAATTATTTTTTGTAATTTTTAATAAATAAATCAAAATCAATTTTTTTTATTCGATACTGTTTTTCGATTTTATATGCCGATAATTTTTTTGCTCTAATCCAGCGATATACTGTTAGATAAGACACCTTTAATATTTTGGCAATTTCTTCAATTGTGTAAAATTGATTTTCAAAATTATTTTTTATCATATTTATAATTATTTATCATTTATTAACAATTTTCAAGTTTAAAAGACTTAAACTCCTTAATTTGTTTAAATACAGGAAAAAATATTTTTTCAAAATTAATTTCTTTTCTTTCACTGAGTTCTTTTTTTAACAAATACCACTGTTTGTATGATTTAATATTTAACAGATTTCTAATTTCTCTTAAGCCGTATTTTTCTGCTAATATATAGGCACCGAATATTCTTAAAGCAACATTCTTTTTACCTTTCAATTTAAAAAGAATTTTTAAAAAGTTTTGTCTATAATCATCACAATCATTATTTTTTAACTCAGTAAAACTTGTTTTTATTTTTTCAAGAAAATACAAAAGCACTTTCTTTGAAAGATCTCTTTTAAATAAATTATTAAAAGTAATTTTTGAAAGATCCCAGTCTAAACCAATTTTTTTTAAAATCTGAAGAATTTTTTGTCTGGTATTGAGACGCACTTCGTATCTTAAAATTTCAAGTGGAGTTTTTTTGCTATTCTCAATCCAGTCAAGAATATTAAGTTGTAGTAAGTTTTCTTCCTTATCCTCTGTCCGCTTGTAACTTATTTTTGTTTTTTTAAGGTCATGGATTTTATCGTAAAATACAACCTCAAAGGAATTAGCCCGATATTTAAAACTTAATCCGTCATTCCTATAATCAGTTTGATTGCTATCTAATTTTTTATTGATTTGGATATTTTTTAGATAACTTATATAAGAGTAGGGAATTGAAAAATCATCAAGAATGATATTTTTTGAAAAATGTATTGCAGATACAGGAGCATTAATAAGAAATTTTTCAAAAACAAAAACCCCCATATTTTTTAATAAAATTTTTAGCTTTGCTATTAATTTTAGAAAGTCTTTTTCTTCTAATTCATTAATGTTATTTAAATAAATAATTTTTGGACAGGAGAATTCCATCCTTAAATTCCTTTCTGTTTTTCCATAATGATTAATTCTTTGTATAAGTGTTAATCTGGGTTTATAGATCCCATTCTTAAGTTCTTTTAAAGAAGGATTTTGGACACATTTTAAAAAATGATTACGGATAGGCAAATCATTTTTATAAATAAAGCTTGTCGGCGGATTAAATTTATTGTGTTCGATTATAGCAAACATATTTTCTTTAAGCGTCAAAACTATTGTATCGATCATACTTTTTCATTAAATTTTCAAATTTTTCAATCACGACCTTTTCAATTTCTAAAGAAAAATTTCTTTCTATGGGGTGATAAATATTTATTCTTCTGTCACCGATTTTTTTTGTAGGATAAACAAGCCGATATCCTCCATTAAGCTTTGTCATAATAGCAATTGAACCTAGATACAAAACATCATTTAAAACAAAGCTAGCAAAACCAACAATTCCGTTTTTAGGCTTGATTGGAACTATTTCTATTTCTGTTATTTTTGGTTTTATTTTCATATTTTTTTCTTTTATTAATTTCAATTAATATAGAAAAATAATCGACTAATTTTTGTTTCATTTCTTTTTGTTGAAAAATATCCTTAACCCTAAACTTTCTTTTTATTGAAAAATTATTTTCTTGCATGAAGAGAGTTTATAAAAAGACTTTCGGAGATTATCGGAGCCGAGTCGGAGCCGATATTTTAAAGGTAAATTGGATTTATTTGAATATTTTGAGTGTTTACTAAAAGAAAATCTCTAATTCCTGTTTTTGAGGCGATATATTCGTTTATGTCTCTTCCAGTTTCATAAACTCTGTTTTTTTGTTCTTTTTGTTTTGTTTCATCTAAAACGCCTTCAATTTCCTCGATTATTTCATCCCAGCTCCAGTTCTTTTTAATATTTTTTTCATTTTTTGTTAAAAGTTCAAGCAATTTTGCTCTAAAGCTTTCTTTTTTAAAAAAGACTTTTTCTTTGTTTATAGTAAAAATTCCTCTTTTTGAGTCGTAATTCCAATAATAATTCTTAGTTTTTAAATTAAAATTATCATAAAGAGACTTTTTTACAAAAAAATGCATGTTGTCTAAATAGTATTCATAATCTTCTTTTTTTATAAATTTTGTTGGTTCGTTTTCTTTATTTAAAATAGTCTTTATATCTTCTTTGATATAAAGTAAACCGACCATTTCAAAAAATTTTTCTCTTGCTTCTTTTTGATATTCTTCGATATTGAAGTAATATTCGTAAAACATTTTTATTTTTTCAAAAAAGAACCATGGTCTAGTATTCTTTATTCTGCCGATTTTAGAGAGAAGATCTAGGTATTTATAAGAATTGGGAGAAAAAGTCCATTCAATTTCCTTAAGATCATCGCTAAATTGAGCAAAGTTTTTATAAAAATTTTTGTATTTTATACCTTCAGAATTTATTAAATAATATAAGCCTCTTGTTAGACATTTAAATCTTTCTTCAATTTCATCACCTGTAGTTTCTATTATTCTTTTTTCAAGGTCTTCAAATTTTTTAAGTTCATCTAAGAAAGCTTTATTTTTTATTTGATTTTCTTCTGTAAATTTTTTTATTTTAATTAAAGTATTTCTTAATTCTTCCAAACTTTGATTATATGCCTGATCAATTTCTTTAAGATCTTTTTTTCTTATTTCTTGTATTAAATTAAAAATAAAAGACAAAGCCTTTTCTTTATATAGAAAGTCAAAGTAATTGATTAATGAAAGAAAAAACGACTTTCTTGTTTTTGAATTTTTAGCATAATTATAAAGAGTTTCTAATTTTGAAAGAATGTTATTATAATCCATAAATTTTCATTAAATTTATTTAAGTACAATTTTACTATTAAAAAAAATCAAAAAAACAGCTATTTTTTATTTTATATAACTAAAATGAAGTTCTAAATTTTTTAAAAAAAATTAAAAATTTAGTAATTTTAACAACATATTTAAAATTTGATTTTCTTCTCCATCAAATTGAGGGTGAGTTCGAATATATTGTTGAACTTTATCTATATTATAAGGTAAAGAAATTAAAGTTCTTAAATGCTCAATATCTCTAGGTAATACGCTTCTTTTTGGATTTGTTGGATTCCCAAAAATTCTAATAAGCCAAGTGGCAATTTGATATTCTAAAGATTTTGTTAAAACTCTAATAATACCAGAAGAAGAATTTATTTCACAGGTTATTATTGGAAATTGATAAATAATATTTCCATTATTATAGAAAACTATAATATCTCCACTATCTCCTATTACGATATCTTTGTATCTGTAAAAAGAAATTTCTATATTTAGAAAACCAGGCAATTGTTTTTTAGGAAATAAGATAGCACTATTTTCTCTTAATGTTATTGAATATCCATCTAAGGAAGGAAGAGTTATTTCTCCTTGATCTTTAGGAAAAAAAATATTCATATCAATATCATTATGAGAAAGTATTTTTTTGCTTATTGCCTCTACTGTTCATGAACCAGTTAAGACCAAATACGATGGAGGTTCATATTGTTGATAAATTCTTTGAATTTGCGATAGATAATTTTCTCTTTTTATACCCTCTTGATTTAAAGTCTTTTCTTTTTTGCACATAATAAAAATTTTTAAATTTTTTCTTCATTAGCTAATCCTAGCCAAGCATGTATAATTCCTCTTAAATAAGGAGATTGGTTAATAAGTTCCTGGCAATCAACTGGTAATCTCCATTTTTCTTGAGTAATTCCGACCCCTGTCGTTACTTTACTAAATGGATCTATTTTATCTGCAATTAAACCAATTAATTTTTCTACGGTCTCTTCCGCACTGGAAAAATTAGTAATATCTCTTCTTATTATTTCCTCAATAGGTAATCCTGGATTCTTAAATTTTTTAAGAAAATTTCGATCATCGTATAGAAACAAATGTCTTCCAATATTATAAATAACATGTCTTAATGCTGACTGAATTAAGAAAAATGATATTGCTTCTTCATGATCTTTGCTTTCTGGATATTCACTCAAAATTGTTTTTGCTATAGTTTCTGTTTCATTTGGTGTATAAATAACTTCTTGGCGATAATATGTTGTATTAAATCTTCCTTCATTTATTGCTGCTTTTATATGTCGAAATCTAGCATATATATAGTCTAATAAATCAAATCTTCCATGGTGGAAAAACGCTGCGTTATGGAGTTGATAACGGTTATAGCCTCTTCCTGCTATAACACTATCTGTAGTGATATTTTGACAACTTAATCCTTCTAAAAAAGGCCTAGGATTTCCAATAACTAAGGAACTTTTAAATCTTTTTTCTCTTTGTTTTTTTACAAAAGGTCTTATTAATGGATGTTTATCTGCTTGAAATATTCGCCATAAAAGTTTTTCTTCTTGTTCTACTTGATACCCAGCAGCTTCTAAAACCTCAATTGGATATGCAGAATAATTTCCATAAATTAAACAAGTTTTATCCCCGACTCTCCTTGATTCTTTATGAAGATTTGATATAGCGCAAGGGAATCTGTAAATGTCAAGATCAGTTAAAACAATTCTATGAAAGTCTTTTTCTATGGCATATCTAGCAAGAGCTCTAGATGCTTGAGCTACGCCTGGTAGTGATTTAATAATTACTACATCAAATAATTCTTTTAATTGTTTACTTAATTCATCACTATTAGGGCCATTTATTGCTAAAATAATGGGGGGGTTATATTCCTCAAATCCTTCACTCTGTTTAATATTTTTTATAGCAAAATGAATAAGACCAAGACTTTCTTGGGAATATATTGGAATTCCAATACAAAATTCTTTATTTCTCATGGGTTAATTTTACTATAAGATAAAAAAAAATCAAGAATCTGTATAAGTCACATACATATGAGACTCTTTAGGTAAAATTTTTAATAAGTTATCAATTGGTGAAACATTGCCTAATGATTTATGAACTCGCTTTGTATTGTACCAGATTAAATAATCAATTAAACGAGAATTAAATTCATCAATGCTCTCTAAAGCATATTCCTCATGTCCATCAATAAATT
>JAOAEC010000039.1 GCA_026416975.1 Patescibacteria group bacterium | reverse complement strand
TATTTTAACTGATATTAAAACAGAAACTATAATACTCGATTCATCGAAGAACATTATTCCAAGGAGTCCTCTTAAAAGAGCAGAATACAGGATGAATAAATTTAAAAAATATCTCGCCAATGTAGAATCCTATGCAGTATCAAGGAAACTTATTCATGGAACTCCAATTGGTTCGTCTGAAGGTATTATTGCTGGCTTATATACACAAGAAGAATGCATAGCATTAGGAGTTATTGAAAGTCTTGATAGAGAGAATGTAGTTTTTTCCTCTCCATCCATTAACATAAAAGCTATTAAAAAAATAAAAATAGGCAAAATTAATTTAAAAAGCTTACTCAATGAAACTTCTTAGAAGTTAAAACATTATAAATTAATATGCCCATTCTTTAAACTAATCCTATATAAAAATTTAATGTAAAATAAAATAAAGCTCTATAATGGAGGGGGTAAAAAATGATAAAGATTATTAAGTTATTTAGTCTCTTTATCATTGTGCTTTTTATCTGCCTTAATCTCTATGCTGAAACAGTGATTAATCTTCCAAAGCCAAGAATAAAAGGCAATCTCTCTTTGGAGGAAACTCTCAATAAGAGAAGATC
>JAOAEC010000038.1:310-622 GCA_026416975.1 Patescibacteria group bacterium | reverse complement strand
GTTACGGGTTATCCCTAATAAATATCCGATCACCGACTTTCACGAAGTAATCATTCACTCACCCGATCACCAAAAAGATATTGACGAACTTTCATTAGATCACATAAATTTGCTTTTTAAAGCCTACCGGGAGCGTTATCGTTTTTATAAATCTAAAGGACAGGTGATGATTTTTTGCAATCATGGGGAGCATTCGGGAGCCTCGTTAACCCATCCGCATTCGCAGTTGGTAGTTATTCCTAGCCAGATTAATTTAGATACATTGACCCGCGAACCTTTAAATAATGTCGTTGACGAAAATAAATTTTTTTA
>JAOAEC010000038.1:0-300 GCA_026416975.1 Patescibacteria group bacterium | reverse complement strand
CCGATGAGGAGATTATAGATTTGGCAATGATTGTCCAGCAGACTTTAAAAAATTTAAAAAAAATCTCTCAGAAAAAAAATTTAATTAAAAATTCTTTTGCTTATAACTTTTATATTTATCCTAAAGAAAACTGGTATTTAAGGATTATTCCGCGCTTGGTCCACCGGGCCGGGTTTGAATTGGGGACAGGGCTTTCGGTCAATATCGTTGATCCGATAACGGCCGCACAGGATTTAAAGGGGTTAGAGGAGAAAATGGAAAGAGTTTTAAGAAAACTAAAGAATTTCTAAATTTTAAATT
>JAOAEC010000037.1:384-623 GCA_026416975.1 Patescibacteria group bacterium | reverse complement strand
ATATTAAAATGATAACATGGAAATGGAAAGGAGATATTTATAGTATTGAGGCTTTTGAAATAGGAATTACAGGAGTAGGTAATAAACCTACTCCTAATTCTATTTTAAAAAGTGAATTTGTTATTATTAATAATGAAAATGATGTTGCAGAAATTTTAGATGATGGAACAATGGTATTTAAGTGTAATGGATATAATATTTGTGAAGAATATGATGTATGGATAAGACCCCTTTTTTAT
>JAOAEC010000037.1:0-374 GCA_026416975.1 Patescibacteria group bacterium | reverse complement strand
AAATGATAGTAATGGTATTATAAAAATATATGATAATAATGAAATAGAAGAATTAGTATTAATAAATAATAATGGAATATTGATTAATGGTAAAAATTTAATAATTAGAGATAAGTATAATAGAACTATTATTGATAATGAAAATATTTATGCTTCAAAAATTATTTCAGAAAATATTTTAATTAATAACAAAAATTTAATTGTAAAATCTTATGATGGAATTGAAGAAAAAAATGAAAAAATTGTTTCTAATATGAACATCCAGATTTACCCCAATCCTTCAAGAGGTAATTTTAAACTCGTCTGTCATCTCCATAACGCGGATAATCTAAAAATTACATTATATGACGTTACCGGTCGATTGGTGCAAAATC
>JAOAEC010000036.1 GCA_026416975.1 Patescibacteria group bacterium | reverse complement strand
TGGGAGGACAGTCCTTGTCATTTGCTTTTCATTCTAATTTTTAATTTTCTTTGTCATTCCCGCGAATGCGGGAATCTTGTCTATTATGATGATAAAGTTTTTTTATTATTAATAATTGATTTTTTATCTTTTAGGTTATAAAAAATAAGGGGGGTTTGGTAAAATTTTATAATTTTTAATATATTTATGAATAATGAATTAGTCTCAAGATTGTCAACAGAATTAGTTATTCATTGTTTAGAAAATAGACCTTTAGATAATAATCCTTTATTTCGTTTTTGTCCTGGTCTTTTTATGAAAGAAGCTCCTATTAATTTAAAAAGAAAAATCAATGGTGTCTATGGATTAGAAATGCTTGATAAAAAAACAGATGAAGCTGTTGCTTTTTGCGGATTTAATATTGAAGGAAACAATATGATTATTACTCATACTCCTCAAGGAAAAAGACCAAATGAATTTTTCTCAAAACAAGTGAGAAATAGATTTGGTAGATCTCATTTTAGAGAAAGAATGATAGAACAGTTGATTGAAATTGCTAAAAAATTAGGTGTTAAAGAAATTCAAGGATTACCAGCAGCGTTATTTCATGAAATTGATATTGGTTTGATTACCTATGAAGAAGCATATAAAAGAATGGATGCAT
>JAOAEC010000035.1:377-684 GCA_026416975.1 Patescibacteria group bacterium | reverse complement strand
TAATAACTAAATCTGCCTTCTCAATAAGATTCTTTTTAATAGTAAAAATTTGCTCGTCAGTTAAATTTTTATTTTTTAAAAAACCATTAGTTAAAAACTGGGTGTTTTTTTTTAAAAAACGAATAATTTTTTCATCAATCTTCTCTAAGGTTTTGCTGTCTAAATTTGAAGAGGTAAAATAACTGTTTAACCTTTTCATAAATTTTTCAACATCTAACATCTAACTTCTAACTTCTAACAACTAATTTAGATCATAAACTTTAGACTTTAGACTTTAGATTTTAGATTTTAGAATTATAAACCTCTA
>JAOAEC010000035.1:0-367 GCA_026416975.1 Patescibacteria group bacterium | reverse complement strand
ACATTAAGGATTGTCCTTGGGGGGACTGTCCTCCTGAGGACTGTCTTTGGGAGGACTGTCCTTAGTTTGTTTAGCGAATTTTGCGAGTTTAGAGAGTTTTTGTTTTTAGTTTTTAATTATTTTACTTTTGATTTTTGAATTTTGAATTTTATTTTTGATTTTTAAACTTTAAACTTTAATTTTATTTTCTCCAGCTCCCTCTTCCCTTCCTCCTCCGTCAAGTTTCTTGTCGGGTCGTTAAAATAAAAACGAAGAGTGATTTTGTTTTGATATTGGCTGATTAATTCAATTTTTTGCAAAAACTTTGATACTCTAAAGCATTTTTCTTCAATCTCACTAAAAGAATTTTTTTCGTCTAAATCTATTG
>JAOAEC010000034.1 GCA_026416975.1 Patescibacteria group bacterium | reverse complement strand
TTCTTGAGCAATAATTGGCCCGTGGTCGATTTTTTCATCCATTTGAAAAATGGTGACACCAGTTTTTTTGTCACCAAAAATTAAAGGATAGGCAATTGGTGAGGGACCGCGGTATTTTGGCAGAAGCGAAGGATGAACACACCAAAAACCTAACCTTGGTAAATTTAGCCAGTCTTTTGGAATAATCATTGAGTGAGCGTAGACGAGACAGAGATCTAAATTTTCAATTTTCAATTTCCAATTTTCAATAGCTTTACAATTTTGGTCATTGGGATTTAAGATTTTGTTTTTTTGTTTGGAATTTGGTGCTTTGAATTTGGAATTTTCAGAATAATAAATGGGAATACGATATTTTTCGGCAATTTGTTTTACTGGAGTGGGAGTTAATATTTGTTTTCTTCCAACCGGTTGATCTGGTTGGGTGACAACAAACTTGATTTCGATTATTCGATTAATCGAATAATCGAAAAGTAAGTTTTCTAACAGTAAGGCAGAAAAGGAAGGAGAGCCAAAATAAGCAAGAGTCAGTTTTTGGTTTTTCATTTGCCTCTTGATTTTTAATAAAAATTTAATTACTGTTATTTTATATGAAAAAAATTAAAAAGTTGTGGTTAAGTTTTGTTATTTTAATTATCTTAATTAGTTTTTATTTTTCATTTCCATTTTTGGTTGTTGCTCAACAAGAACAACACATACTACAAGGTAAAAATTGGGATAATTGTTTGAAACATGAAGAGTATAATGGAGAAACAAAACCAGGAGG
>JAOAEC010000033.1 GCA_026416975.1 Patescibacteria group bacterium | reverse complement strand
ATATCAAATAATTAGACCTGAGGAAATTGGAAGTATTGAGTACATAAAAAGAGCTGCTTTTGAATATTATAATATTAAACCTGATGATATTCCTGAAATAGAATTAAAAACTCAATTTAGATGTTCAGGATCAGACGCTTATCTACAGTGGTTAGATCACGTTTTAAAAATTAGAGAAAGTGATTTTGTAGAGTTTGATACAAAAATGGAATTTAAAATTTTTGATAATCCTAGTGATTTATTAAGTGAAATTAGAAAAAGAAACGGAGAAAAAAGAAATAGTTCAAGAATCGTAGCTGGCTACTGTTGGCCTTGGCACGATCCGCTTCCAGATGGTTCTTTAGTTAAAGATTTTATAATAGGTGATTTTGAAATGCCATGGGAAAATAAAAAAGAATTTTGGAAATGGGCTACACATGAAGAAGGAATGGAACAAATTGGAACTGTTTATACAGCTCAAGGTTTTGAATTTGATTATATTGGAGTGATTTTTGCTAATGATTTAATTTATGATCCTAAAATTAATGATTGGGTTGCTTTACCGGAAAACTCTTTTGATATAAAATTGAAAATGAAAAATAATACAAAAATCTTAAAACATCTTAAATCTATTTATAGAATTTTGTTGTCAAGAGCTCATAAAGGAGTCTATGTTTATTTTATGGATAAAAATACAGAAGAATATTTTAGAAAAAATTTAAAAAATATTTAAAAAAACATAATTAACACTGCGAGATGGAAATATGTTTAATTCATTCAGAAGAATTAAATGAATTAGTGAAAAAAGAATATATATAATAAAATAATTTATTTTAAGTTTGATTTTTAAAATAAAATAATGAATAAAAATATTAATTCTGAAAAAATATT
>JAOAEC010000032.1:326-1054 GCA_026416975.1 Patescibacteria group bacterium | reverse complement strand
AAACTTGTCTTCATTAAATAAAAATAAAATAATGCCCTATCAATATCATCCTTTGGCTTTAATTCGCCGTCTTTTATCATATAAAATAACCTTTCCGAATACAATAATTCATTAAATCTTTTTTCAAATTCATCAAAATTGTTCATTAAAACCAAAAATAAATTAACTAATTCATTATTTATGTCATTATAAACCTCAACTTTATGAGGTGGTTTATTATAAAGAACTATTCCGGTTCCGCCAAATAATTCAATATAACAAAATTTAGAATAATCAAGGTTTTCTATAATCCAATCTACTATGAATTTTTTTCCGCCAACAATTTTTAGTCCATTGAAACTACTCATTTTTTAATAAATTATACTTATTTTTATACTCTTCGGCAATTTTTTTTAATTCTTCTTTTGTAAATTGCCTCGCCTCTTTTGCTTTTTTCCAAAGTTTTTCTTCTTCTTTCTTCCCCCACCTTTTTATTACTACTTCTTTGAGTAATGGTTGCTTTCCTCCTCCCCAAAGATTACAATTAATGCACTGAGCATATACATTTTTTTCATCAAAAAAAACCGAGTTATTTCCGAATGCTTGGATATAATGCCCGGCATTCATAAATCTTCCCTTTCCAGCCCTGCCGCAAGTTTGACAAATCCACCTATCTCTTTCTTTGATATATAATGCAAACCACTTCCACGCTGTTGTTTTTTTAAGTGATTTCATTCTAAAATTTTATC
>JAOAEC010000032.1:0-316 GCA_026416975.1 Patescibacteria group bacterium | reverse complement strand
TTTTATCTTTTTTCTCATCTAATGTTTTGTTGCAAATCTTGCATTTTTTTCTTGTAAGTATTAATTTTTCTATATAAAAAACTCCGTGCCCGCAATTATTGGGATTTTCCGCCAAAAGAGGTCTTACATCGCTCCATCGCAGTGTCTTTTTCCCCGTATTATACTCTTGTATAAATTTATCAAAGTCTGGAAATTTTCTATAAAATTCCAAAACTTGATATAAAAGTGGTGCCGAAACATTCAAATCTTTTGCAAGCCTTGAAATAAACTCTGTTTTATTTTCTGCTTCTTTATATGCTTTTGAGTTGTCTATCAA
>JAOAEC010000031.1 GCA_026416975.1 Patescibacteria group bacterium | reverse complement strand
GTAAAAGAGCGTTGGTATTTATTGTTTGAACAAATATTAGAAGGAATAGAGGCATTGGTGATATTTCCGGTTGGATCAGCAACGTATTTTTTGATAGCATTTGTTTTGATTAATGTCGCCTCAATTGCTTGTGAAGAAGAAAAACAAATTTCAAGCGCTTGATTAAAAGAAGAGCCAAAAATATTTGTTTCTTTGTTGTAATCTGCTAGATAAAAAGTATAGCTTGTATCTTTTTTTAAAAAAGGAGTAGTAAATTCGTTGGATTGAATGTTTTCTAGAGTAGCGCCTCCTGTGAATTCGTTAAAATTAGCCAAAGACCCAGACCCAAGATAAACAGCTGATGATTTTTCGTTTAAAAGAGTTTCAATTGCTGATTCGGCAGCTGCTAAAGTTTTTTGATTTTCTTCTTCAAGTTTTGTTATTTGGGTCTCAGTGATTGACTGAAAAGAAACAGAAAGAATAATTGTCATCACAGTTGCTAAAATCATTACTGTAATAAGCAAGATTTGGGATTTTTTCATATGATAATTATAATAAAAAAATCAAAAATCAAAAATCAAAATGCAAAATGTTAATGTAAAAAGAAAAATTTAAAAAAAATTTATAAAAAAAACTAATATTTTTATACATTAAGTTAATTTTACATTTTAAATTGTCATTTTGATTTTTCTATTGTTCTTGTCTCCATTCATAAATTGTTGTTGATATGTATGGAAGAAGAGATAGATATTGATTTTGATCAAAAACTATAAAAACAGAAGGCCGGGCAGAATTGGCTAGCTGGCGATTATTGATAAAGTTGTTTTGGGCAATAATATTGCCGATGATTTTTAGTCCTTGATTTGATGAGCCAGTATTGATTGATTGAGCTATATATATTCCTTTTGCTTGAGTGACATTGGCAGAAAAATTAATTGAACCGCCTGATACAAAAGCCAGACTGGCGCCGGAAGGCAAAAAAGAACTATTTACTGAGATATTGATATCTGAACTTGACATTATGACAAGATTTTTTCCGTTAAATATATCTTTGTTAGTATCATCTATTGTCAGATTGCCTTGAAAGATAATTGTTTGCCGGTTTAGATTTTCTTGAGAGATGGCAGATAAAG
>JAOAEC010000030.1 GCA_026416975.1 Patescibacteria group bacterium | reverse complement strand
ATTCTGTATTATACCATATAACGTAGCGTTAGTGGACATATAATAAATTAATATGAAGATAGTATTTTTTGAAGTTCAAGATTGGGAAAAAGAGTTATTAAAAAAAGAATTTTCTGAGGCCTTATTAACCAAAGAAAAACTTTCTTTGGAAAATGTGGAAAAATATAAAGAAACAGAGATAATCTCTTGTTTTATTTACTCTCAGATTACTAAAGAATTAATTGATAAAATGATTAACTTAAAATTCATTGCCACCCGTTCAACTGGTTTTGATCATATTGATATTTCCTACAGCAAAACAAAAAATATTTTAGTTAGCAATGTCCCCGAATACGGATCGCGAACAGTGGCCGAACACACCTTTGCCCTAATTTTAACCTTAACTAAAAAAATTTATCAGTCAATTAATCAGGCAAAAAACTTTGTTTTTGAACACTCAGCCATTCGAGGAATTGATCTTTATGGAAAAACATTAGGATTAATTGGTTTGGGAAAGATTGGTATTGAGGTAGTAAAGATTACCAAAGGTTTTAATATGAAGGTTTTGGTTTTTACGAGAACAAAAAAGGAAGAGTTGGCAAAAGAATTAGGTTTTGAATATACCGATTTAAAAACTCTTCTTTCAAATTCAGACATTATTACTCTTCATCTACCTTATACCAAAGAAACCCACCACCTGATTAATAAAGAAAATATTTTTTATTTTAAAAGAGGCAGTTATTTAATCAATACTGCTCGCGGAGGATTGGTTGAAACCGAGGTAATGATTATTGGTTTGGAAAAAGGAATTTTAGCCGGAGTGGGATTAGATGTTTTAGAAGAAGAAAAACATCTTACAGAAGAAGTGGTGGTTTTAACAGCCGCTTATAAAAAGGAAGTTGATCTGAAAACGTTGGTTTTAAACCATCTTTTGATTAATCATCCACGGGTGGTTATTACTCCTCATAACGCTTTTAATACGATTGAGGCTTTAAAAAGAATTTTGTTGACAACAATAGAAAATATAAAAAAATTTCAACAATCTCAACCAATAAATTTGGTATAAAAAATTCTTCGGTTTTTTAAGTATAATTTTTTATATGACCTTAACCGAACTTTCATATTATTCAAGAAAATTAATGCCATTTATTATTTTTTTCTTTTTAGTTTTTCTTATTTTTTTCTATTCAATTAAGCTTTTTCTTCTTTATTTAAATTTAAACAAACCTCAAGTAATTTATACCAATCCGGTTTTTGGAAAGATTAAAAAGCCAGAGATTAAAGAAGCGAGTAAAAGCGCTGGTTTAAACTTTGTTTTAGACAATATTGAAGGTCAACCAATCACTGCTACTGAATCAGCCAAGGTTTATTTTTTACCTTCATCAACAACAAAGTTTGGTTATCGGGAAAAGATATATTTAATAGCAAAAAACCTTGATTTTGATACGGAGAAAATAAAACATCGTTTAGAAGGTAATGAGGCAATTTTTTCCGATGAAAAAAAGAATCTTTCCATAGATATCACTAATTTTAATTTTACTTATCGCTATCAGTTTGAAAAAGAAGAAGGTATTTTTCAAGATACAATCATTCCTGGTAAAGAAGAGATTGAAAACAAAGCGAGAGATTTTTTTAAAGGCGTTGGTCGTTATCCGGAAGAACTTTTTTTAGGCAATAGTAATTTAATCTATCTTAATTTTAACCCAGCTTTAAAAACGATCTCGGTGGTAGAGAAACCGCAAGAAGCAAATTTAATAGAGATTGATTTTTATCGTCCCGATATTAGTGAGGCAGTGATGGTTTCGCCTAATTTTTTCAATAGCCAAAACTATTTGGTAATGGTTTTTCATCAAGAAGGTTTTAAGATTTTACGAGCTCAGATAAGGTTTTTTGAGAAATCTGAGGAGCAGGTGGGAATTTATCCTTTAAAAACCGGTGATGAGGCATGGGGAGAATTAAAAGGAGGAGAGGGATTAGTGATTAATATTAAGGAGGGACAAAAAGACATTATTATTAAAAAGATGTTTTTGGGATATTTAGATCCTGATTTTTATCAAGAGTATCTGCAACCAGTTTATGTTTTTCTAGGAGAAAATAATTTTGTTGCCTATGTGCCAGCGATTGCCAATCAATATTTAAGCGATTAAGATTAGTCTAAAGATAAAGATAAACAACATTTTCTTCTAACCAACGAAGAATATTTTTTGTATCTTCAAACCGATCTTCACTTTTTAAAACAACAATAATATATTGATGGCCATTTTTTTTATAAAAAGAGATTAGATTTTCGCCGGCATTTTGAGTATAACCGGTTTTTACCCCTCCTAAACCAGCGACTTCGCCTAAAAGTTTGTTGATGTTAGTTAAATGATGGAAGTATTTAAAATCTATGTCAGAAATAGTTATCTCTTTGATAGAAACGATTTTTGCCAAATAATGATTTTTTAATAGTTCTCTTGAAGCTAAGCTGAGATCAAAAGGAGTTGAGTATTGATTTTGTTCTTCTAGACCGGCCGGATCAACAAAATGAGTATTTTTCATTTTCAGTTTGCTTGCTTTTTGATTCATTAATTGAATAAATTTTTGATAACCGTAGTTATCAGCTAAAACAAAAGCGGCATCATTGGCTGAGTGGATTAACAGTCCGTATAAAAGATTTTCTACGGTGATTTTTTCGCCGACCTGAAGATTCATTAATTGTCCTTCAGTAATTGTTTTTTTAACACTAATGATTTTTTCGGGTTTATAAATATCATAAGCCACTAAAGCGGTGATAATTTTAGTGGTTGAAGCGGGAATAAATTTTTCTTGAGAGTTTTTTTCATAAAGAGGTGTAAAAGAAGGAAAATCAATCACATAGACTCCTTGAGCGCTTATTTCTGGTAAAAAAAAAGGGTTTTTTAGATAGGGGACAGGTTTGATTTTTAAAACAGTTTTTTTTGTTGGTTGATTAAAAAGATTGCGATAATAAGCAAAAATATGAAAATAATAAGAGTCGCCCGGATAAAAGAGAAAAAGAAGAGTATAAAATACAAAGGATAGAATAAATTTTAAACGCATTTTTATAAAAATTTTTAATTTTCAATTTCTAATTTTTAATCAATTTTTAATGAATTAATTTTTAAACATTAAAAATTAGAAATTATTTTACTATTTTTATTCCTAACTCTTTTAACTGTTCTTCTTCTACTAATGATGGAGCGTTCATTACCGCGGTTCTGCCACCGGATGAAGCAGGAAAGGCAATTACTTCTCTCACAGATGGTTCGTTTAATATCACCTGGACTAATCGGTCAAGACCTAAAGCAATACCGCCATGAGGCGGAACACCATAAGAAAAAGCTTCTAAAAGATGGCCAAACTTTTCTTTTACCTGTTTTTTGGTGTGTCCCATAATCTCAAAAATCTTTGTTTGTAAAGTTGGATCGGTGATTCTGATTGAGCCACCACCAACCTCAAAACCGTTTAAGACTAAATCATATTGATCAGCTCTTACTTTAGTGTATTCACCTTTTTCCAATAATGGCAAATCTTCTTTTTTTGGCGAAGTAAATGGATGATGAGTGGCGTCCCAACGGTTTTCGGTTTCTTTCCACTCAAAGCAGGGAAAATCAATAATCCAGCAAAAAGTTAATGTATTAGGATCTTTTTTTTGTCGGATGTCCGGTCGATCACTTTGATATTTTTTAATTGCTTCTTGATAAGTGATTATGGGAAAAGGAAATTTAAAGATCTTTTTTTCCGGAAAGATTTTTTCTATTACTTCTTTTAAAAGATCTTCAATTAAGGAACGAATTTCTTCCTGAGTGGTAAAGGATTTTTCGACATCAAGTTGGGTAAACTCGCCGTAAGCTCGATCAGCTCGCGGATCTTCATCGCGAAAACAGCGAGCAATCTGATAGTATTTTTCAATACCGGCAACCATTAGAAGTTGTTTGTATTGTTGCGGCGATTGAGGAAGGGCATAAAAATTACCTGGTTGCAGACGAGAAGGAACAATAAAATCGCGGGCACCTTCGGGCGTGGCTTTGGTTAAAATTGGCGTTTCTACCTCAATAAAACCTTGTTTGTCCATAAAGTCTCTAATGGCTTTAAAAAAACGATGACGGAACATTAGGTTTTTCTTCATTCTTTGACGTCGCAAGTCAAGATAGCGGTATTTAAGTCGGTTATCTTCATCAATTTCATAACCGTCGCTATTGATCGGAATTGCTAATGGTTTAGCTTTGGCTAAAATTTTAAACTCTTTAACCTCTATCTCAATTGAGCCGGTTTTAATTTTAGGATTGATTAATTTTTCCGGTCTTTTTTTAACAATTCCTTTGATATAAACAACATCCTCGGTGTTCAATTGTTTAAGTTTTTCATTACCAACAGTCTGAACAACTCCGCTTCGATCTCGAAGATCAATAAAAACTACTTTCTTATGATCTCGTTTTGAATCCACCCAGCCGTAAAGCTCAACTTCTTGACCAATTTTATTAATTGTTTGAGAGATAAATAAGTTTTTCATATTAAATTATTATACTTTTTTCTCTCGAAAAAACAATTATTTTATGGTATAATTTTATTTTAATATGGTAAAAAACAGTATTAAAAAACATTTTTACCTTTACCTTATTGCCACTTTTAGGTGGGATAAAGGTTAAGAGTGAAGTGTTAAATAGTTAATTAAAATTAAAAATTCACACTTTGATCCTCCAAAATGAGGGTTTTTTTATGGGGGAAAAGGGAAAATCATTTGATCATCCTATAAATTTAGCCTTTCTAAATCCCAATCCAGGATTAGGATTACTTGTTAACTAACGATACGTTGTAAAATAATATCTTTTGTTTCTTTTAAATATTGAGCCGGTGTTTTGTAATTTAAAC
>JAOAEC010000002.1 GCA_026416975.1 Patescibacteria group bacterium | reverse complement strand
ATGAAAAATACTGCCGATAACACACCAAGGATAGTTTTGGGAGAAACAAATACTACTTGGCAATATCCTCAGTTAAAAATAGATGTAGAAGTAGCTGGATATTCTGGTCAAGCAAATTACGCAACAGGGTGGTCAGCAACTTTATCTACAGACTTAAGCGGTCTAACTCTTCTTGCTGAACCTACAATAAAAATGTATGTAAATGCTTCAGGAAATGTCGGGATTGGTATTACTTCACCTACTCACAAATTAGAACTAGCTACTCATACCACAGCCGCAGGTGGAATAGGATTTGGCACAGATGTGGAACTTTACCGAAGTGCAGCTGATACTTTATCTTTAGCCTCTGGAGATAGTTTTAATCTTGCTTCTGGTAATCTACAGGTTGGGGGAACAACCGTCTTAACATCAGGCAGAGCTTTACAGAACTTAACAGGTATATCCTCATCAGGAACAATCACTTTCTCAGGATTAACTGCCTCAAGAGGTGTTTTTACCACAACCGGCGGACAACTAACCACCTCGGGAACCTCTCAATACTTAATTGATTCTTTATCAGATGAAACCGGATCAGGATACTTAGTCTTTAATACCTCGCCTTCTTTTACCACCTCAATCACCACTAATTCTTCTTCTTTTTCAGTTTTCAATACCACAGCTACCACAGTTAATGCTTTTGGAGCCGCAACAACTTTAAATATTGGTGACTCATCAGGAATAGCAACGATTAATAACTCTACCTTATCTTTACCTAATGCTATCAATGTTAATATCGCTGGTGCTTCCTCTATCTTAAACTTCTCCTCATCAACCGGTGTTAAACAAATACAAACAGGGGGAACAACCAACTTAGCTTTAATGCCGGGTGGAAATGTTGGAGTGGGGACGACAAATCCGCAAAGGGCTAAATTAGTTATAGAAGACACTATTGTTTCGCCAATTAATTCACCATGGTCACCATGGGGTAGTGGACAAAATTATCATGCTTTTGGATTAATGGTTTATGATCCAACACCAGTTGATAATACTAAAATTCTTTATAATATACAAGGAACAGTGAAAGAATTAGGAAATACCTCAGTTAATGGAGAAAGAATAGGAATTCATGGACTTTTAGTTAAAAGTGATGAAAGTGATTGGTATTTAGGAGGTAGCATCGGCCAACAATATGGTAATGATAATAAAGCATTTGCTGTTTTAGGAGCAGTAAAATCTTGTCCTTCCGGATATAATTGTTTTTCCGGATTTTTTAGTGGGGGTGGTGGAAATTATCCTTTTGTAGTAGATGCCGGCAAAGTTGGTATTGGCACTACCAATCCAACTAATACTCTTCATGTTGCTAATAACACTATCAGGCTTAATGATAATCAAGCAACCGCTCCAACAAGAAACTATGTTGGCGAGATTGGAATTGGCGCTATTGGTACTGGCATCAATAACGGTCGTATCTGGATTAGAGCTGGATCAACAGCAACAAATTTCTATTTTGCTTCTGACGGTACTGGTGATTTCTCAGAATTTTTTAAATCAAACGACCAAACTCTTCAAACCGGCGAATTAGTAAGTTTAGATGAAAATAATAATGAAGCAGTTAAAAGAACTTCTCTTCCTTATGATATTAATCTTGTTGGTGTTATTGCTCGTCCAGGAGAAGGAACTCAGAATAATAATAATCAAGATGGCACAAGAGAGCTTGATCCTGATTATAAAAATGTTTCTCTTCTTGGACAAACCTTAATAAAGATAACTGATATAAACGGACGAATAAAAAAAGGTGATAAAATCACCAGTTCTTCTATTGCTGGTGTCGCAATGAAAGCTACCAAAGCTGGAAAAATTATTGGTTATGCTTTAGAGGACCAAAAAAATGACTCTAATTATATTATGGCTTTTATCAATCCTTCTTGGTATGATCCGGATGTTTATCTTACCTCAACTGGCAATTTAGAAATTGTCAAAACAAGTCAAGAATATGTCTATAATGGCAACATTAATTATCAAACTCAAAGCTCAAAACTTAAAGCTCAAATCTATAAAATCCAAAAAACAACCGGTGAGCTCATTGATCGCATTGGTGCTTTTGCAAAAATTGTTGTTGGAAAAATCCAAACCGGTTTAATTGAGGCGGAAAATGCTCTTATCAGCAACACTCTTTTAGCCAAAAACATCATTGCCGAAAATATAAATCTCACGACTGAGAATTTAATAATTGCCGGTCAAAAAATCAATGAATATATTGACAATCGAGTCGCTCAATTCCTAAATACTAACTACTCTCTATTAACTACTAACAAAATCGTCTCGCCAGTGATAGAAACTACCAACCTCGTGGCAACAGACACAGCTCAACTCAACACCATCGCCACCAACAAAATCAAACCGCAAGGTGAGGATTTAATTATTGACCTTAGTCAATCGTTAAATGGCAACGATAACGACACCGGTATCGTCGATGGTCAATCAATCACGTCACCAAACAATGTTGCCGAAACGGGCTTTGTAACCCAAACCGTAAACGATGATAATAAAGGCCCCCTCGCTCGCATCATTATTAAAGGTTTGGAAGGAAAAACCGCCACCGTCATTGATGCTTCTGGTAATGCCTCATTCAGCGGAACTCTCACCGCCCAACAAATTTCCACCCATCTCGCTCACACCAGCGAACTAATCTCCACTAATCTCCAATCTCAAAATGCCTCAATCTCCGGCCAACTAACTGCCAAACAAATCGAATCTGAAAACCTCAGTCAACTAGAAAAGACTGTCTTTGAACAAAGACAGTCTTTAGCAGAACAATCATCAACCATCAACGAAATTCAAAAGCTTTTAGCCGAGATAAAAAACCAACCTTTACCCGACCCCTCTACTTCTACTAACCTAAGTGACTTAAGTACCTTCAACAACCTCACCGTCATTAACAACGCTAATCTTTATAAGGTCTCTGTGGCTAACTCTCTTAATGTTGGCAATCTTTTATTGGAAAATGACAAAATTTTATCCCTTTCTTGGGAATTAAAGCTTTCCGCTCTTTCACACATCACTCTTTTTGATGGCGCGGTTACCATTGCTAAAAACGGCACTCTCACCACTAAAGGCGAAATCATTGCCGAAGGCGGTATAAAAACCAATACCATCTCGCCGCGAAGCGAGGATAATGTAAACATCCTAGGTAACCTAAGTATCTTAGGTAATCTAAGCCTACCCAAAGCCACCGATTCAGCTGTTATTGCTGCGCCTGACAATTTTGTTAAAAACGGCATTTTCGCTCCGGCAATTGAAACCGCTTCAGCCTCAGCTGGTATTGGCATCTTGCCGGAAAATCAACCTGAGATAATTATTTACAATAATAACGTCAGTGAAAATTCACTAATTTATATTACTTCCCAAGGCACAATCCCCAGCAAATTAAGTGTTTCAGAAAAGAAAAAAGGCTATTTTAAAGTTGTTGGTGAATCCAGTCTTCACCCTGAAATTAAGTTTGATTGGTTGATTATAAATTAACGCAGATGAACGCAGATATACACAGATGGATTTTTATACAAAGATTTAACATACAAAATAATTGGTTGTTTTTATGAAGTAAGAAATCAATATGGACCGGGACAAAAAGAAATAATTTATAAAAACGCTCTGATTGAAAAACTTAAAAAATTAAACTTAAAAGTTGAAACAGAGAAAAAAATACCTATCAAATCAATGGATACTAATAAAACACTTGGTGTTTATCAGCCTGATATTATTGTTAATAATAAAGTAATTATTGAAATTAAATCAAGCAAATTCACTAATAAAACTGATGAAAAACAGTTATACTTTTATTTGAAAAACTCTATTTATCAATTGGGTTTTTTGGTTAACTTTTCCATCCCAAATATTTTTATGAAAAGAATTATTTATACTAATCAACGTAAATCTGCGTTTATTACTCCTAATCTGCATACATCTGCTTTCACTCTCATGGAACTTTTACTCGTGGTTGCTTTAATCGCTCTTTTATTTATTTCCGCTTTGATCATTTTAAATCCATTAAAGCAAATCCAAAAAGCTCATGATGCTAAAAGAAAAAACGAGTTTAACACCTTAAAAAAAGTTTTAGAAGATTGGTATAATGATAAAAACCGCTATCCTCTTGGTTCAGAAATTTGCTATGACCACCCTACCTCGCCTCGAATTGACAGCTATAACTTAACCGCTTGTTCCTGTCACATCTGCGGATCAAACTCCATTTCCCCCTCATTTTCTCCTTATCTTTCTCGCCTCCCCTGTGATCCTGCCTCACCTAAAAAAGATTATCTATATGAATATGATTGCTCAAGTGAAAAACCCAAATGGTATCGAATCTATGTTAATCTTGATTATTCTGATTATACTAATAATGATCCGGGTACTGTTGAGGTAGGTTGTTATTCTGAAAGCTGTGGGCCGTACCCAAATTATGGCTATGATTATGGAGTTGCCAGTAATACTGATTTAGAAAAAAGCAATAGCTTTGCTTATTGTGCTGAAAGCGGTTGTAATGCTTGTGAGAGTGGGAGTTATGAGGAATGTTTTAATATATCAATAGATTTTTTTTGCCAAAGAATAAGAAGGATTTTTCCGGCTAACTATTGTAGTAAACAAAATTGCCCTTGTCAACCCACAGATTAAATTATAATTAAATTCTGTGGAAAAAATTAATTATTAGTTGTAAGCTTATTAAATTATGGAAAAATCAAAAAATTTTTTTCAACCCATTATTCATTATTTATTATTGATTATTATTTTCTTATTACCATTGTTTTTTTTACCATTTACCCAAGATTTTTATTTAACTAATAAACTTTATCTTTTAATCTTTGGTTCTCTTTTTCTTTTATTAATCTCAACGATTCAATATCTAATATCAAAAAAAATTTCCTGGTCATCTTTATCTTTTGATACGCCTTTAGCTTTTTTCTTAATAACCTTAGGTTTGTCAATCATCTTTTCCTCTCCTAATAAAATCCAGGCGCTTTTAAATCCTAACTTTGGATTAAGTTTGTTTTTAAGCTTAACGATCCTATATTTTTATCTTTCCCGCCAAAAATCATTATTCATTATTCATTATTCATTATTAATTAGTTCTTTAATACTATCCTTAACGACCGTATTTTTTTTCTTTCAACCGTTAAAAAATGTTAATTTACCAGCTAATCTTCAGTTTTTAAAAAATCCCTATTTTACTCCTATTGGTTCTTTTATTGATCTAGCAATCTTTTTAGGTTTTGTGGTTGTTTATCTTTTAGGAAAAATAATCATCGTTGAAAAAGATAAAGTATCAAAAAACTCTATTATTCATTATTCATCATTAACCATTAATTTACTTGCTCTTAGCCTAACCCTCTACTCTCTTTTTAAACCGGGTTCCACTATTCTTCCTCCTTTTCGCTTATCCTGGTATGCGGCGGTTGAGGTTTTAAAAAACCCACTAACTGCTTTTTTTGGTGTTGGAATTGATAATTTTTCCTCAATTTTTACTAAAGTAAAAGATATTGCCTACAATCAATCTAACCTTTGGCAAATTCCATCTTTTTCTTTTTCTCGCAGCAGTCTTTTGCATCTCTTTACTGAGACCGGTCTTTTTGGTTTAATTGCTTTTTTAATTTTGATATTAACTATTTTTAAATCTTTAAAAGAAAAAAACGACAAATCTTTATTATTGATTATTATTTATTCATTATTCATTATTGTTTTCTTTCCACCTTCCCTGATTGTTTTCTTTTTGTTCTTTTTAATAATTTTCATGGCCTCCCAACAATCCACATCTGACCTCGTAGGTCAGAGTTATGATTTTTCCCAGATTATGCCTTTTTATGCCTTAACAGGAATAGTTTTTCTTTTAATAATTGTTATTGCTGGTTATTTTTCAGGAAGAAGCTATCTGGCAGAGATTTATTTTAAAAAATCGCTTGATGGTTTGATAAATAATAATCTGAAACAGGTTTATGATAATAATCGCCAAGCAATAATTATCAATCCTTATATTGAAAGATATCGGGTTAATTTTTCTCAAATTAATCTTTTAGTTGCTAATAACATTGCTGCCAAAGCTAATCAACCACAAGAAAAAAATAAACAACCCTATCAATTAACCGAAACTGATCGCCAAAACATCAGTCAAGCCATTCAAGCAGCTATTAATGAAGCTAAGGCCGCCATTAGCTTAAATCCTCAAAAAGCTAGCTACTGGGAAAATCTTGCAGTAATTTACCAAAATATTATCAACACCGCTCAAGGCGCTGATGTTTGGACAATCTCTGCTTATCAACGAGCCATTGTTTCTGATCCACAAAACCCCGGTTATCGTCTAAGTTTGGGTGGAATTTATTATTCCTTAGGCAATTATGAAGAGGCAGTTAAAGTTTTTGAACAAGTAGTGGTTTTAAAACCCGATTGGGCAAACGCTTATTATAATCTAGCCTGGGCTGATTATCAAAAAGGAAACTATCAAAAAGCTTATGCGGAGATGAAAAATGTCTTAACTCTTTTAAATCCGGAAAAAGATAAAAATGATTATGAAAAAGCAAAAAAGGAGTTAGAAGAGTTTAAAAAGAAACTGCCTGAAGAAAAAAAAACTAGCTCTGAGACAAAAACCGAAACTGGGTCAACTCAATTAAATTTACCATCACCGGTACCAACAATTTTTGAAGAAAAAATTAAGTTACCAAAAGAAGCCTCACCGGAAGCAAAGTAAAATAAGCACACAGATACCGCAGATTTTTACGCCGATCTCGCCAATTGTTTAAACCGGTTGCTAAAATAAATCGTTTAAAGTAAAAATTGGTCGAACCAAAATTAACTAGATAACCAATTTCGTAAGAGGTTGATTTTAAATAATTGAATATTTGTTGCTCTAACTTTTGAGGGGTAGATTTTAAAGCTTTTATTTCAAAGAATTCAAAGGATTAAGCAATTGCCCGCCGGAGCGAATCTCAAAATGAAGATGAGGACCAGTTGAGCGGCCGGTTGATCCCATTACCCCAATCTGCTGACCTTGAGAAACTGACTGACCTTCGGAAACTTTAATTGATGATAGATGGGCGTACAAGGTTTGATAACCATTATTATGATCAATAATAATATGACAGCCATAACCCCAACCAACACAACCAGCATAGATAACCGTTCCTCCATCAGAAGCTAAAACTGTCGGAAAACCAGGATTGGCAATATCAACCGCCATATGATACCAAACCGGATACTGAGTAATACTTCCTGAAGTAGGCCAGATAAAATTAGACGACCCCCGAGAGCCGGCTTGAATCTCAGCCACAAATTTGGTTGTTGGTTGATATTTTGGTTTTTCCGGCTCAATAACACCATCGGGCACATATAAAATCTGACCAGCTCTTAAAGAAAAAGTTTCTAAATCAACAAAATCATTAAAGGGAAAGTTGACGATTTTTTGCGTTTCGGTTTTGTATTTTTTAGCAATGGTATAAATATTTTCTCCAGAAGCTACCTTATGAACAATACCAGTCACTGGCGGAATTTTTAAAACCTCACCAGGTTTTATCACGTCCGTTTTTAAATTATTTGCCCATTTGATAGTATCAACAGAAATATCAAACTTTTCCGCAATTGAAGAAAGGGTGTCACCTTCTTTAATATGATAATCAATTATTTTATCGCGCGGTTTCACCGAGATAACCGTTGTTAATGAGTTTTCATAAGGATTATAAGAAAGAACTCCTTGTTGATAATCTTTTTCTGAAGTAGTAATCCCAGAAACAAAAGGATTATTTTCAGCAATAATTGGTCCGCCAACTAGAGCAGCCGCCACTAAAAGAAAAAAGGAAGTATTTAAAAACGACTGAGAATATCTACCTCTTTTAATAATTAAAAAAGCGACAATAATGTCTTTAATCTTTTCAAACCGCTGACTAAAATTAACGATCTTTTTTTTTAGATACTCTTGAAAAAAAGCTAAAAAATCGCCTAAATCTCTTATAATCATTTATTTATTTTACCATCAAACCATAGCCGAAACAATCCTCTCAATCGCTACCTCAAAAGCTGCTTGCTTCAATGACATTTTTTTGGTAATTGATTTTTCCCAAATTGCCTCAAAGGCACGAACAATCATCTCTTTCAGCTTTTGATTAACCTCTTTCTCTCCCCACCAATATCCTTGTTTTCCCTGCACCCATTCCAAATAAGAAACCGTTACTCCACCGGAATTAGCTAAAACATCAGGAATAATAATTACTTTTTCTTTTAAAAACTCAAATGCTTCATCAGTTAAAGGACCATTAGCCAACTCTAAAATAATCTTTGCTTGAATATTTTTGGCATTTTTCTGACTAATCACATTTTCTAAAGCTGCTGGTACTAAAACATCAACCTTTAACTCAAGCAACTCTTCATTAGTTATATTCTTACTATTCTTATAATCCTGAACTGTGCCTGTCTTTTTCTTAAACTCCATTACTTTAATCGGATCTAGGCCTTTTTCGTTATAAATTCCTCCCCTTGAATCAGATAAAGCAACGATTTTAAAACCTGCTTCATAAGCTAATTTAGCAAAATAATAACCAACATTACCAAAGCCTTGAACAGCAATTGTTATATTTTGAAAAGACGAAGACAGCAGTTTCACGTCAATCGCCCCGGTCTCTTTAGATTGAGGTAAGCAAGAAACAAGATCGCGTTTTTCCAATAAAGCCTGTAAAACAAAAAGCCCTCCTCGTCCGGTTGCCTCATTCCGACCAAGACTACCTCCTATTGATACTGGTTTTCCAGTAAAAGTAGCTGGTGATTTTATTCCCTTAATTTTTTGGTACTCATCAATCATCCAAGCTATAATTTGAGGATTGGTATTAACATCGGGCGCCGGCACATCAATATCTTCGCCAATAAAATTAGCAATTTTTTTAGCATATTCTCTTGATAATCGTTCCAGCTCGCTTTTTGACAATATTTTTGGATCAACTGCCACCCCACCTTTTCCTCCCCCATATGGTAAACCAGCAACCGCACATTTTATAGTCATTAATGTCGCTAAAGCCTGTACCTCATCACGAACGGTTTCTGGATGAAAGCGAATTCCACCTTTATATGGTCCTAAAGCGCTATTATGCTGAACTCGCCAACCTTTAAAAACTTTTTTTTGGCCATCATCCATCTGCACCTCCAAAGCAAATTCATGGATATACTCTGGCTCAATTAGTCGCTTAATTTTCTCTTCATCTAATTTTAAATTTTGCGCCGTTTTTTTGATTAATGCCTGGGCACTTTCCAGCATTTTTTGACCAGCATTCATATTAGAATTAAAGCTAATTTAAACTTTTAATTAAACTATTAATGAAATTTTTCATATGTTTTTTGCCGTGCAACTAAATCAGTAAAAGATTTAATTTTCATATCTTTCTCTATTTCCTTTTGCTACTTAATACTAATTTTCAACACTTCTCAGCCATTTCTCCGCCTCAAGCGCTGCTTCAATTCCCATTCCTGCTGCTGTTCCTGCCTGTCTAAACTCAAAATCAACACAGTCACCAGCGGCAAAAACACCGACAACTGATGTCTGAGTTTTATAATCAAAATTAAATTTATTTATCATTCTTTCCCATTTTTCATTCTTCACTGTCATTTTTAATTTTTTATTTTTAATTTTTAATCTTGCTAGTTCCCAAGCTAACCTTTCACTAGTAATTATATATCCTTTTTCATCAAGCTCAATCTGATTCTCAAAAATATCAGTGTCTGGTTTGTGACCAATAGCTACAAAAACACCATCAACCTTTAAAATTCGAAATTCGAAACTCGAAGCACGAAATAAATCCGAATTACCAAAACCAGAATTTTCAAAACGTTTTGAATCTTGATTATTTGAATTTTGATATTGTTTAGGATTTAGTGTTTGTAATTGAGAATTTATTCTTATCTTCACTCCTTCTACCTTTTCTTCTCCTAAAATTTCATCAACAACCGAATTCCAAATCACCTTTATTTTTGGGTTATTAAGTACTCTCCCCTGCATAATTTTTGAGGCACGAAAACTATCGCGACGATGAATAATGTAGACTTTTTTAGCAAATTTTGTTAAAGTCAACGCTTCCTCCATCGCACTATCTCCTCCACCAACTACTGCTACTATTTTGTCTCTAAAGAAAAATCCATCACAGACGGCACAAGCAGAAACTCCTTTCCCTCTTAACCTTTGTTCACCAGAAACATTAAGCCATAAGGCCGATGCACCAACAGCAATAATTAAAGATCGAGTTGTATAAGTTTTTCCCCCTGACTCAACCTCTTTTTTTGATGCAGAAAGATTGACTTTATTAATATTTTGATCGATTATTTTAGCACCAAACTTAGTAACTTGATTTCTTAGTTTTTCAATTAATTGCGACCCTAAAATTGAATCATAACCAGGAAAGTTTTCTACCTCTGAGGTTAACATCAACTGACCTCCTGGAGGCGAACCAGCAAAAATTAAAGGTAAAAGCCCAGCTCGAGCTAAATAAACTCCCGCTGATAACCCAGCTGGCCCACCACCAATAATTATCACGTTTTCCATCAATAATTAAAGTATAACAGGGAACTTATAAAAATAACTCAAATCTCAAAACTCAAATCTATAATTTAAAACTTTAAAAAAAATTAAAAATCTTAAATTTAAAATCTTAAATCTTAAACAATTTTTAAATATTAAACTATTAAACATCAAAAAAAATGGAAAAAAATAAAAACTTATTATCCCTTCTAACTCATATTTCATAACTTAATTATTATTTTTTCCTAAATGCTAACTACTAGCTACTATAAACTAATCGCTCTTTCAATCATCTTTTCTACCTCTTTTTCTTTTTCTTTAGGCACAATCTGACACATTTGCGAAACTAAAATTTCCTTAGTTAAACCATCAATGGCTTTTTTAACTGCCGAAACCTGTTGAAGAATCTCAACACAATCGCGTTTTGAAGAAACCATCTTTTCAATTCCACGGAGCTGACCAATTATTCGATTAATTCTTTTTGATATTTCCATAAATAAAAGAATCGTTAGTAGTTAGTATTTAACATCTATGATAAAAAATTAACCAAAACTATTAATACTAGATACCAGTATAGAGTACTTTGCGGGAATTGTCAAGAGGATAAAATGTGGATAAAAATAAGTAGTTAAAATTCAGGAAAAAATTTAAAAATTCAAAAGGCAAAATTAATTTAGTAGCTAGTAGTTAGTAGTTAGCATTTAGGATTTAGGAAGAAAAGAGTTTTTAATTTTTAATTTGAAATTTTTAATCAATTAAAAATTGATTATTTTAGGTGTTAGACGTTTAATGTTAGATGTTAAATTAGTATCAAGTATTAAAGAAGATTTTTTGTTTCATGTTATATGTGCCACGTTCCACGTTATCCAATTCTCACTTTCCCAATTCCTCCAAAAACTCTTTGTTGCTTTTTGTTTTGGAAAGTTTTTCAATTAAGGCGGTTAAGCCTTCTTCGCCTGGACGAAGGGCTAACATTCTTCGCAACGTTGCCATCTTTTTTAAGGTTTCCTTATCGACCAAAAGCTCCTCATGACGAGTACCGGTCTTTTCAATATCAACTGCCGGATAAATTCTTTTATCAGCATATTCTCTTTTTAAATGAATCTCCATATTGCCTGTGCCTTTTAGTTCCTCGTAAATTAAATCGTCCATGCGTGATTCTGTCCCAACCAAGGCAGTACCAATAATCGTTAATGATCCTCCTTCTTCACAGTTTCTAGCCGCACCTAAAAATTTTTTCGCCGGATACAAAGCTGAGGGATCAAATCCACCTGATAAGCTTCTTCCAGTATTAGCAACTGATAAATTTAAAGCTCGAGCTAATCGGGTAATTGAATCAAGAAGAATAACCACATGTTTGCCCATTTCCACCAATCGCTTGGCTCTCTCTAAGGCTAAATTAGCCACCTTTACCTGTTGCCGAGGTGATTCATCAAAATTAGAAGCAGCCACCTCGCCTTTGATAAATCTTTTAATCTCGGTTACCTCTTCTGGTCGCTCGCCCACCAAAATCGCCATCAAAAAGACATCAGGATAATTTTTAGCAATTGCTTGAGCAATATCTTTTAAAAAGGTGGTTTTACCAGCTTTTGGCTGAGAGACAATTAATGCCCGTTGACCAAATCCAATTGGTGATAGAAAATCAATCATTCTTGTGGTTAAAACATCAGGTTCGGTTTCTAGTTTAATCTGCTTATTTGGATGAAGAGAGGTTAGTTTTTCAAACTGTGGTCGATTACGACTCTCTTCTTCTGTTATTTCTTTACCATTGATTTTTTTGATTAACAAAAGGGAGTGAAATCGTTCGCCTTCTTTTGGTGGTCGAGCTAAACCTTCTACCTCATCACCACGTCGCAACCAAAATCGGCGAATTTGAGAGTTGGAAACATAAATATCAGCATTAGGATTTAAAGTATAGTTATGTCTTAAAAAACCATAACCGCCATAAGTGATGTCTAAAATTCCTGATGCTGGATAGCTAATCTTTAAATCTTCTTTTAATTTTTCCTCTCTTTCTTGATCCGAAGTTTTTTCTTCATCAATAACAATCTTTTTTTCTCCTTCTTCTAAAATTGAAGATACATCAAGAATTCTACTCTCTTCGTTTTTTGACTGATTTTTTCTCTTTAAAACCATATCTTTAAAATAAGGATTTCCTTTTATTTAATTTTTGTAGGGTTCCTTAACAAGTTCGGAAAAAAATTTTTAAAAACTTGTCGAAGTCTTAAAATACTTTAAGCTTAATAAACAAGATTTCTTAAATTATAAAATACTTTTTTTAAAAAATCAACCTCTTTTTTAAAAAACTCAAAAAACAGAAGCGATCCTCCCAACCGAGGATTTTAGAACTTTTTCCCTGAAAAATAAAGGGGAAGACGCCTCTCTTAATCCACAGACTAAGAGAAAACTGTCTCATCTCAGATACCAGACGGTATCTGATTACCCTCAATTTTGATAGCGTAGAGAAAAAGTTTTCAAATTTTTCCTCTTGGGGAGGATCAGTTTTAAGTATAAAATAATCTTTTTCTTTTTGTCAAGTTTTAAAATTTAACTTATTTGGAAAATTAAAATAATACTCCTAAAAATATCAACGCTAATGGAATTAAAAAAAACAAAGAGGCATTTTTAGTTGAACCTGCTTCTGGAATAGAAATTTGTGTTTCTGTGGTTGGAACAATTGTTAAAGTCGATGTTGGTTGTACTAACACTATCTCTGTTGGACTTGGAGCTTCAGTTGGGGTTGGGGTTGGAGTTTGGGTTGGTGTTGGTGTTCCTGTTGGAGCTTCAGTTGGGGTTGGGGTTGGAGTAATTTCTTCCTCACAATCATCATCTATTTTTGAATAAAAACATTCTGCATCATTAAATTTAAAATCTATTTGTTCTGTTCCACAATCTTTAGAAAAACATATATAATAGTCATAGAATACATATCCCTCATCTTCTTTAACACCAGACTTTGGTGCAGGACAACCATTAGCTCCATTTTTTTTACAAAAAAAATACTGACCAAATTGAAAAGACTGTCTCTTAGCACCACCATCATCATCTCTTACCCAAACACATTGTTTATTATCTGATCTCTCTAAATAATCGTTAACATTTTTTGATTCATCTAAACAACCAAAAGCATATCTTACTTGCTGTCCTTTAACAAAAAAAGGCTTATTTGACTTCTTATAATAAAAATAATATCCTAAAACCGCAGATAATAAAAGCAAAAGAATCAAATTTACAATAATAAGAACTGTCTTTTTTTTAGTATTCATATTATGAACATTATAACTTAAATTATATAAATTATAAAATTAAATTAAAATAAAAATCAATAAAATTATTTATCAATACTAACAAATTTAAAATATGCTTGCGGTTTTTAAAACAACAATAAAGGAGTATTTTGCCTATCGTTTTAATTTTTAATCTGGCAACTAAGAGTAATGATCGGTTTTTTAATACCTCTTTTTCTCTGGTCAACAATCACTACGGAAGTTAATAACTTTGCCGGTTATAATCAAAAATTAATTGTCAATTATTTTATTTATGCTTATATTTTATTTATGCTTATCTTATCTCCTTTTTTATTTTAGGAACTAGAACCGCTGATATTGCCGGCCAAATTCAAAACAGAGAAATTATCAATCTTCTTTTAAAACCAATTGGTTTTTTTAAATATTATTTAAGTCGTGATCTGGCTGATAAATTTTTAAATCTGCTTTACTCTTTTTTTGAGCTTGTTTTTTTAATTTTTACTATTTTTTTCCTAATTGGGTTTTTAATTAGTTTTTTGTTTCTTTGTCAATTTCTTTTATTGGTTTTTATTCTGAAGTCTGGAACCAAGATTTGTTTTTATGGTTTTAATTCAAATCTTAGCCGGTATTTATTTTCCTTTAGATCTTTTACCCAAACCGCTTATTAACTTTCTTCTTTTAACACCTTTTCCTTATTACTTTTTTATTCCTATTAAAATTATCACTAACTTTTTCTCTTTAATTTTAAAAACCAATATTAAGTTTTTTATTTTTACCGGTTTGTTTTGGGTTTTTATTTCCTTTTATTTAGCCAAAATCCTTTGGTGCCATGGCAATAAGAATTTTTCTTTTTGGGGAAGATGAATAAAAAATTCAAAATTCAAAAATCGAAATGCAAAAACTTGTCCGCCTCTGGCGGATGACAATTAGAAAATTAAAAATTTAATAGAAATTAGAAATTGAAAATTAGAAATTAATTTATTAGTTAAAAGTTAAGAGTTAGAGGTTAGAGGTTAAAGATTAGAGGTTAGGTGGTAAAAAGGTTAATGAGTTGAGAAAGTGAAAAGTTAGTAATCAGTTAAATCGGTTAAATCATTTGAATCAGTGTTTTTAATATTTAATCAAGATTTTTTAAGGTTTTTAAGATTTAAGTTTTAATTTTTTAGTTTTGAGCTTTGAGTTTTGAGTTTTTATTGTTTCATGTTTCACGTTATATGTTCTACATTATACTTTAATAGTTTATGATTAAAATCAAAAATTCAACCAAGATTTATCAAATTTACAAAAAAACGGCAATATTTCAACGGATGTTTTTTTAGAAAATTTGAAAAACTAATTGCCTTGGATAATGTTTCCTTTGAAATTATTGGCGAATTGTCTCTTTTTCTTATCCAAAAATCGTTTTTAAATTAAAAATGAAAATTTACCAGAAACAATCGCTTATATCAGTAAAAACCTTTCCTACTCTGATTTAACCATTGAGGAGGAACGAATTGAAGAAGTGATAAAAAAAGTGCTAAAAAATGGTTAAAATTATTTAATGAAACTTTTTTTAAAAAATCAAAAGATTGTTATTCTTTTTCTTATCTTTATTTTTCTCTTTCTCTTTTATCCATTTTTTGTTGAGATAAAAACCCAGATAAAGATTAAACGATGGCAAGAGTCTCAAAAAATTCAAGAAGAAAAAATTAAAAAGAAGTGGGAAAAAATCTATCAAACAGATAATCAAAAAGCCAAAAAAAGAGATCAAATGCCTGATGAAATCACTAAAACAGTTACCCGAGGAAGTTTTATTTTTAATCTTATTTTTGTTAAACCAAAAAATCTTTCTTATCAAACAATTCAATCCTTTTTAAAAACTTTTTTATCGGAAAAAAAATACTTTTCTGTAAATTATATAAAAGATTATTATCAAAAAGAGGCAAAAAAATACTCTATTACTGATTTTTACCTAACTATCAACCATTTTGGTCCTTTTGATATTGATAACTTACCCTACCTTGGCGATATTTTTAATCCTTGGTATAAAGATCCTTTTTCCGAATTAAAAATTAAAGATGCTTTTAAAGAGATTATTAAAAACAACAATCTTTCTTCAGATTTAAAAAATACGTTTTATTTTTTTATTTACTTTGACCCATCTGTTGAAAAACAGGAAAAAATTGTTGACTATAGTTTTTACGACTATAAAAAGTTTCGTTCTTTTGCCGATAAATACGCTAAAAAAGCCTATATCAATGTCTATGATTTTTCACCTCTTTTTGCTAAGGAACTGGTAACTATCATTATTCATGAATCTCTTCACCTTTTCGGCGCCAGTGACAAGTACTATGAAATAGAAAAAGATGAAAAACTTTGTAGTGAAAAAGGGAGAGGAATTGTTAATAATGTTATCTATTTACCACAAAAAACTGCTGATGTTATGTGCCTTTATGTTGAGTATGAAGAAGGAAAGTTCAAAAAAGGAGATTTAGAAAAAGAAGAATTAGTAATTAATGAAATAACGGCTCGTGAAATTGGTTGGCTAAAAAATTGAAAATAAATCAAAATCGATATTTATTTCTCAGCTGATTATATTCATCATTTATTTTGTCATTAAGAGATTTTATTTGGCGAGAAATATCTTTTATTTTATCGTCAATCTTTTCCATTTCTGCTCCGATTTTCTTAGCAATACCAAGCTCTTCTTCCGAATATTTTTTTTGAGCCTCAGCAATCTTACTAATCTCTCTTTTTTCCACCGCTTCTTTTAACTCACTAATTAGATTGAATTCAATTTCTAACTTTTCAGCCATTAATTTATTTATTTCTTCTAAATCAAAACTTACCTTTATTTTTTTAACCCCGTTAATCACCTCTTCGTCTTTTTTTAAAAATTCATTTAAACTAGAAATATATTTATCCGGATCATAATAAAGATAATTAGAAACGCCTCCAAGAGCTACAGACGACTCTTCATATTTCTTATATAAAGGATAAAACGCCTCTCCCCACTCAACTGAACTTTTTGTTAGTTTATATAACTCATCGGTTTTTTTAAGATAATCTTTAATATTGTTAATATAAAATCTTGTTTCATTAAAATTAACCTCTTCCACTTTTTTCTTAAGCTTTTCGTCTATTTCTTGATATTCTTTAATAAGTGTTTTTCCCTTTTCATAACTTATTTTTATACTTTCTGAGGAAATATCCGAGGCAGAATCATCATTCATATAATCAATAATTTTTTCAACTGTTTCTGTATAATCAGAAAAAACTTCTTTTAAATAACTAATCTTTTCTTTTATTTGAATCGGGGTTAAATAAAATTTATAAAATAAAAACAACCCGCCACCTATTAAAATAATTATCAAAATAAAAATTAATAAAGCCAATCCTCCTTTTTTTCGATAAGTTCTAGAATTGACGGAAATATTAGAAGAATTGTTAGAGTTATTAATATTAACTGGAATAGGATTAGAAGACACTCCTTCTAGTTGTTGTTTGGTTTTCATAATTTAAATAAAAATATCTAATAAAAAAATTATAAAAAATAGTAAACAATAAATCAAGTCTTTTTTTATTAATCACACCCAACACAGGTGTTATGGCTTCATACCTAAGGATTTTTCATTATTTTTTTAACATTTGTATTATTAAAAAAGTAAAAAATCTTGTTATAATTTTCTTATGCCCAGCAAGCCTTATTTTTTTCTCATTCTTCTTTTTTTAATTTTATTTTTTATCTTAGGTGTCCGTTATGGCCAAAGAGTAGAAAAAATTAATAAAACCATTGATTACATTATTTCTTTAACCCCAAAAATCACCCCCACCAATACTCCAACTCCCACGCCTATAAAAATTGAGGAGTATAAAAGTAAAAGATGGGGTTTAAAATTTAAATATCCGTCTAACTTAATAATTAAAGAATCAACCAATACGGCCGAAATTATTTTTGAGGAAAAAGAAAGCAGCCCATCATTTAAATAAATTTTTATGGTTAAAAAATTAAAAATCGCTTATTTTGGCTCACCAGATTTTTCAGCTGCCTTTTTGGAGAAAATTTTAACTGATGAAAAATTAAAAGAGATAATCTCAGTTGAGTTTGTGGTTACCCAACCAGATAAACCAGCTGGAAGAAAACAAGTTGTAACCCCAACACCGGCAAAACAAATTGCTTTAAAAAATAATTTAAAAGTTTTTGAAATTGAAAAATTTGACCTTAAAAATTTATTAAAAATTAAAAATTTAAAATTAGAAATTTTAAAACTTGATCTTGCTTTTGTCTATGCTTACTCCTCAATTATTCCCAAAGAGTTTTTAGAATTGCCTCATTTTGGTTTTTGGTGTCTTCACCCTTCGCTTCTTCCAAAATATCGTGGAGCCTCACCGATTGCCTTTGCTTTACTTAATGGCGAAAAAAAGACCGGCGTAACCATTTTTAAAATAGATGAAAAAATCGACCATGGACCAATAATTGCTCAAAAAAGTTTAACAATTAAAAATACTGACTATAGGAATGATCTAGAAGCAAAATTAACTAATCTGGGTTTTGAATTATTTAAGATAATCATAAAAAAACTCGCTAACTCATCAAGCTTGTTAACTTTTAAACCACAAAGCCATAAAGTTGCTACTTATACCCGAACCTTAAAAAAAGATGACGGATATATTAAGTATGAAACTTTAAAGAAAGTTTTAAATAATCAATTAATAAATCCTGAGGACTTACCAGACTTAATAAAAGAAAATTTAATCCACCAACCAACAAAAAAAATTAAAAATTCTGCAAAAAAAATCTATGATTTTTTTCGAGCCTTATCCCCTTGGCCTGGGGTTTGGACAATTCTTCCCAATAAAAAAAGACTAAAAATTTTAAAATTAAAAACTTTTGATACTTTAAATTCTATACTTTATATTGAATCAGTTCAGCTTGAAGGAAAAAAACCAGTTGATTTTGAGACTTTTAAAAAAAGTTACTCTTTTTTTTAATTATTTCTTTTCTTCCCAAACCCAAACAATCCAAAAAGAGCCATCACTAAAAACTTTAAGTTATTTAAAAGATCATAACCGGCAATTATTTCTTTAAAAGCTTGTCTAACAGTTTTTTGTTGTTGTGATTCTGGTTGCTCTTGTTCTGTCATTGATTAATTAAAATTGGTAATCTTGATTTTCCTTTCCCTTCAACCAAAACCATTTCCGTTGCCACATACAAGCCTAAAGACAACGCATCAGTTAAATTCTGATCCCAACCAAATTTATCAGCCATCTCCCTTACCAACCATAAATCTAAATTAAAAGCTTGGTGTTCTTGGTTTTTATCAACATCTAAAGTTTTTCCGGAGGCTAAATTAACCACTGCTACTACTTCTTGATGCTCGCCCTCTAAAACTTGTTTAACTGCTCCTAAACTCTCAGCCTGACCAATCAATTCTTTTCCTGTTGGTAAACTTTTTAAATTAACTTTTCCTAAAATTTCTCTTATTTTTTGCCAAATCTCATCACTAAAATTAACATCAACCTTTGTTAAAACTCCTTTTATTTCCTCAGTTTTTTCTCTGAAAGTAGATAAAATCGTTTTTAAATTATCAGCAAAACCGCAGTCTGATCTTCCCTCAATAGCATGAGTTGAGGTGTGAACGCCCAAAGAATAACCAAATTCTTTTAATCTATTAAAAACATCTTCAATAACCTTAGAAAAATCTTCCTCTGGTTTTGAAATTAACCACTCCAAAACTGCCGGCATTAAACTAGCACCTAACATCTGCGGATAAGGACCATAAATCTCTCCATTAACTTTTCCTGCCCTTCCATCAACGCAAAACGACGGTGTTTTAAACGAACTAACTTTAACAAGAGGAAAAGGAAGTTTTTTCATAAAATTTATAAAAAAATTGTAAAAAAATATTATACAAAAAATTCATTAAAAAATGAAGTAAAAAAAATATTTAATCTCATTTTTAATTTTTAACTTATATTCTTCCTGTCTCAATACCCTCTCTTATCCACTCAAATAACTTTTCCATTACCCATAAATTATGGTAAGTTGCCAAAGTATAGGCTAAAAGTTCTCTCGTTTTAAAAAGATGGTGAAGATAACTTTTATTAAAGTTCTGACAAATATAACAGTCACAATTCTCATCAACTTTTGATAAATCAAAGCGATATTTTCCTTTTAAAATATCAATCTGATTAATTTTTGATTTTGAATTGTAACTTTTAATTTTTGATTTTTGATTTTTAATTTGATATATCGTTCCCATTCTTGCTAGTCTTGTTGGCTCAACACAGTCAAAAGTATCAATCCCGTATTTTACTAAATCTAAAATATCATCAATCTGGCCAACTCCAAGAAGATGAACCGGCTTATCTTTTGGTAAAAAACCTGACACCCATCTTACCTGCTCTCTCATCTCTTTTTTGCTTTCACCAACTGAGACTCCCCCAATTGCCACACCATCAACATTACTAGAAACAACAAACTCAACTGATTGTTTTCTTAAATCCTCATACACTCCTCCTTGAATGATGCCGTATAAATATTGATTTTTTATTATTTTATTTAACGGGTTTTTAAAGTTTTTCGAGTTTTTTAAATTTTTGTTTCTAGCTTTTAAACTCTTTAACTCATTAACTCGCAAGCTTTTAAACTTATCAATTGATCTTAAAAGCCATCTGTGTGTTCTTTCTGTCGCTTTTTTTGTATATTGATAATCTGCTCCATAATAAATACATTCATCAAAAGCCATGATTATATCAGCACCGATTTTTTTTTGATACTCAATTGATTTTTCTGGAGTAAATTCAATAATTGAGCCGTCAAAAACCGAGCGAAATCTGACTCCATTATCAGAAATTCTAATCAAAAAGGGTTCTTTTTCCTCGTTATTAATTTTAAATTTTAAATTATAATTTTGAGATTTGAGATTTGAGATTTGAGATTTTTTTCGCGCTAGCGAAAAAATTTGAAATCCCCCAGAATCACTCATTAAAGGAATATCTAATCCAGTATATTTATGAATCCCACCGGCCTTCTCAATAATCTCAACTCCCGGATGAGTCACTAAATGATAGGTATTAACAAAAGCACATTGAGTTTTTATCTCTTTTAAAAGTAAAGGTAGAATTGACTTTACTGTTCCTTTTGTTCCAACCGCGACAAAAGAAGGAGTTTTTATTATTCCATTAAATGTATTAATTTCTCCGACTCTTGCCCGACTTTTTTTCGATTGATGTAAAATTTGAAAAAACATTTAAAAAAATGTATTATTATAATCAATGATAAAAAAAATTATTATTATTTCTTTGGTTTTTATTGCAGGCTTTCTTGGTGGTTTTTTTGCTAATCAAAAAATTATATCAAAAAAAACTATAAATATAGAAAAATCTTTCACTATTAATCAACCATCTCCATCAACCATCATCGGTCAATATTATAATAATCAAAACCCCACTCCTTCAGCTACGCCAATTATCACTTCTCTACCAACCACTGCTTCTCCTGCTCAAGAATCATTACCGGTTATTAGAATTCCTTATCAACCAAAAACCAATTGGCAAATCTATAAAGACAAAATTGCCGGATTTTCTTTTCAATACCAAAATATTCCTACGGGTGAATCTCTGTCATATGAAAAAATAAATTATTATAAAGAAGGTGAAAAAGTTAATATAACTTCTTGTTTTACTCCAAAACAAAACCCTTCTCATACTGAACTTTGTTCAACGCTTTATGAAATAACAATTTATAATAACTATGACGGTAGTTCAAGAAGAATCTGGTTTAAAAATAATTTAAACTCATTCTATCAATGTAATCTACCAATATACTACGCTGATATTTATTTAAATAACATTAATGGTCTTTTTATCACTTCAGAATGTAATAGTTCGTGGGGTAGTACTTATCTTGTTTTTCCCAAAGGAAAACTAATGATTGTTATTTATAAAAACGGTCTATCTTTGGATACAAAAACAAAAGAAATAAAAATTGATGATATTTTTTATCAAAGACTAACAACTTTTAAGTTTGATTAATTTAAACTTGAATAAAAAATATAGAATTTTTAAATTATTAACATACTATCTCCAAAAGAGTAAAACCGAAAATTATTCTCAATGGCGATATTATATAAGTCAACCAGATGCTTTTTTGCTTTTTTGTACTGTAAAAAAGCTTCCACCAACATCATTAAGGAGGATTTTGGTAGATGAAAATTGGTAATCAAAATATCCACCATTTTAAAATCATATGGAGGCAAGATAAATAAATCTGTTTTTTCAAAAAATTTTGAATTTTTAATTCTCATTTTTAGATTTTTATTTTGAATTTTATTAGCTATTGACTCTAAGGTTCTCACAACTGTTGTCCCAACAGCCACTAATTTTTTTCCTTTATTTTTTTCTTTAATTATTTTTTTCCAAACATTGCCTTCAATCTCATAATACTCTTCATGTAGTTTTTTAAACTTAATGTTTTCATCAGTTATCGGCGCAAATGTTCCCAAACCAACATGAAGAGTTATGAAATATTTTTTAATTCCTTCTTTCTCTAATTTTTCAAAAACTCTGTTGGTAAAATGAAGTGAAGCGGTTGGTGCGGCTGCTGATCCCTCTTTTTGAGCAAAAATGGTTTGATATTTTTTCATTAATTCATCTTTTTTAAGAGGTGTTTTTTTTAAATAAAGTGGA
Organism: Patescibacteria group bacterium; assembly: GCA_026416975.1. Taxonomy (GTDB): domain Bacteria; phylum Patescibacteriota; class Microgenomatia; order UBA1406; family GWC2-37-13; genus SKW25. The sequence continues at coordinate 27,891 of JAOAEC010000002.1, read as the reverse complement.
ATGGGCATTGTTCCGTATTTTTCAAGTAAAAAATAAAATCTTTTTATTGAAAATTCAAACTTTCCTGTAAAAATATTTTTTTCTTGATCAATCACTCTTAAAAATTCTTTTTCATTAAAATAAATTTTTTCACCAAGATTAATTTTTCTATCAACCATTACTTTAATTAAATGACCATTCTTTAAATCATTAACAAGAAATAAAACCGCCACTTTTCCACCAGACTTCTTTTTCATCACCACTCTTGCTGGTAAAACCTTAGTATTATTTAAAATCAGAAAAGAGTTTTTGGGAAGATGTTTGTTAAGATTATAAAATCGATCAAAAACTATCTCATCTGTTTTGGTATCATAGATAAAAAGTTTAGATGAATCCCGCGGACTGGCTGGTTTTAATGCAAGATTTTTTTGAGGAAGAAAATAATCATAATCAGCTAAATCAACTAATCGCATAACATCTAACTTCTAACGTCTAACATGAAATATAGAACATGAAACATAAAACAAATCCTACATTCTAAACCCTAAATCCTAAACAAAATAAATTTATGAGTTTTATAAACTTTCAAAACTTTTTAAACTCGTTAACTCGTAATCCGCTAACCCTTTAATAACTAATCTCTTTAACTGTTTTGATTGACACAAAAATCTGAGCCGACAGGGAGAATCGAACTCCCACTTTTTCCCTTACCAAGGGAACGTTTTACCACTAAACTATGTCGGCAAAATGTTTTTTGTTTTTTAATTATACTAAAAACATAGTCAATAATCTCAAAAACTTAAAATATACCCAACCAAATCTAATTTATATAATTTAACACGCCTTAAAACTAAACCAAACAAACTCCTTTTAGAGCGAAGAAACTGGCAAACTTAAGTATAATGAGTGTGTTTATTATAAAAAATTACTCCAAAAATAAAAAAATTAAATTAATAAAAAATATTGTTATAAAAACCTAAAATATAAAAGGTAGAGAATTTTTACATGACGATCGCATACAAAAAATTCCTAAATGATTTTTTTTAGATTGATATTACAAGACAAAAAATAAATTGTCGAGCTTTAATTTTGATTATAGTTATTATCATTTAATTTAAAACTTAATATTGTTTTTTCAAATCATTTCCCTATCATTTTTGCTTAAAACAAAATGAAGAAATCTTTTTAATTAAAATTCCTGTTATGGTCGGAATAACAAAAAAATGTAGATTAAAGTTGCCAATCCTAATTTTTCATCTTTTCATCATTTATAATACCCTCTTACCTGAAACAAAAGATAAAAACTTAAAAGAGAACCGATTAATAAACTGCTTAAATTAAAAAAAACAATGTTGTATAAAGCATTAATTAAAGCCGAATAATAAAGGTAATGCCAACCTTTTTTGTTTCTTGAAAAAAGTCCGGGAATGGCCAATGCCTCCAATACTGTTATTGCTATTAATAAAACTGCGCTTAATAAATAGTTAACTCCTAAAAACGGCCGACCAACCATTGCTCCACCAAAAGTACTAAAAGGCAATGCTAAGCCACCCAAACCTAAAACTGCCAAAATCACTCCTAAAATTGTCAGGTACGGCGATGCTTTAACCAAAAACTCGCGCCAATTATCAGGTAAAGCCGGGGCTTTTTTTCCTAAGTAAAGATCTAAATTTTCTTCTAAAAACAATAAAAACGATTTGAAATCCTCAGTCTTTGATTGAGTCATATTTTTAAAAATTAACTAATAATTAATTAGCTTAAGATTAGCTAATTTACTTTTTTTTGTCAATAAGCACCATAAATTTTTTTACCGCATTTTTTACAAACTTCTTCTTTTGTCAAACCAACCACCTCAACCTTATAACCTAATCTTTCAATTAAAAGTTGACCACATTTTGGGCAAAAGGTAGAAGATCTTTCGGGATCATAAACATTGCCTACATAAACATAATTTAACCCAACCTTCTTCCCTATCTCATATGCTTTTAATAAAGTTTCGTACGGTGTTGGCTCAACGTCTGTCATTTTATAAGCCGGATAAAAAGCACTCACATGCCAAGGAATATCAGTAGAAATTTCTTTTAAAAATTTGGCAATGGCGGTTAATTCTTCATTGTTATCATTATAACCAGGGATTACTAAAGTGGTCACTTCGGTTTCAATACCAGCTTTAAAGTATTTTTTAATATTCTCTTTCACTGGTTCAATTGTTGCTAAACAAATCTTTTGATAAAACTCTGAGCGAAAACTTTTTAAATCAATGTTAATAGCGTCTAAATAATCTTTAATATAATCAAAGCATTCTTTTGACTCAAAACCATTAGAAACAAAAACATTTTTTAATCCTCTTTTTTTAGCCAATTTCATACAATCATAGGCAAACTCAATAAAAATCGCCGGCTCGTTGTAGGTGTAGGCAATTCCCTTTGCTCCACTTTCAACCGCCATCTCAACAATCTCTTTTGGAATAATTTTTTGTGACATTGACTGAATAAAAGAAAAAATTTCTTTTTTAAGATTTTTAACTTTTAATTTTAGATTTTTAACTAAATTTGACATTTCCCAATTTTGACAAAACAAACAACCAAAATTACAACCAACAGTGCCAAAAGACAGAAGTTTTTCTCCCGGATAAAAATGATATAAAGGTTTTTTTTCCACCGGATCTAAATGAGGACCAATAACATAACCATAAACCAAAGAATATAAACTACCTTTTTCATTAAAACGAGTGGCACAAATTCCTAATTGCTTAGAAGCAATCTTACAATACCAAGAACAAGCTAAACATTTAACTAAACTACCTTCTAATTTCTCAAACAAAATTGCTTTTTTCATAATAAAAATTGTCTATAATAATATTAACCGATTTTTATAAAAAACTCATTGATTTTTCATAAACTCTCCTTTACAATTTTAAATAATATGTTAGTTGAAGATTTGATCGAACAAACCTTAATTTTAGTCAAACCCGATGGAGTAAAAAGAGGGTTGGTTGGGGAAATCATTAAAAGACTGGAGACAACCGGCTTAAAACTGGTGGCATTAAAAATGATTAAACCTTCAAAAGCACTGGCAGAAAAACACTATCCCAAAGACAGAAAAGAGTTTATCGAAGGAATGGGTAAGAAAACTTTAGAAAACTATCAAGAAGTTGGCCTTGATCCAATAAAAATGCTTGGCACTGATAATCCTCACAAAATTGGTTTAATGATTAGAGAATGGTTAATTGAGTATCTCACTTCTGATCCAGTAGTGGCGATGGTTTGGCAAGGACCCTTGGCAGTTTCTTTAGTTAGAAAAGTTGCTGGTAATACTTTACCTTTTAAAGCTGAGTGTGGCAGTATCCGAGGCGATCTGGCTTTTGACTCATCAGCTTTAGCCAACACCCAAAAACGGGCGATTAAAAATTTAGTTCATGCCTCCGGCTCAAAAGAAGAAGCTACCTACGAAATCCCTCTTTGGTTTTCAAAAGAAGAAATTGTTTCTTATCAAAGAATAGAAGAGTTAGTAATGCTATAAAAAATTCAAAAATAAAATTTTAAATTTTTCATTGTCATTTTGAATTTTTAATTTTTAATTTTAAATTTTTTTATGGTCATCGGCCCCAAAAAACTGCTCAAACTAGTTAAAGAAATTAATCTGGTTGAAAATTTAGCTAAGCGCGAGTTAACCAATCCCGAAGGAGCAGGTTTTGATCTGCGTTTGGGTGAGGTTTATCAAATAAAAGGAAAGGCATTTTTAGGGATTGAGGAAAGACAAACTCCAGCAATTGAACTCTTAGCTAAATATGATCCACAAAAGAAACAAAGTTTTATTTTTGAGCCAGGTGAATACTATCTGGTAACTACCATTGAAAAAATAAATTTACCTCTTGATATTTGTGCTGTTTTTATCCCCCGAACCACCACCTTTCGCTCTGGTTTATTTTTGCGCACTGGCATTGCTCAACCAGGATATCAAGGAAAACTAACCTTTGGTTTAAAGAATGAGGGTCCGGTTCCGGTTGAACTTGAGTTAGGTGCCCGTTTTGTCTTTGCGGTCTTTCACTGGGTTGACGGCGGCGGTGAAAAATACCGCGGTCAATGGCAAGGCGGACGAGTCACCACTGAAAAAAAAGAAAAACAAGTTTAAATTTCCAAAAAATGTTAAAAACAACTGATTTTAAAATTCGGTTTTTAGGAACAATTCCAGTTTTAACAGATAAAGACGGCGTTTTAACCCCAGAACAAATAGCTGCTTTTTCAGCGCTTTTAACCTTCAAAGGTAAGACGGTCAAACAACTTTGGCAAGAAGCAGTAGAAAAAGGCCAGTCTATTGAAAAAAAAACTCAAGCAATTTTAAACCATTCTTCTCTTCGCGGTCATGCCTCAATTGCCACTACGCCAACAATTGCCTTTTATTTTGAAGGAAGCAAGTTTTTAGACTCAATGCTAACCGGAATAATTTTTTCCTCTTCATTAATGGCTTCAGGCCGGCGAACAGAAACAACCGTTGAAGACATTGTTTATTCTTCCTCAATTTTAAAAAATCAAAAAGCAAAAAAAATTTATCAAAGACAAGCAGAGGAAATCATTAACTTTTTTAACTTTTTATTAAAAGAGAATGTCATAAAAGATGAAGCTTCAAAAATCCTTCAGTATGGAATTTATGGAACCGGGATAATGGTTTTACCGGTTGAGTCGGTTGTTGGTTTTTGGCGGGAGTATCAGATGGAAAAAGACTGGTTGCCGGAAGAAGGAAAACTTTTTTTAGAAGCGGTTAAAAAAGAGGGGGAAAAATTGGGAATTGCCAATCTTTTAAAAACCCGCTTTTTAGCTCCTCGCGATATCTATCCTTATCCAAACATCTTTAAAAATCCTGCTGACTCTAACTTAGTCAGAGAATTAGAAAAAGAAAAAGGCAAAATTAGCACCCCTTCTGGCTCAAAAATTATTGATTATCAACTAATAAAAACCAGAAACTTTAAAAAAGAGTTAAAAAAACTAATTGAAACTACCAAAAAAATTAGCCAAAAAAAAGAAACCATTTTAAAAGACTGGCGAAAAACTTTAGCCTTAAGAAGAAAATTAGCTCGTGATTATAACTTAAATGTTGAGTTTTTGATCTACTCTTCCTGCGCCTGGCGGGTTTGGGGCGAGAAAAAAAGACACCGAACCGTTCCACAGATTGTTGAGTCAATTTACTATATGGTAGAAAAAGCCCTGCATAAAATTAGCGAAATTAAAAAAAATCCAAAAACCGCGGAAAAATTTTTCTCCATCCCAACAACCATTAAAAATAATCCTTCTTATCTAAAAAAGTACTCTCAAATTTTAGCCTCTTCTTTAAAAACTTATCAAGAGCTAATTAATTTGGGAATTGACAGACCCTCTTCTCTTTTCATTATTCCTCGCTCTCTCAAAATCAATGTTTTACAAAAATACAATCTTTATAATCTGATTTCCGGCTATTATCCAACCCGGCTTTGCTCAACAGTTGAGCCGGAGTTAAAAAAACTCACCTGGGAAGAGGTTTTGGCAATTAAAAAAATTTTAGAAAAAGAGGGGCTGCCAGAATTGGCTGAAGCCATTGCCGTCAAGTGCCAAACAACTGGTTTTTGCCATGAAACCAAGTTTTGTCCTTTAATAAAGACAACAGTTAAAAACTATGATGAAGACTTTCACAAAATAATTTTAACTCCCTAACTGTTAACTCCAAGTTAAGAAGTAAAACTATCTCAACTATTGGCCAAAATACGTTTGTCTTTTTTCGTTTAAAAATTAAGAATTGGACATTAGAAATTAGAAATTTTTATCATATCTTTCCCATCTCCTCAACCTCAAACTCTCCTTTTTCGTTAAACTTAACTTTAAATATCGGCAAACCTTGATAGTTTTCTTTTAATCCCTCAAAAAGAAAGTTTTCTGATTCAGTTGATAATACCTGATATAGATATTCTTCATCGCAACCCGGATAAAGTCTGACTGCTTTTTCTTTAATCAGATACTGACAAAGTTTTCGATGTTGTTTATCAACCAAACTTTGGTGAAAAACAAAAACCGAAACAGGTATTTTTTCTTTTCTTTCATTATCAACTTCAATTAACGACTGAGAATAAACACTCCATTTTTCACCATAAACAATTAATAAAGCCGATTGAAACTGGTTAAGTTTTTTTTCAGAGACGATTTTTTCGGTTTTTGTTTTTAAAAAATCAATGTCTCTCTTAACTAAACCATAACTTTTTGATCTTTGAAAAAAATCAAAAATAAAACTACCGTCTTCAGGAAAAAAAATTTCTTTGCTTCCTAAAACTTTAGTTAAAACCTGATAGACTTTTTTTTGATTAACAGAAAAACCATAGTTATTGGCGGTGGAAAAAATCAACGCCAACTCTCCTAAATCACCACCAGGAAAAAAAATCGTTGTTGTGTTTTTTTTCTCTACTTGATAACGATTTTCTATTACTAACCTTTGTACTTGTCTTAAACTTAAAAAAATTTTTGGCATAGACAAATTATACAAAACTGGCTATTTTTTTATCTCTTCTTTGTTAAAATTATCCTATGACAAAAGTCTTTGTCTTTGACCCAACCGCTTCTGATCCTCAATCAAAAGTTCGCGGTGTTGGTAGATATTTGCAAATTCTTAAAGAAAACTTTCCCTCTTGGCATTACTTAAATAAATCAGAGATCAAAAATTTAAATTTAAAATCAGAGGTTTTTATTAATCCTTTTTTTAATTTTCTTCAACCGCCTTTTACCCTCAAACGATTAGCTGAAAAACAAATTGCGGTGATCCACGACCTAATTCCTTTAAAATATCCTCAAATTTTTCCTCTTGGCATAAAAGGCAAGTTAAATTTTTTTTTAAACAAACTGGCTTTAAAAAACTATGATTTAATTATCACTGACTCTCAGGCGAGTAAAAAAGATATAGTTAAGATTCTAAAAATTTCCGACAAAAAAATAAAAATTATTTATCCTTGTTTACCGAAAATTTTTTTTGAAAAAAAACCAATTAATGATTGGAAATTTGAAATTGAAAATTTTTGTCTCTATGTTGGCGATGCTACCTGGAATAAAAACTTAGTTAACTTAGCTAAGGCGATAAAAATCATTAATGTAAGCTGTGTCTTTGTTGGAAAAGTCTTTGAAAATTGGAAATTGAAAATTGAAAATTTTTCTCATCCTTGGCAAAAAGAGTTAAGGCAGTTTTTAGAAGAAACAAAAGACGACAAGAGATTTATTTTTCTAGGTTTTGTTGATGATTTAAAGCTGTTAAAACTTTATCAACAAGCAAAAGTCAATATATTGATATCGCGCGATGAAGGATTTGGTTTTTCTTATTTAGAAGCTGCTTCCCAAAGTTGTCCTTCAGTTTTATCTGAAATTCCGGTTTTAAAAGAAATCTCAGGTAACCAAGGCGCTTGGTTTTGCGACCATAACAATCTAAATGATATTGCCAATAAAATCGGCGAGATTTATTTTAATCCCCAATTAAAAGACAAATTGGGTTTTGAGGCTTCAAAAAGAGCTAATTTTTTCAAACAAGAGGTTTTTAAAAAACAATTTCAAGAGATTATAGAATTAAAAAAATAATCAATCAAGATTAAAAAGTTTTTTAGCGTTTTTCGTGGTAATGATTTTTATCTCATCTTCTTTTTTATTAATAATTTTCGCTATCTGACTGACAATTAACTGAAGATTTTTTGGCTCATTTGGAACCTGTTTACCATTGGGCAAAAACTCTTTTTTTGGTGATAAAAAGGGAGAGTCTGTCTCTAAAACTAAAAGTTCTAAAGGAATATTTTTAACAAATGATTGTTTTCTTTTTGAATAACAAAGATCGCCATCAACACCAATAAAAATTTTGTTTTTAAGAGCAAAATTAAGCAGATCATCATCGGGCTCACAGCAATGAAAAACCATTCCTTTAATTTTTAATTTTAAACGTTTAGCTTCCAACAAGACATCAAGCAACTCCTTTTTTGCCTGACGATTATGAATAATCACCGCTTTTTGATACTTTTCTGCCAATTTTAACTGCTCAAAAAAGGCTATTTTCTGTAAGGCTACAAATTCCGGGCTAATCACATATTTTGAATACTTGCTATTTCGATAATAATAACGATCTATTCCTATCTCCCCAACCGCTATTACTTTTTTAGTCTCATTAATCAGTAAATTTTCTATTTCTTTTAAATCTTTTTCCATTTTTATTTTTAATATTTTTTGATTTTTACTATTTGATTCTTGATATTGATATGTATGGTGCGGATGAATTCCAACCGCCGCATAAACATTGCTGTAGTTTTTGGCAATCTCAACTGCTTTTTTTGAGGTCTCAACATCGCTCCCCGGAACCACAAAATAATTAACTCCGGCTTTTTTCGCTTCCTCAATTACCTCTTTCACTCTGTTTTTAAAAGCTTTAAAATTCAAATGACAATGGGTGTCAAACATAAAATTTAACTTGAAACGTATAACGTCTAACGTCTATTATAGTCATTATTTTTTATTAAAAACAATAAATCAGTAATTAGTAATTAAAAATTAAGAATTGTTTATTGTTTAAAGTTTAGTCTCAGCAAACGGATTAGAATTTAAAAAAAATTTGTTTAGAGCTTAGAATTTTGGATTTAGGATTTTTTATTTATGTTATACTTTTTTTATGACCATCTTTATCGCCGCCGATCACCGGGGTTTTGAGTTAAAAAACAAAATTATTGAGTATCTTCAAGAAAAAGATATCCGAATTGAAGATTTAGGTAACTATCAATATGATCCTTTGGACGACTATCCAGACTTTGCTAAAAAAGTCGCTCAAGCGGTTCTTCAAAATCCAAAAGATTTTTTGGGAATTGTTATCTGTGGTTCAGGCGTCGGTGTAGCTATTGCTGTTAACCGATTTAAAGGAATACGCTGTGGTATTGGTTTTGAAATTGAACAGGTCAAACACATTCGAGAAAATGATCATATTAATATCTTGGCTTTGCCTTCAGATTATCTGGAATTTGAAAAAGCGAAAAATTTAGTTGATGCTTTTTTATCCTCTATTCCAAAAACCGAAGAAAAATATCTGCGAAGAATAAAGAAATTAGATGAAAATTGATGGTGTAAACAATAAAAATTCTCCATTGTTTTTTAAAAGTAAATTTAAACTCTCAAAACCCGTAAGACTCGCTAAACTTATAAAATAAATAATAATAAACTTTCTAAACTCGCTAAATAAAATAATAAAAAATATTAATTTTTAATAAATTAATAAATCAATTTTTATTCAATAAATTAATAAATTAATAAAAAAATATTAAATAGCAAATATTAAATTTTAAAGAAATTAAAAAAAGTAAAAATTAAAAAAAATAAAAATAATGCTTAGTGTTAGACGTTAGAAGTTAGATGTTAGTTTTTAGACGTTAGATGTTCTATGTTAAAATATCCTTATGATTTTTGAGAAGTTGAAAAAAAATTTTTCTGGCAAAAGGGTTTTAATTGTTGGCTTGGGTCTTTTGGGCGGTGGAGTAGGTTTGGCAGAGTTTTTTTCAAAATTAGACGCCAAGGTCACTGTCACTGATAAAAAAACCCAAGATCAGCTTAAACCATCAATTGAAAAACTAAAAAAATATCCGATTACTTTTCATTTAGGCCGACATCAGTTAACTGATTTTTTAACTGCTGATATTATCTTCAAAGGTCCCTCTGTTTCCTGGAATCTGCCGGAAATAAAAGCAGCTCAAAAAAAAGGCATACCGGTTGAGATGGAACTGTCTTTTTTTAGCTCAATCTGCCCGGCAAAAATTATTGGTGTTACTGGCACAAGAGGAAAATCCACCACCACGGCAATGATTTACCAACTTTTAAAAAGTTTTAATTTTTCGGTTTATTTAGCCGGCGGTCTGCCTCAAACCTCAACCATCTCTCTTTTGGAAAAAATAACACCAAACGACTGGGTGGTGATTGAGCTTTCTTCTTGGGCTTTATCTGGTTTTCATCAGAAAAAAATCAGTCCTCAAATTGCTGTTTTTACTAGTTTTTACCCCGATCATTTAAATTATTACTCAACTCTTAACGACTATTTATTTGATAAAAAAGCAATTTATCTTTATCAAAAAAAAGAAGATTTTTTAATCGCCAATAAAAAATTAGAAACAATTATTCTTCAAGATAAACCAAAATCAAAAGTATTTTTTTATCAGGCAACTGATTTTCAAGAACAGTTTAAATATCTTGCTGGAGAACATAATCAAGAAAACGCAGCCGCTGTCTTGACTTTAGCTAAAATTTTAAAACTTGATTTGGAGAAATCAAAAAAAATCATCAGTCAGTTTTCTGGTCTTCCTGGCCGGCAACAAGTAATTGCTAAAAAAAACAAAATCATCTTTATTAACGATACCACCTCAACCACACCAACAGCAACAATTTTTGCTTTAAAAAGATTTAGCAATAAACCAATCGTTTTAATTTTAGGCGGCAATAGCAAAAATCTTCCTTTTAATCAGTTAGTAGAGACAATTGAAAAAACATCCTCAATTAAAAAAATTATTCTTTTGGCTGGTTCGTTTACAAATGAAATTTTGCCAATTTTAAAACAAAAAATTCCAGAAAAACTTTCTCAAAAAATCTATAACAGTTTAAGCGAAGCAGTAAAAAAAGCCTATCTTGAAGCTCAAAAGATCAAAAAAGAGGCTCTTGTTCTTTTTTCTCCAGCAGCAACTTCCTTTGCCATGTTTAACAACGAGTTTCACCGGGGAAAGGAGTTTGAAAAAATCGTTAATAAACTAATTTAGTCTTAATCTTCTTCTACCACAATCCCTTGGGCTGGACAGCTGTCTTTTGCTTGTTTAATAAACTCTTTGTTTTTTTCCAAATCCGCTCCTTCTTTTACCTGCGACTTGCCATCTTCCACCATCTCAAAAACCTCCGAAGCAATAGAAACGCAAAGACCGCAACCAAGACATTTATTTTTATCAACCAAAACCTTCATTTTCTTTTTTTAAAAAACTTATAACCCCAAAAACTAACTAAACCAACCGGTACCAAAACTACTGAATAAACCGCTAACCAGATAAGTAAAGTGCCTAATTTTCTTAAGTTATTAACAAGTGATCTTACCGCTTGTTTGAAAATCACCTTTGGTCGCCAAGATTCGCTCGGTGCGTAAGGTAAGCTTAACTCATCGCTGGCTAAATAAACAGTGATCTTTGTTAATTTAGCGTTTTCTTTTAAATATTGTTCCTGACCTTTAAGCGAGTCTATTTGAGACTGAAGATTAATTAACTCTCTTTGCACCTCTAAAATCTCAGGAACACGAGTGGTTTCTTCTAAAATCTTTTCAAATTTAATCTTAGTCTTATTTAAAGTTTCCAGTCTTTTTTCAACATCAATATATTGATCAGTCACGTCCTGGCCGGAAAGATTTTCAAAAACTACCTTAATTCCTAAAGAACGAAAATAGGTTAAGGCTTTTTCTAGTTTATTTGAAGGCACACGGACAATTACTGTTGCTGAAGGAAGCTCATCTGGTCGTTCCAAACTAGAACTTACCATATAGCCGCCTAAACTTTCCGCTTTTTTAATAACTGCTTTTTGTGCTTCAATCACATCGTTTACTAACAATGATAAATAAGAGTCTTTGATGACCAATCTGTCCTTAATATTAATTTCTGACACCGGTGCTGATGTTTGTGGCTGAAATTCAGGAAACACTTCTCTGCCGCCACCACCAACCCCTAAACTTTTTGAAGAAGCTGGATAGCTTATCTTTTCTCTTTGATATAAAGGTATAACGGAAGAGCGATTTTTTAAAAGAAGAAAAAGAATTATTAATAAAAGAAAAGCGGTTAGTTTGTTTTTTTTCAGCCAAGAAAAAATTTTGCTCATATTTTTTAAAATAACTAATAAAAAACAAAATCAAACTAAACTTGATTTCATCGCCACTTTAAACTCTAAAACATCCTTGTCTTTGAGTAAATAATCCTTGCCAGCTAAAATAATTTTTCCTTCTTGATGTGCTTTTTGCCAAGAACCGATTTTTATTAATTCCTCGGCATTAATTGTCTCCACCTTAACAAAGTGTTTGGCAAAATCGGTGTGAATCTTGGCCGCCGCCTCAATCGCCTTTGCTCCTTTTTTCAGCGGCCAAGCCTTGGCTTCAGTTCTCTTAGCAATGGTGTAAAAGGTAATAATCTCCAAAGCCCGATAACTTTCTAAAATAATATTTTCTTTAGCTGATTTAGAAAGCCCGTACTCTTTTAAAAATCGCTGTTGTTCCACCCAAGGTAATTCAGCCAAGTCCGCCTCTAACTTGGCGCAGATTGAGAGAATTGGTTTGCCTTTAAAGGTTTTTGGCGGATTTTTTAAATCTTTCTCATCAATATTAGCCACATAAAGTTGTTTCTTAGCGGTTAAAAGATTTAGGCTTTGAAAAAAATCCTTTTTTTTATCTTCAATCGCCACCTGATAAGCCATTTTTCCCTGATTAAGACTGTCAATTAATTTTTTTAAGATTTGTTTTTCCTCAGCGATTATCTTTTCTTTGGTTATTTTTTTTTCCAAGCTTTGTAGATCTGCCAACAAAAGTTCTTCATTAACAATCTCTGCGTCTTCTTCCGGGTCAATATGAGGATGAATATGAGGAATGTCTGGGTTTTTGAAAAACCGCAACAAATGAAGAATTAAATCCACCTCACGAATATGATGTAAAAACTGATTACCCAAACCTTCACCGACAGAAGCGCCTTTAATCAAACCGGCGATATCAATAAAGGTAATCGTTGTTGGTGTTACTTTGCTAATGTTTTCTATCTTTGCCAACTGAAAAAGCAGTTCATCAGGAACGGTAACCGCACCAGTGTTTTTCTCAATTGTGGTAAAAGGATAGGGAGCGGTACTAGCTTTTGGTTTAACCACTAAAGCATTAAAAAGAGTTGACTTGCCCGCATTAGGTAAACCAACAATTCCAACCTTTAACATAAGAAAATTATAATTGTTCGTTTTTTTATTAGCAACACAAAAAACTAAGCGTAGAGTTTTTGGGTGCGATCGGCATACAAAATTCTACGCTTTTTAAATTTTTTATTGTCATAGAAATCTTTTTTTGTGATTTTAAATTTTAAAATTGGGTTGAAAATGTTATTAAGAATCAAAAATTAAATCTTTATCTGATACTTACTCTGACTGTTTTTTTCAATAATTTTTTTTATCTCTAAAAGAGAGACTGTGTTTAATACCTCATTAATCGTCATTCCTGTCGCTAAAACAATTTCATCAATAAAAAGAGGTTCTTTTTGTAAAGCGGCGAAGATCAATCTTTCTTTTTCTGAGAGTTTTTTTTCAATCTCTTGTTTTTTTTGAGGAATAATTTTTATATTTAACTCTTCAAAAATGTCTTCTACTCCAGTAACCAACTTGGCTCCTTGTTTTAACAAAAGATTTGGTGCCTGAGACATTTCTGAGGTTAAGGGCGCCGGCGGCGCAAAAACCTCTCTTCCCTGCTCTGCTGCAAACTTAGCCGTAATCAAGGCGCCGGAGTCTTTAGCGCCTTCAACAATCAAAACGCCGTCTGACAAACCAGCAATAATTCGGTTGCGAGCAATAAAAAGACCTTTGGCCACTAATTGACCTGGCGGAAACTCAGAGACGACCACTCCTTTTTCGTTAACAATTTCCCCATATAAACGACGATTAACTGCCGGATAAATCACATCAACACCGCAACCTAAAACAGCAATTGTCTTTCCTTGACTCTTAATCGCCGCCCAATGAGAGACGGTATCAATACCAATTGCCATTCCGGAAACAATGATAAAATCAGCTTTGGTTAACTCTGAGGAAAACTTTTTAGCAATCTGTTCGCCATAAGGGGTTGGTTGACGGGTGCCAACAATCGCCAATGTTGGTCTTTTTTTATCGATAAAAAGATTCGTGTCTCCTTTAGCAAAAAGGCAGATGGGGGGATCGGTTATCTGCCGCAGTTTTTCCGGATAATAATCGCTAATTAAAGAAATAATCTTAATGTTTTTTTTCTCCAGCTCCTGCCATTTTTTTTCCGGGTTAAAACTTTTTCTAAACTGAATAAATTTTTCTGTTAGTTTCTGACCAAGAATCTTTACTAATAACTCTTTTTCTGCTAGATAGGCTTTTTTAGCCGAACCAAAGGCGTTAACCAAAGCGCTAAATCTCATCGGCCCAATTCCTAAAAACCAGGAAAAAGCTAAATAATAAAACTCCTCATTCATTTAAAAAAATTAGTCTTGACAAATATATTAAAAATGTTTATATTTTATATTATATGAAAAAACGCTTTGAAAAACTTAACCTCTTTTTAATTAATAGTGTTTTAGCTGCTCCTGTTTCTTCAAATACTGATGTACAAATTGGTTTTAAAATTCCTTCTTTAGCTGACATTATAGGTTATGCCATTAGACTTTTCTTTATTATCGCTGGCTTAGCCGCTTTGATCTATCTTATTTTAGGCGCTTTTGGTTGGATTACTTCTAGTGGAGAGAAAGATGCTGTTAAAAAAGCTCAAGATAAAATTCAAGCGGCTGTTATTGGTTTAATTGTTTTGGTCTTAGTGTTGGCAATTATTGTTTTAATTGAACAAGTAATATTTAATCAAACCGTGTGTTTAGGACTTACTTGTAAGCTTCAATTTGGAAGTTTGTTGAAAGTAGCGCCAACACCAGGTCTCCAATAATTTTATAAAAAAATATGTTTTTTTCAGTCTTAGCCGCTTCTCTTAATGAATGGTGTCGAAATCCTAACGATCCTACAACCTGCTGTTTAGTTGACGGTGTTCCCACTCTTAAATGTTTGGAAATTGTTTTTGGCAATATCATTACTATATCTTCTACCTTTATTGTTTTGGTTCTTTTTTTATTTTTTGTAATGGGAAGTTTTAATTATCTTACCTCTTTTGGTAATCCTGATAAGATTAAAAAGGCCCAAGGGACTTTAAAGATGGCTTTGATTGGTTTTTTTCTTTTTATCAGCTCTTATCTTATCTTAAACATTATCTGCTTTTTAGCTTTTGGAAAGTTGGGTGATGACTGTCCTCTTTTTCATTTTCAGATTGGAGAATAAAAAATTATCTTTCTGGCACTGGTGTCAAAAAGATTACCTTTACTCCTTCGTCTTGAGGAATGGGAGATTTTAATTTATTTTTTTCTTTAAAAAAGTTTATTCCCAAAAAAACAAACAGAGCTAAACCAATAGCGATTAAGATTGTTCCCAAAGTTTTCATAGATTTATCTTTTCCTTAACTAAAAATGGCGGTCGGTTTTGAATCTCTTTATATATTTTACCTAAGTACTCACCAATCATTCCAATGGTTAAAAGTTGAATTCCGCCCAAAAACATAATCCCGGTAAAAAGAGCGGTCCAACCAGTCACCCAATAACGAGGAAGAAAAATCTTTCCCAAAATCGCGTAAACAATCCCCAAAAAACCAAAAAAAGAAGCAAGAAAACCCAAATAACTGGCCACCCGCAAGGGTTTGGTAGAAAAAGAAACAATTCCTTCCACAGCAAAGTTAATCATCTTTGATAAAGGATAATGAGTCATACCAGCATATCTTTTTTCCCTCTCAAAATAAACAAAATCTGAGGGAAAACCCGGCCAAGCCACTAACCCCCGCAGAAATCTTAATCGCTCAGGTAGTTTGTTTAAAAAATCAACTACCTCTCTATCTAAAAGCCTAAAATCACCAATGTCCTCGGGAATCGGCGTATCTGACAAAAAATTAATTAGTTTATAAAAAAACTTAGCGGTCATCTTTTTAAAAAAACTGTCTACTTCCCGCTTTTTTCTTTTAGCATAAACAATTTTTGCTCCTTTTTGCCATTTTTCTATCATTTGGGAAATAATCTCCGGCGGATCTTGTAAATCCGCGTCCAAACTAACGACGCAATCGCCTAAAGCAAATTGATAGCCGGCGGTTAGGGCCTGCTGATGACCAAAATTACGCCAAAAAGAAACCAATTTAATGTTTTTATTTGTTTTCGCTTCTTTTTTAACCATTGCCGCAGTTTTGTCTTTTGAGCCATCATCAACAAAGATAACTTCATAACGATAGTTTTTAATTATCGGTATTAATCGTTTAAGAAGAGGTTTTATGTTCTCTTCCTCATTGTAAACAGGAATGATTACTGAAAGAAGAAGGCTGGTCATTTTTTATCTCAAAAAAGTCATTAATATTAGAAAATAAAAACTATCTCAAAAACAAAAATAAAAATTATTAATTTATCTTAATGTTACGGGGCTAGGAGTTGAACCTAGTCTAGGAGATTATGAGCCTCCTGTGCCACCGTACACTACCCCGTAAATATAAAATAAATTATATAAATAACAAAAGCTGTTGTCAATAAAGGAAGATTTAAAAAAATTAAAACCTAACCTTCTTTTTCTCGATATTGAAGAGCTTCGGCAATAAAAGAGGTTTGGATTTTTTCTTCTTTTTCTAAATCGGCGATTGTCTGAGCTATTTTAATCGTTTTAAAATAAGAACGAGCTGACAAAGAAAGATGGGAAATTGCTTGTTTTAAAAGATCAATCGCCTCATTGGTTAACTGGCAAAACTTTTTTACCTCAGCCGAACCCATCTCAGCGTTAGTTCTAATCTTTAAACCTTTAAATCTTTTTTTCTGTCTTTCTCTTGCTTCTATTACCTTTTCTCTAATTTTTTTACTCTCAACCCCTGATTGATAACTAATCAATTTTTCCTCCTCAACCGGTGGAACATCAATATGAAGATCAATTCTCTCTAAAAGCGGTCCGGAGAGTCTTTTTTTGTATTTTAAAATCGCTCCGGGCAAACAACAACAGGTTTTTTTCGGATGACCTAAATAACCACAAGGGCAAGGATTGGAAGCAGCCAAAAGCAAAAATCGGGAAGGAAAGGTTAAGCTACCGGAAGCGCGGGAAATTGTCACTTTGCCATCTTCTAAAGGTTGACGCAATGCTTCTAAAACCGAATGGGGGAATTCAGGAAACTCGTCCAAAAACAAAACCCCTCGATGAGCTAAAGAAATCTCACCTGGTGTTGGATTAGTGCCACCACCAATTAAACCAATGCGGGAAATGGTATGATGAGGAGCGCGAAATGGCCGAGAGCTGATAAAAAATTTTTCTGAAAGTTGACCAGCAACCGAGTAAATCTTTGATACCTCCAAAATCTCCTCTTTTTCCAAAGGCGGCAGAATTGAAGGAAAGGCCCGAGAAAGCATTGTTTTTCCGGTGCCTGGCGGTCCTTTTAAATGAAGATTATGAAAACCAGCCGCCGCGATTATCATCGTCCTTTTTGCCATTTCTTGGCCTTTAATATCAACAAAATCAAATTCATATTTTTCCTCGGTCAAAATCTCTTCTAAATTTATTTTAGGAAAAGGCGCGATTAATTTTTGTTGATTTAAATGAAAAATCAAATCAGCCAAACAATTAACCGGATAGATCTCTAAATCATCAATTAAGCTGGCTTCTTTAGCATTTCCTTCTGGTAAAAATAATTTTTTAATCCCTAATTTTTTTGCTAAAAAACCAATAGCAATCACTCCATTCACTTTTCTTAATCTTCCCTCTAAAGACAACTCGCCCAAAAAAAGACTGTTTTCTAAACTTTCTTTTTTCACCAAACCAGCCGCTGCCAAAATCCCCACCGCAATTGGCAGATCAAAGGCTGAGCCTTCTTTTGGTAAATCAGCCGGCGCCAAATTAACCGTAATCCGGCAATCAGGCATCTCAAATGAGGTGTTGATAATAGCGGTTCTGACTCTGTCTTTGGCCTCATCAATCGCCTTACTTGGCAAACCAACAATGGTTAAGTTTGGAAAACCTTTTTCTGCCACATCTACTTCAACCTCAATTAAAACACCGTCCAAACCAACCGTGGCACCAGAAAAAACCTTGGCTAGCATAAAAAAATTTTAGAAAGATTTATCTTTTTTGTCTGTAGAGTATAAGCAACATAAAAAAGATTTTAGATTGTTGAAGAAATCTCTGTTTCTTTTTTTCTCTTAAGATAAAAAATTAGCAAACCCGCTACTCCGGTAATAAGAAAAACAATTATTCCTAAAATGGCAATTAAATAATTGTTATTAGTGTTAGATACGATATTTCCTTTTTCAGTATTTTTAACTAATGGTTTTTTTGTTGATAAAAAAGTTGATGGTGTTTTTTTTCTTTCTAAAGTCCCTTGACCTGAGACTTTCCACTGACTAATTGTTGTTAATATTGAAGAAGGTGTTGGTTGAATTTGTTCTTTTTCGTTTTTACTGGTATATAAATTAATATTATTGTTTACTAGATAATCTTGATTGTCGTTAATAAATTTTAAGGTTGAGCTTTTATAAACTTTTCCTGTAAGTGTATTATATCTTAATTCATAAGCCATAAAAGGAAGGTGTTCGGAAGAGATTTTAAAATAACCTTTTTCATCAGCTTTGGTTTCATAATAAGGCTTATTGGAAAATTTTAAATAAACACCTACGGTCGCATTAGGAATTACCTTGTGATTAGTATCATAAGCATAACCCTCTATATAACTTAAAATTGGTTCAAACCTTATACTGCTCATCTGGGCATAAATTTTTTTTGGTAGAAAAAAAGAGATTAATCTCAACCACCAATTATTAGTTTTGTTTTCTGATAATTGTCTCAGGTCGGTTTTTTCTAAAACCAACTCACCAAAAACCTCAATAAACTCTTTATTTTTTTCAAAATCTGTTTGATCAATAACCAAATTAAACCTTCCTTTTTCATCAGTAATAATTTGTTTTAATTGTCGATAGCGAACCAATTGGTTAAACTGACCATTAATCATTTTTTGAGAATAAGCAATAATTTTTGTCAATGGATGAGAAACTCTTCCTTCAATTACAATCTCTTTTTTTAAGGGGCGACTGCTATAAAAAGATTCCATGAGGTTTGGTTCTCTTTGAATACTAGCACCAAGAGGATCAATGGGAATATCCCGATGAATAATATTTCCTCGTTGATAAATCACCTCACCGGTTTTATTCGGATAAAGATCAGAATAAATTTTTTGCCAATTGGGATGAGGTTCGCCTTGATTAGGAAAACGATAGTTGTTATAAGAAACAATCAGTTTATAATCATCATCGGGAACGACAAAGCTAAATTGACCATCTTCTAAAGTGATCTGTGGATTAATAATATTACCGCCTAGAATATCGTTCTTATTTACTAAAATAAAGTCATTGCCTTTTTTTTTCCATAGACTTACTTCCGCTCCTAAAACCGGCTCTAATGTTTGACTATCAAAAACCACTCCATAAGGATCCCAACGAACTGATACACAATCTTTTTCTACAATATCAAAATTAATCGTTCCTTGCTTTAATGCTTTATCATTTCCTTCTGGTAGGTTGTTTTTATCATAATAGTTTAAGGCAAAAAATTTTCTCTCTTTACTTACATTAGTAGAATCTTGCCATTCCAACCAACCACCAACCTCTTTAAAATCTGGTTGATGAAAAATAATTGGATTGTTTAAGGATGTTGTTCCATCAGCAGAAAACAAACCTTGAAATTGATAATTCAAATTTTTATTATTCATTAAATCTTTTTGATCTTGTCCATAAACACGAATATCTGTTTCTTTATTTCCTGTCGTGCAAATCTGTTCTGCCCCTAGTCCTACACAAACAATAATATATGTTTCATTATTTAGAAGAGGTTGAATTGAATCTGGAATTAATTTTGCTCGATGAACTGCTTTTCCTTTTCCTGAGCAAACAGCATTTTTTTGATCACATCTAATTGATTTTAGACAAACTATTCTCTGAACCTCTTTAACCTCCTCAGCGAAAACTGAAAAACAAAAAAATAAAAAAACAAAAATAAGAAAATTTATTAAAAAAAAATTGGTTAATTTTTTTATCATAAAAATTTAAATTAAATATAAATTATTTTAATTACTCTTGTCAAGTATAAAAAAATCTCTTATCATGTTAATATGAAATCCCTGAAAAAAATTTTTTTTATCTTTTTTCTTTTTTTAATATTTTTCTTTTATCTTCCTTGTTCGGTTAAAGCGGTTAAATTTGATTTAATTGCTCCTAATCCTCCTGAAAATGGTTTTTTTAGAGGCGATACTATCCGATTTACTATCAATATTGATACAAAAGGAGCCTCTCTTAATACCACTCAAATTGGTATGACTTATAAAACTCAGTATCTTGAATATGTTTCTGTAACACCTGGAGAGGCAATGACCTCAGTCACCGCAGAAAATTTAGGAGAAGGAAAACTGCTTTTTTCCGGAAATAACAACAGTGGTTTTTCCGGTCAAGGAACCTTTGCTTATGTTGATTTAAAAATCATTGCCCAAGCTCCTGATGAAACTGAACTTTGTGTTTTGTGGGCGCCTAGCAGTACTCCTTCACCACAAAACACCCCTTCACCGCAAGCTACTAATCCTCCTCAACCAACTACTGGAATAATAAAATCAAATATTAGTGCTTTTTTAGGAACTGCTTTTATTTTTTTCTCTATCTATATTATTATGATAAATCATCATTATTTTCGTTTTAATATCAAAAAAAAAGTTAATAAAAAAAATCAATGAAAAAAATCTTTCTTCTTATATTTTTTATCTTTTTTTTTCTTATTTTTCCACCAAGAATTTTGGCGCTTGAACCTTCTTATAAAATTGAGATTACTCCTATTCCTTGTTCTGCCGCACCAAATCTTGGTGACTGTCCTACTGATCTTCAACAAATTTATAAAAATGAACCTTGTGTTTCATCTTATGAAGAGTTTGTTAAAAATCCCCTTAACAATCACTTTTGGGTTATTGATCCTGAGATAACTAATCAAGGAAAGGCTGACGAACGCGCCCGTCAATTTATTTATTGGGCAATTAATAAAAGCTCTATTGACAACCATCCTGTTTTAAAAAATATCTGGCTCGTTTCTCGAAACATTACTTTTTTCTTAATCATTCTTATCGTTGCTCTTTTTGGTTTAGGTTTTATTATTGCTCAAAGAAATAATTTTCAACTAAAAATCAATGTTTGGTCAAAGATTTGGAAGGTTGGATTAATACTTTTATATGCTTCTTTTTCCGCCACTATTATTATTTTTTTAATTCAAATCTCTGAGATATTAATGAAGTTTTTTATTGAGCAGTTAAGTGGCAAAGATCTATTTAATATTTATTTTGATGGAATTTCCGTTGAAGATAATTACAAAAATTTTATTGGTTGTCGCGATCTAAATCTTCAGGTTCAAGAAGCAATAAAAGCTGAGCTTTTCCTTCTTAGATTAACCAATATTACCTATTATGTTATGGGTATTATGATTATCCTTCGGAAAATTATTTTGTGGTTCCTCCTTTTTGTTTCACCATTTTTAGCTATTTTAATACCTTTTATTTTTATCAGAAATATTGGTTGGATTTGGATCGGAGTTTTTTTTCAATGGCTTTTTTATGGACCTTTATTCGCCCTTTTTTTAGGAGGAGTAGCTTTTATATGGCAAAAAGGAATTCCTTTTCCTTTTGATTTCTCTCGCACTAATAATATCTTCGGTTATGTTTATCCTACCGGTATTAACATCACCTATGGTGGACCAGCTCAATTTGCCGCTCAAAAAGTTAATGCTTTAAATAACGGTAATTATGTTGATACTTTTGCTGAATATATTATTAGCTTAATTATGTTGTGGGCAACGATTTTTTTCCCTTGGTGGTTACTAAGAATTTTCCGCGATTATTGTTGTGATGGAATTTATGCCGCTAAAAATATTCTTCTTTCAATGTATGATCAGATGCGGGGTAGCCCAACCACTCAACCACCAACTTCTCCCTTATCACCAACCGTAATCTCAACCGCCTTAAAACTACCCCAACAAGTAGAGATTCCAGTTAAGGTCCGTTTAGAAACTCTTGAGGAGATTAAAAAGGCGCAAACTGAGGAAATCACTCGTTCTTTAGATATCTCAGTTAAAAAACTAACTGATATCGCTCATTTTGAAACTAATAAAAATATCCAAGAAAGTGTGAGACGAAATCTAAATTATCTCAAAAACCCCATTAAAGCCGAAACACCAACAGAAAGACAAAAGTTTATGAATATTCGCACTGAGCTTTTTAACCGAGCGGTAAAAGAAGATAAGGTCGCCCAAACAATTCTTTCTTCAATCTCTACCTCAAAAATTGAACAACAACAAAGACGAGAACAAATAATCAAATCAGTTTCTAAACCAATTAATATTAGTCAAGTCGTTTCCTCAAAGATTAGTGTTCCCCAACAAAAAATTTCTTCATTAACATCATCTTTTGTAAACACAACAATAAGCACTAGCGGTACCAATGTTATTAATCAAGTGGCTCAAAACACTAATCTTCAATCCTCTCAAGTTCAAAGCATTCTTCAATCATTTAATCAAAATGTTAATCAACCGGTAACTAATATTACGCAAAAAATTAGCGAAGAGACAAAAATAGAAAAAGAAAAGGTTAGAACAGTATTAAAAGTTTTTACTGACACAATAAAAACAGAAAAAAAATTAACCGAAACCTTGGCTCAAAAAGAAAAACTCACTCCTGATTTAGTAGAAAAAACTATTACTTCACAACTTTCTTTAGCAGCTGAGCCGGAAAAACATATTGAAGAAACCATTACTGTTCCTCCTTCTGTTTCAATTGAAGAGTATGAAGAAGTTAAAAAAATGTGGCAAAGACAATATGAAAAAGGTGAGGTGCCGGTTTCTGAAAACATTAGTTCCCGCGAACAATGGGTTAATCAAGATATTGTTTTTATCACCAACACCTTAAACAAACTTTTATCGCCTGATAAGGAATTACAACATCAAGGATTAGATGATTTAGGTTATATTTTGCCGATTTTTTTAGTTAATAATCTTTCCGGTGAGCAGTTAATAGTCTATCTTAAGGCTAAATTAGAAGCAGCCAAATCGGTGGCTGAATCAATGACTAAGGAAAAAGAGATTGCTGAAAAACTTAAAAACAAGGCTGAGGAAGAGTTGGTTGAATTAAAAACTCCAGCTAAAAAAGAGGAAGAAAAAGCAATGACAATGGAAAATGAGTTAGAAATAAAAGAAGAAAAAGAACAAGAAAATAAACAAACCGAAAAATCCGTATGAAAATCGTCCCCGCTCTCTTGGAAAAAACACCGGTAAGCTTTTTTTTAACAATAAACCAACTTCTTCCTTATTTTTCCTATTTTCAGATTGATATTACTGATGGTCAGTGTGTTCCCAATAAAACTCTTTCTTTAAAAGAAATTCTTCCTATTCTCTTTAAAATTAACACTCAAAAAAAATTAATCTTTGATCTTCATTTAATGGTGGTTAACTGGAAAAAGGAGTTAAATCAGTTAAAAAAAATGTCTCTTCCGAAAAATATCTTTTTAAACAATGTTTTTGTTCATTCGCCTTTTTTTCCTTTGTTAGAAAAAAAACAAATTGTTGATCTTCAATTAGGAATGGTTATTAATCCCCAAGATAATATAGAAACTATAGGAAAAAAATATGATTTAAAAAAAATCAAAATCATTCAGATTATGTCGGTTGAGCCGGGTTTCCAAGGTTCGCCTTTTCTTCCTGAAACCCTTAAAAAAATTGAACAATTAAGACTGGCTTCTTATAGGTCTAAAATCTACCTCGATGGTGGGATTAATGAAAAAACCCTTCCCCAAATTTTATCATTAAAATATCAGCCGGATTTTTTATGCATTGGTAGTTTTTTAACCAAAACCGAGTTAATTAAAGAAAGAGTTGATTTTTTAAGAAAGACCATCGGGTAAAAAATATTTAATCAATCGCCAGTTGTTTAAAAGCGTTTTTATATCTTCAAAGTTAAACCGATTGTCTTGATTAAGATCTAAGGGCAACATTCTTTTAAAAATTAGTTTGTTTTCTCCTTTATGAAAAAAAACAAACTTTTGTCTTGGAAGATAATAGGGCCTTAAAATCACAACTCGATATCTTTCTCCCAAAACTATATTTTGAATGTCTTTTACCTCGGCTTTTCCTTTTATAACCTCGATGCCATTTTTTTTAAAAACCAGTTTTTCTCTTTGGTCAAAAATCTGAATCTCAAAGTCTTTTCCTTTAGCTTCTTTAAAGGTCGGCCATAAAGAAATCTGAAAACTTATTTTCGGTAAAGGCTCAATAATAAAATCCCAGATTTTGCTTTCAATAATTTTTTTGCCGTTTTTTAAAAGAAAAATTTTTACCTGATTTTTACCACTTTCCTGATTAGTTCTAATAAAAAAACTCGCTTGTTTTTCTTCAAACGGCTTTATATTTTTCAAATCCGAAAAAAGATACTCAAATGGTTTTTGTTTTTCCGGATAACTAACCACTGATAATAAATAACCATCATCCTTATCCCAGATCGCTTGACCTTGGTTTTTTATTTCTAAAGAAAATTGATAGTCTGAGTAAGCCAAAATCTCTTTTGGTAGATTAAAAACAATCTCGCCTTTTTCAACTTTTTCCGGCTCAGCTTTGATCTTTGTCATTGATTGAATCGTATAATATTGAGGATAAAAAGAACCATCGGACCGTTTCCAAGAAAAACCTAAAAAAGGATCACTTTGATAATCAAAAACAAAAGGAGTCACCGCCATAATCCTTTCATCCGGCAACCAAACATTTTCAAAGGCAATCTTGAAATAATTAGCAACCTTATTTTCATCCAAATATCTAATATCAAATGTCGAATATCTTGTCTTTCTTTCCCAACCAGTCTCAGTAATAAACACTGGTAAATCTTTTCTTACTCCCAAACTTTTCAGTAATTCTAACTCCCATTGATAGGTTCTCACTGTCCCCCGACCAAAATCCCAAGGACTACCAGCAAAGCCGGGGTTAGGATAAGAATGAGAAGCCCAACCATCAATAAGAAATTCAAAGCACGAAATCCGAAACTCAAAACAATTTTTAAAATCTGAATTTTTTAAATTCAAAACGTTTTGAGTATTTGGATTTTGATTATTATAATTTGTTTCGGATTTTATTATTTTTCTCAAAAATATTTCTTCATCTTCAAAATTAGGAGGAGACGAAGGAGCTGAAGCATCCAACCCAGCCAACATAACAAAAAAGTCACTATTTTTTTCTTTTAGGGCTTTGGCAAAGGCAAAAGCTACTTGGGCATAATTTTCCGGGTCAACTGTTCCTTCCCACTCACTGCCATGATTGGGTTCATTAAACAAAATCACATAGCGATTCTTGATCACCCAGTTTAAAGAGTCTAAAAAATTAGCCCAACTCTGACCCTCATCAATGTTTGGTCTTCGCCAGTTTTCTTCTTGAGGCGAGGTGGCTAAACGAATAATAGGAATCAAATGAAGTTCGCGCAAACGATCAAAGATCACCTGCCATTTATCTTTGTTTCTGTCGTTTTCTTGAATCACTAACGTCACATAACCCCAATCGCCGCCTGAACCATTGACCATCACAGCGGCTTTTGGTAAATCCTCAAGATGTGGTTGAGCTAAATGAATACCGAATTTATTATTAGATAAAGCAGCGATAACTACTTCAAAACGAATAATGAATAATGAATAAATAATAATGACAATTAATAATCCTAAAAAGTTTTTTAATTGACTCTTTATTAATTTTTTAATTGTCATTATTCGTTATTGGTTATTATTTATTATTATTTATTAATTATTATTTTAATTCCGGCTTTTTTTAGAAGTCCTGTCCCCTCTTCATCATGGCGCTCTTTTTTACAAACAACCTTAACAATTCCGGCATTAATAATCATCTTGGTGCAGGTTGAGCAAGGGTTAGCGGTTGAATAAAGAATGGCGCCTTTGGTGGAAACTCCAAGATAGGCTGCCTGAATAATGGCGTTTTGTTCGGCATGAAGACAGACACAAAACTCCTTTTTCTCTCCGGATTTTAATTTTCCCTGATGACGCATTAAACATCGCCAACAACCACCTTCAGTACAGTTTTTTATTCCATGAGGAGTACCATTATAACCGGTGGTTAAAATGTGAAGGTCTTTAACAATCACTGCTCCTACCTGTCTTCGTAAACAATCAGCCCGGCTTTTAACCACCTCGGCAATCTTCATAAAATACTCATCCCAGTCTGGTTTGTTAATTTTTTTCATAATCGTTGGTAAAATTATACCATGGGTTTTAAGATAATATTTTTTCTTTTTGTTTTTTTTAAATTTTTTGATTTTTTAATCATTATTTTAACCAATAAAATAATCCCCTACGCCGGTTTTTTCCCCTACAAAAAAATACTTTTTTCTTTTAAATTGCCGTTTTTTTTAACTTTTTTGGGAAATTTTGATGGAATTCATTATCTTCTTATCGCCCAACGCGGCTATGAAAACCACGAGCAAGCTTTTTTCCCTTTATATCCTCTTTTGATAAAAATAATGACCCCCATATTTTTCAACAATTCTTTTTTAGCCGGATTTTTTATTTCAAACTTCTCCTTTTTATTGGGAGTTTGTTTTTTTTCTTTATATCTAAAAAGGATTGGTTTAAAAAAAACTTTTATTTTTTATTTTTTTCTTTTTATTTTTTTCTATCCAACCTCATTTTATTTTGGTACTATTTACACTGAAGGATTATTTTTTCTTTTAATTTCCCTTTCCCTTTATTTTCTTGAAAAAAATCGCTATTTTTTTGCCTCAATTTTTGCTTTTTTTGCCGCTCTTACTCGATTGGTGGGAATATTTTTAATTATCCCCTTTATTGTTCATTTTTTAAAATTCCAAAAAATAAAAACTAAAAATTTTATCAACGATCAAATTAAATCTCTTTTTGTTATCTTTTCTCCTCTTTTTGGTCTATCGGCTTATTGTTTATATCTTTCTCAAACAACTGGTGACCCGTTTTATTTCTTTACCAGTCAACCAGCCTTTGGAGCTAATCGATCAACTCAACTTATTTTTCTTCCTCAAGTTTATTTTCGCTATTTTAAAATTTTTCTTACTGCCGCAGTTAATTTTCAGTACTTTGTTTCGATAGTTGAATTTTTTATTTTTAATTTTGTCTTTATTATCTTAATCCTTGATTTATTTAATAATTTAAAATTAAAAATTTTCCCCAATATTCAATATCAGATATCTAATATCAATCAATTAGGTCTTAATCTTTTTTCTTTGGCTAACCTTCTTTTACCTACCTTAACCGGCACCTTCTCCTCAATTCCACGTTACAGTTTATTTTCTTTATCTTTTTTTCTTTATCTAGCAAAACAACCTTCGACAATAATTAAAAAAATTATTTTATTTCTTTTTTTTATTTTTCATATTTGTTAACTAACGATACGTTGTAAAATAATATCTTTTGTTTCTTTTAAATATTGAGCCGGTGTTTTGTAATTTAAACTTTTAAGTCTTTTATTATGGTTATAGTTATCAACAAACTCTATAAGCTTGTTGTTTAACTCAAATATATTAGAGAATCTGTATTTTGTCAATACCTTGTTTTTAATTCTTTTGTTAAAGTTTTCTACCATACCATTTGTCCAAGGATGTTTGAATTTAATAGTGCGGTGTTGGATTTTGTTTTGTTGGCATAATTTATCAAAAGGATGAGTTTTCTTTATTTTTTTACCTTTAGGTAAAGCTTTATAAGTAAATTCAAAACCATTGTCAGTTAAAATATAGTTTATCTTGTATGGATAAAATTTTAATACTTCTTTTAAAAACAAAGCTCCTGTCTCTTTTCTTTTAGTTTTGCCTAACATAATATAGGCAATTTTTGATACTCTATCAATTGAGGTATAAATATATCTTCTCTCTTTGTTAATTTTAGGAGAATAAAGGATGTCTATATGAAGATAACCAATACCATATTTTTTAAACTTTTTAATCTTTCTTTCCATAGCGACAAAGTCTGAAGGTAAAGTAGCTAAGTTATGTCTTTTTAAACAACGATATATTTTCATAGGATAAAGA
>JAOAEC010000029.1 GCA_026416975.1 Patescibacteria group bacterium | reverse complement strand
GACCTCCTCTCGCTTAATCGCGAGATTAAAAAAAACTGAATGCCTTAAATCTCTTCTTTTCCTATATTTTGAACTATCAGTCTGTTCAGAATAGAGGAAAAGAATAAATATGAAAATCAAAAATAAAAAGCAACCAAAAATCTCAATCATCATGCCGGTTTATAATGCCGGTGATTTTTTAATGGAAGCAATTCAATCAATCTTAAACCAAACCTACCAAAATTTTGAATTTATTATCATTAATGATAACTCAACCGACAAAAGTTGGCAAATAATTAAAAAATATCAAAAGAAATATCCCCAAAAAATCAAAGCTATTAATCTTAAAAAAACCTTAAATCGCGGTGGTGATGCTTGTGCTAATTATGGACTAAAAATTGCCAAAGGAAAGTATGTCGCCCGAATGGATGCAGATGATATCGCTCATACAAAAAGATTAGAAAAACAGGTAAATTTTTTAGAAAAAAACCCTCATATATTTTTAGTTGGTTCCAACGCTAAAGTTATTGACAAAAAAGGAAAAGTTATCGGTAATAAATCAGTTCCGCTAACAAACGAAGAAATCTATCATTCTTTTTTTACTTTTAATCCTCTTATTCATCCTTCGGTGATGTTTAGAAGATTAATTTTAAAGAAAAAATTTTTTTATCCGAAAAAATTCAGCGCTAATAATGACTATTATATTTTTTTTAAAATGATTTGTCAGGGATATAAATTTGCTAATTTAAAAGATAAACTTTTGTTTTATCGAATCCATGATAAAAATGACACTTTTAATAATATAAAAGAAAAATTTTTCAATACCTTAAAAACAAGATTAATTATGGTTTTTAAACATGATTACAAACCTTCGCCAAAACAATTATTAGTAACTTTCTCTCAACTCTTCTTAACTCTAATCCTCCCAGAGTCATTTACAAAAAAAGTCTATCTTTTAACCAAGGGAATAATAAAAATCAAAAACCCGTTAAAAAAGCTTTTATTAACTAAAAATTTAAATTTACCTTTCTTCCCCACTTTACCAAAAATTAAATCGAAAAAAATTATTTTGAAAATAAACTCAAATTGATAAACAAATAATTATTTGATCTAAGATGTTTTTATGGTAAAATTATTATAAGATAAAAATTAGAAAATAAATTAAAATTATGGCGAATAAGGAAAATTCATTTTCTCACCAAGGTAAAATGACTCGAAGAGATTTTTTAAGAGCACTTGTTGCTGGCGGGCTATCATTTTTTGCTGTCGGTTGTTTACCAAGGCACCACATGAAGAAACAACCACTCATCAAAACAAAATCCCCCCTATTATCAAAAAACCCGACGGAAGTGTTGAAATACCCCCGAAAACACTAGAATACCTTGATAATCTAAAAAATACCTTTCCGGTTGATCAATGGAATCAATATAGAGAAAATGGAACTTTTGACGGAGTGGAAATCACCGCAGGAAATAATAGACAAGCTTTTGTTGCTGTTGATTTATGGCGAAAAGATGGACAAACGCCATGGGGCGATGCTGAGATAAAAACAATTGTTATCTGGGGAAGAGAACCAAACTCAATTGCTTTAAAAGAAGGCTTTAGAGGAACTGGTTGGGTCTATCCTCAAGATATTAAAGGTAACGGATGGAATGAGGAGTTAGTGGTAGCGGATTCTGCAACAGGGATAAGTCGCCGAGTTAATCAAGGTGAAAATATAGCCAAAGTGATGATAGTTCCTTTGGGTGACACTGGAGAATATATATTAGTCGATGACCAAAGAAAACCTCTTGAAATAAATGGCAAAATTGCCTGGCAAGGAAAATTAGAAAAAGATTACCAAAATTTAACGGGTATCCTAGGATTAATCCCTTTACCGGTACTTATCGATTTAGATTTAGCCTCAATAAGACATAGTTAAAACAAAGTATATTAAGGCAAGATCCAAAAGAACAAGCTATAATAATTAATAATGATTTACCTTTTTTTAATTTTCTTACTGGAAATTATTCTTTTTTTTAATAACTATCTACCGGGTACTTTTCTTATTGGCTGGGACAATTTAATACCTGAGCTTAATCTTTCTCTTAATTTTAAACGCTCTCTTTTTAGTGTTTGGCAGGAATATCGAGGCTTAGGTCTTTTAGATGGAATGTCTCACGCTTCAAATCTTTTCCATACTTTGTATATCGCTTTATTCTCAGTTTTTCTTCCAACCAATCTCTTAAGATGGATCTTTATTTTCTCAACTCACCTTTTAGGAGGAATCGGATTTTATTATTTAGGAAAAAAACTTTTCCAAGATAAAAAATCTGCTTTTTTAGGAGCTCTTTTTTATATGTTTAATTTAGGCGTCATTCAAATTTATAGCGCTCCTTTAGAAGTTTTTACCACTCATTTTCTTACCCTTCCTTTTCTAACTCTAGCGGTTTTTAATTTTTTGGAGCTACCGAGTAAAAAAAACTCTTTAATTCTTTTTCTTATCTCCCTTTTAAATACACCGCAATCATTTGTCCCTCCAGTTTTTATTGTTTTTTTTATCATTTTTTTTTCTATTTTAATTTTTGATTTTTTGAAAAATAAAAATTTTCAAAAAATATTCATTGCTTTCTTAATTGTTATATCAACAAATCTTTTTTGGCTTTTACCTTTCTTATACTCCGCTAAACATAACTCAAAAATTATCCAAAATTCAAGAATTAATCAATACTCATCAGAGCGGATTTATTTAAAAAATAAAAGCTATGGTGATATAAAAAATATTCTTACTTTTAAAGGCTTTATGATGAATACAATAGAATTCTTCCCCAAGGAAAATGAAAATAAATCAATAATGACAATTTGGAAAAGTTATTCAGAAAAAAATTTATTTTTCTTTGGGTATTTTTTAATTTTTATAATTAGTTCAATTGGAATAATAAAGACAGTTAAAGATAGTAATTTTAAAATTTTTCCTTTTTTAACAACTTTTTTTATAAGTTTTTTTTTCTTAGCTAATAACACTCCTGTTTTTGAACAATTAAATAATGTTTTTAGAAGTATTTTTTCTACTTTAGGAGAGGCTTTTAGATTTCCTTTTACTAAGTTTATTACCGTCTTTGCTTTTTGTTATGCAATTCTCTTTTCTTTAGGAATAAGTATAGTATTTAAAAAAATAGAAAAGTTAAGAAATCTTCTTTTTATTTTTATCTTGGCAATAATCGGTTATCTTAGTTTTCCCTCTTTCCAAGGTTATTTCATTTCTCCTCTGATGAAGCAAAAAATACCTCAGGAATATTTTAAAATAATAGATTTTTTCAGAAATAATAATGAAAATAAAAGAATTGCTTTTTTGCCCACTCCCTCATTTTGGAACTGGGAATATAGAAAGTGGGGACAGGTAGGTTCAGGTTTCCTCTGGTACGGTATTCCTCAACCAATTCTGCTTCGGGCCTTTGATCCTTGGAGTTATTACAATGAGCAATTTTATAACGAAATCGCCTATGCTCAAAAACAAGAAGATATTAATCTTTTCAATCTAATCTTGAAAAAATACAACATTGAATATTTACTTCTTGACACCTCAATAATCAATAATCTTACTCCTAAACCAATTAATTATGAAAAAATAATTAAATTTTTAGATGAAAATAATTCTTTAACAAAGATCAAAAAAGAAGGTTATTTAATAATATATTCGGTTAAGAATCAAAAAGAGGGAGATAATTTTTTGTCTTTTATTAAAGACGGAGTAAAAGTCGCCAAGAATACCAATTTCTATTACTTAGATCAAACTTTTTTAGAGAAAGGAGATTACCTAATAAATAAAAAAAATCCCGACAGAATAGAATTTTTTTCTGGCTTGTTTTCTGAAAAAAAACTAGAGGATCAAAATTTTAAAGTAACGGTTGAAAAAGATTTTATAATTTTTGAGCCAAAAGAAAATCCCCTTGTTAATCTAGAATTTAAAAATAAACAAATTTATCAATTAATTGTCCCCAATATTTTAACTTCTTACTTAATTCCTGCAAAAATTACCAACCAAAATAACCAATTAATCTTACAAATATTAAATCCACTAATTATCATTGACAACAAACCTTATCAATACGAAGAAATCATTTTACCTGTTAAAACAAAATTAAAAGAGATTAAAAAATTTCATCTTACAGAAACAGGGCAATTTTTTTCTCCTGAAGATAGTTTTTATTTATTAAAAGATTACCCAAATACATTAGAAATCACTGATAGTAAAGGAAATAATGAACTAACTGAAATTAATCTTAAAAATTTACCATATCAACCAAAAAAAATACCATTATCAATTAACCGCCAAAGCCAAATAAAAGTATTAATTCCTAAAATCAAATCAATTTTCACCTACGAAAACCTAATCAAGCAAAAAAAATATCTGATCATTGGTGATAAAAGAAATATTAAAGAAGATGAAAACGAAATAATGATAAAAACTAATAATAAAATAGAGGTTGTTTTTAATTTAGAAAATCTTCCTCATCAAAATGGATATCTTATTTTTATTAAAAATAATTGGAAAAAAGGATTACCTTTGGATTTTTATGTAGATAACTATTATCAAAAAAGGGCTGATTTAGAAACAAAACTTGTAAAAAAAGAAAATTATTCTCAGTATATTATTCTTCCTCCGATAGAAAAATTTTATAGTGGCTATAGTTTCCATATTGTGGCGAATCCTCTCAAAGGCTTTTCTATCGAAAATGATGTTAAAGAACTTTCTGTTTATCCTATGCCCTATGAATTTTTAATTCAAATTGCCTTAGAGAAACCAATTCTCAAAAATAAAGAAAAAATCAACCTCAACTTCTCCACCAAAAAACTTAATTACTTCATCTATCAAATAACTTTCCCCCAATCTAATATTAATCAATATCATAATTTAACTCTTTATCTTTCTCAGTCTTATCATCCCGGATGGAAAGCGTATGAAATTAACTGTCAAAACTCAAGTCTTAAATGTCAAATCTATAAGTTTTTTCCTTTTATCTTTGGCAAAGAGATAAAAGAACATGTAATGATAAATAACTGGGCGAATGGATGGAAAATATCGTCTAACAATAAACATCTAACTTCTAACATTATAATAGTTTTCTGGCCGCAATATTTACAGTTTTTGGGGTTTGGGTTGTTAATTTTGGGGTTAATGTATATAATTTTGTTTTATAAAAATAAAACCATGTGATGAATCCAACGGACAAAGTCCGTTTTTCCCTGTTAAGACAATGAAACAAAGACATTCTTGGGATAAAATATCTTGAAGCAATAAAATCCTCTTAAACTGATATAATTTTTTTATATGATCAAAAAAATTGATATTTTATCTCTCTTTAAAAAACACGCCAAAGGCAAAACTGCTGTATTTATCGATGCTGCTAATATTTTATATTCACAACAAAGTTTAGGTTGGGAAATTGATTATAAAAAACTCTATCAATTTTTTAAAAAAAACTGTCAATTGACAATAATGAATTTTTATTATGCAAACATATCAAA
>JAOAEC010000028.1 GCA_026416975.1 Patescibacteria group bacterium | reverse complement strand
TATAAGAGACAGGGATAACCGTTCATTCTAAAAAACCGGGCCAAAACATCAGTGCCGGTATAAATCCGGACATGGCCAACATGAAGACCGTCGCCTGAAGGATAAGGAAACATTGATAAAATATATTGTTTTGGTTTTTGAGTTAGCGAGTTTGTGGGTTTTCGAGTTTGATAAACCTTTTCTTTTTCCCAAATCTTTACCCATTTTTCTTCAAATTCCTGCGGTTGGTATTTATTAATCATATCATTCAATTTTAAAATAAAAACTGCCCCTTGACAAGAAGAAGAAGAAGAAGAAGAAGTAAAATTCAAAGTTATGAAAAGAGAAAAATTTTGTCCGGTTTTTGCAAGCCTACAACAATTAGCAGAAAAAAAAGGTTTATCGCCTGAAAATACTGTTCTAAATAATCCATGCTGTCCGTTGGCTCAAGCATGTTTGGGATTTAAAACATTAAATAAAGGTTGGGGTTTTAATGAAGCAATAGCAAACTGCCGAATCAGAGACCTTCAACCACCATTTAGAAGAATTTATGTAGGACAAAAAGGACCAAAACTACGCAATCCTCTTGAAGCCTTTTATAATAGACTTGAAAAAACCGCTAACATTTTAGGAATTAATTATTGATTTTTAAGATTTAATCATCTAAATAGATTTTTATTGAAAATATCTTCTTTTTAATAAAAAGCGCTTATTTTTTTAACAAAATTTTTGTTAAAATAACAATAGAATGTTGTCTCAATCTCTCACAAAATCAGCTGATATCCTTGTTTCGCAAACTAAAATTTTATTAAAATCTGTTGAAACCGAAGAAGATTTAAGAATCAGTTTTGAAAAAATTTTAGAGCCGATAAAAAAAGAGTTAGGAATTAAAACAGAAGCAAAATATGAAGTATCTGTTTTTAGAGGCTGATCAGACGCTCTTCATGGTCAAGTAGTAATTGAGTATGAAAAACCATTTTCTTTTAACTCTCAAAATAAGATCGATCACTCTTTTAATCAGTTGGTTGATTATATCAATAAACTAACTCAAGAAACAAAAACAACTTTATTTTTAGAAGGAACTAAATTTGTTGGCGTTGGTTTTGATGGCGATAAAATTTTTTTCGTTAAATACATCGGTGAAAAAAAACCGCAAACAGAACTATCCATTAAAGATTTTATCATCAGAGGTCCTTATTCTTTTAATTTAGAAACTGCTAGAACTTTGCTTATTCATTTGAGAGCTTTGTCTCGTCTTCCTTTAACCGCTGAAAATTTAGCTAAAAAATTTGGACCTCAAAGCCCGCTGGCATCAAAAACAGTCTCCGCTTTTGCTAATGCTTTAGAGTACTGGGGCAATCAAACCCGTATCCGTACTTTTTTTAATGAATGGAAAAGATTATTTGGCATTGTTTATGGCGAACAATTTACTAGTGGTTATCAAGAAAAAGAAAAAGAGGCGCTGTTAAAACTCTACTCTGTTGGAAAAGATACTGATTTTCAAGAGCTTTTGTTTTCTGTCCATACTTATTTTGCTTTTTTAATGAAGCTGATCGCCGCTGAGATTTTAACTTTACGAGAAACCTCTCTTGCCTCTTCTTTAGCTTCAGAATTGTTTCCTATCTCTGATGAAGAATTTAAAAATAAACTTGAAGATATTGAAAACGGCGGAGTTTATGCTCGACGCGGAATTACTAATTTTTTAGAAGGTGATTTTTTTCGTTGGTATTTAGATGCTCTTGACTCACCGGAATTAAAAGAAACTATAAAAGAAGTAGCTCGAGCGCTTTCTGAATTTGAACCAGCAACCAGCACTCTAGATCCTGCCTCAACCCGCGATCTTCTCAAAAAACTTTATCAGTATTTAGTACCCCAAGAAGTTCGTCATCGATTAGGCGAATATTACACGCCGGATTGGTTAGCAGAATTACTAATAAATGAAGTTGGTTATGATGGCGACACCTTAAAAAGATTTTTAGACCCAGCTTGCGGATCTGGTACTTTTTTAGTGATGGCCATTCAGCGAGCGAAAGAACACGGC
Source organism: Patescibacteria group bacterium (assembly GCA_026416975.1). Taxonomy (GTDB): domain Bacteria; phylum Patescibacteriota; class Microgenomatia; order UBA1406; family GWC2-37-13; genus SKW25. Next base: position 3,598 of record JAOAEC010000028.1, on the reverse strand, counting down.
CAAAAAGAAAAATGGCCGTCGTTTGAAATCGCCAAAAGAATTGTAGCCAACATATGGGGATTTGATTTGAACCCTCTGGCGGTTATTGCCGCCCGCACCAACTACCTTTTTGCTTTAGGCGATTTGGTTAATGAGATTTTAGAAAAAGGAGGCACAATCGAAATTCCTGTTTATCTAACCGATTCTGTTTTAACCCCAACAAGAACTACTAAAGATCTTTTTGGCGAGTTTTTGGAAGTTTCAACCTCTGTTGGCAAATTTCAAGTTCCGGCTGAATGGGTAAAAGACAGAGGATTTTTACTTTCAAAGGCAACACCGCTTGTTGAAGAGATGGTAAAAAATCAATACTCGGTTCAAGAGGCAATAGTAAGATTTAAAAAAGAAGGACTGGTATTTTCAACAAACGAGCAAGGTGTAAAAGCTTTTTATAGCAAAATTTTAGAGTTAGAAAAACAAAATAAAAACGGTATCTGGGCAAGATTTTTAAAAAACGCTTTTGCGCCAATGATGGCTGGCAAGTTTGATTTTGTTGTTGGCAACCCGCCGTGGATTATGTGGGAAATTCTTTCAAAAGACTATAGAAACGCAACATTAAAACTTTGGCAAAATTATAAATTATTTCCTCTTAAAAAAACTTATGGATTCAGTCGCCCAGATTTTTCAATGTTATTTACTTATGCTTCAGCAGATTACTACTTAAAAGACGGTGCAAAATTAGGATTTCTAATCACTCAAGAAGTGTTTAAATCCAAAGGAGCTGGCGAAGGATTTAGAAGATTTCAATTAGGAAATGGTAAATATCTTAAGGTCTTAAAAGCTCATGATTTAGTCTCTATTCAACCGTTTGAAGGCGCAGCCAACAAAACTGCTGCCATAATCCTTAAAAAAGGAGAAAAAACAGAATACCCAGTGCCTTACATTGTTTGGACCAAGAAAAAAGGAGTAGGAAAAATTGCTACTGATAAATTATTAAATGAAGTTTCACCACTCTTACAAAAGAAAAAATATAATGCTAAACCGATTGATTCAAATGTTGGCGCATGGCAACATTATCTTGTTGAGCAAGAAAGTTTACAAAAAATCAGAGGTATAAATAATTACGAAGCTCAATATGGTATAGAAACTAAACCATATGGTATTTTTTGGCTAAAAATTATTCAGATTCTTTCAGATAAAAATGTTATTGTTTGTAATCTTCCTGAAAAAGGTAAATTAAAAATAAACAAAATAGAAGAAAAAATTGAAGATATTTTAATTTATCCTGCTTTGCGAGGAGCAGATATTAAAAAATGGGGAGTGGAAAACGAGATTTTTATACTTCTAACACATAATAAAGATGGTGAAGTAATAAATGAGAATGACTTTAAAAATAATTTTCCAAGAACTTTTGGATATTTGACAAAATTCAGAAATGATTTATTAAATATCAATGCAAAATCAACCAAAAGAATACGACAACAAAAAGCTTTTTATGCTATGTTTGGAGTAGACAAAAATACTTTTTCTAACTACAAAGTGATTTGGGGATATATGGGAAATGATATAGTTGCTTCTGTAGTTTCTGATATTAAAACAGTCTTTGGTTATAAAAAAATAATTCCTTTATATACTACTTGTTTTTTTGCAACTGCCTCCGAATCCGAAGCCCATTATCTTTGTGCCATTATTAATTCAAATCCTGTTCGTGATTTTATCAAGTCTTTTTCTTCTGCTGGTCGTGGCTTTGGTACGCCATCAGTTATGGAACATATTGGTATCCCAAAATTTGATCAAAAAAATCCTCTTCATCTTAAACTTTCTGAAATCTCAAAAAAATGCCACCAGTTAAAATTAGAAAACAAAGAAAAAGAAATTGAAAAATTAGAAAAAGAAAATGATGAATTAGTAAAAAAACTTTTTGGAATAATAAAATAAATTTTAATTTAAAATTTAATTTTTGAGATTTTTTATTATTTTTTCTAACTCCCTTTTCCCTTCCTCTTCAGTTAAATTTCTTATTGGATCATTAAAATAAAAACGAAGAGTGATTTTGTCTTGATATTGATCAATAACCTCAATTTTTTGGATTAATTTTGATGCCTCAAGACATTTTTTCTTAATCTCAATAAATGAAGTTTTTTCGTCTAATTTTATTGTTAAATCAAGCTTAATCACTGAATAGGGATTGACAGGAGTATAAGTTTTTAAAAGTTTTGAATTATTGATTAAAGTCTCAAAATCGATTTCGGCAAAAAAAATCCTATCGTTTAATTTTGACTGACCAAAATAAATTGCTTCTTTTACCCCAATTAAACCAGTACTACAAACATTTTCATTAAAAAATAATGAATAAAATTTGTCATTAATTTCTTTTTTAAAATTAATCTTATTAATATTTAATTCATCAATCAAAGCTTCAATTATTCCTTTTAAATCAAAATAATCAGTATTAACAGAAATTGATAATTTATATTTTTCTTCAGGAAGATTATTATTTTGAGGATAATAAACTTTTGCTAACTCAAAAAATTTTAAAATCTCTTTTTTGCCGGTATTATCAATAACGTTTTTATATAAAGATGGCAAAAGCGACAGTCTCATATACTCAATTTCCTGAGAAATCGTATTGGCCAATTTTAAATGGCATTCTTTTTCTAATCCCCATTCTTCAATCATCTCTTGAGAAATCATTGAGTAATTTATCACCTCACAAAGCCCCAAGTGTTTTAAAAGATATTTTATTTTATTAGAATGTCTAAAAATATGCTCAAACTCTTTAGGTTGAATAACAGTTGCCGGCGGTGATAATTTTGAAGGAATCTTATGATACCCCCAAACCCGAGCTACTTCCTCAACCAAATCCTCAGGAATAGAGATATCATATTTTCGATATGATGGGATAATTACTTCTAAATTTTCTCCTTCATCTTTTAGTTTAAATCCTAAATTTTCTAAAATTTTATGGATTGTTTTTCTTTCAATTTTTACGCCAATGATTTTTTCAAAAAAATCATAGGTTGTCTTTACTTTTTTTTCCTGATAAGGATTTGGATAAAGATCAATTAACTCTGAAGCAATTTTTCCGCCAGTGTATTTTTTAATAAGATCAATTCCATAAACAACAGTCGGCTCAACTCTTTCTTCATCAAGTCCCTTTTCAAAATATGTCGCTGCCACTGTCCTTATTCCTGTATTCATCACTGTTCTTCTGATTTTTTCTTTATTGTAAGTTTGAACAAAAAAAATAATTCTTTTTGTATCTTTGTTTATTGCTGACTTAAAACCACCCATAATGCCACATAAATCAGTTAAATCACCTTCGCCGTCTTCAATTACAATACTTTCAATGGGAAGACTAATCTCACGTCCATCTAAAATTTTAATTTTCTCTCCTTTTTTTGACGCCCGTAAAATCATTTTTGAACCAGAAATTTTATCATAATCAAACATATGAACCGGCTGGCCTAAAGTCAACATTAAATAATTTGAGATATCAACAATATTATTGATTACTTTAATTCCGGAGGCGTTCAGTCGTTTTTGAATAAAATCAGGCGCCGGCTTAACATTGACATTATCAAAAATCACGGCCGTAAAACGTGAGCATAAATCTTTGTTT
>JAOAEC010000027.1 GCA_026416975.1 Patescibacteria group bacterium | reverse complement strand
TTTTGAATTTTGAGATTTAAGATTTGAGTTATTTTATTGTTTGTTTCAGATTTCGATATTCGAATTTCGGATTTATTATAAATAATTGGTTGTAAATTTAAAAAAAGATGTTAAAATTTATTTTATGGCTAACTCATTTTTATATAAAAAGGAGACTTTTAAAGTAGGTGATACAATATCATTAAAGTATTTAATCAAAGAAGGCGATAAACAAAGAGCGCAAACATTTAAAGGAATTTTAATAAAAATAAAAGGAGCAACGCCGGAGACAAAAATGATAACCATAAGAAAAATTAGTCGCAGCGGAATTGGGGTAGAAAGAATCATCCCTCTTAGTTCTCCTTATCTTTCTGATATTAAATTAATAAAGAAAGGCAATACTAAAAAAGCTAAATTATATTTTATTCGTAATCTTTCTGATGCTGAACTGCGTCGTAAAATTTATCGGCAAAAATAATAGAGATGTTGGTAAAAGAGGTGAGGAGATGGCGTGCAACTATCTTAAAAATAAAAACTATCAAATAATTGAAAAAAACTTTACTTGTCGGTGGGGGGAGATTGATATTATCGCTAAAAAAGATAATAAAATTGTTTTTATTGAAGTAAAAACAAGGGTGGGTGATAAAAAAGGAAAACCCTATGAAGCGATAAATTATTTTAAATTAAAAGGATTAAAAAGGGCGATAAATTTTTATCTCTTGAAAAAAAACCTAAAAAATTATAAGCTATCATTAGAAGTGATATCAGTGATTTTAAACGAAAACTTGTCTATGAGAGAGATAAAACATTTTTCAGAGATGAGTTATTATTTTCAAGATTAATAAAGGAGGTGAGAACAGAGAACAAATGATTCAACCAATAAATGAGGTTTTAACTAAATTTTGGGTAAAATTTTTAAATTATTTGCCTGATTTTTCTTTGGGTCTTTTGATTTTATTAATTGGTTTATTGGTTGCTGGCATTGTAAAAAAAGTTTTAATCACTCTTTTTAATTTTTTTAAATTAGAAAGAATTTTTTCCAAAACCGGCATTTTAGAAAAAAATATTGTTAAAAGCTGGATTGAGATTTTAGGAGAGATTTTGCGTTGGACAATTATCATTTTATTTTTAGTACCAACTTTGGAGATTTGGGGATTATCAAAAGCAACCGCTGTCATTAATCAATTGTTATTTTATTTACCTAATGTAATCGTAGCGGTCATTATCGGTTTTGTTGGCTTGATTATTGCTAATTTAGTGGCTGATGTAGTTAGACACAGTGTTAAAACTGTTGGCTCGGTTTTTGCTAATAGCTTGGCGGTTTTTTCCAAAGGAATAGTGATTTTTTTTACCATTTTGGTTGTCTTAAATCAATTGGGAGTGGCTCAAGATTTAATTAGAATTCTTTTTACTGGAATTGTGGCAATGTTATCATTAGCTGGCGGTTTGGCTTTTGGTTTAGGTGGTAAGGAAATAGCGAAAGAGTTATTAGAAGAGTTAAGAAAAAAAATAAAATAATTTGAAATTTCAAGCTCCCATCGTCTAGCGGCCAAGGACAACTGGTTTTCAGCCAGTAAATCAGGGGTTCGAATCCCCTTGGGAGCACTATAAAAATCATTAGTCTCCTTTTTATATAATAAAATTCTTTCTTAAAAAAATGATAAAATAATAGGTTGGGTATTAAAGAAAATTCAAAATTTAAAATTCAAAAATCAAAATGACAATGCAAAATTAAAAAATAATAATTAATAATCACGATTTAAAAATTAAAATAAATTATTAATTTATTAATTATTGATTAAAAATTGATTTATTAAAAATTGAAAATTATTTAAGATAAGGTAATTTTTTAATTTTTAATTTTAAATGTTTAAACTAAGGTCGGATTTTAAACCAACTGGTGATCAACCGCAGGCAATTAAAAAATTAGTTTTTGGCGTTAAAAATGGTTTAAAAAATCAGGTTCTTCTTGGAGTAACCGGTTCAGGAAAAACCTTTACCATGGCTAATGTGATAGAAAACCTACAAATACCAACTTTAATCATCTCCCACAACAAAACCTTAGCCGGCCAGCTTTATCAAGAGTTCCGTCAGTTTTTTCCGGATAACGGGGTTAGTTATTTTGTCTCTTATTATGATTATTACCAACCAGAGGCGTATATTCCTCAAACAGACACTTATATTGAAAAAGAGGCGCAGATAAACGAATTAATTGATAAGTTAAGATTGCAAACGACTACTAATATTCTAACAAGAAACGATGTGATTGTTGTCGCTTCAGTATCCTGTCTTTATAACATTGGTTCGCCGCGGGAATACGGCAACTTTATTTTAGACTTAAAAATAAATCAGACCTTTGATTATCAAAAAATTAGTTATCGATTAGCTCAACTTCAATACGAAAAATCTGAGTTTGATTTTAAAAGAGGTAGCTTTCGGATTAGAGGAAACTATTTAGATATTTATCCTGCATATGAAGACTTTGGTTATCGGGTTTATTTTGATTCTCAAATAACGACCATTAAAAAATTTGATCCTTTAACCGGTAAAGAAGATAATTTAAATTATAAAAGCTTAATAATTTATCCAGCCAAACACTATCTTACCTCGCCGAATATTTTTAAAAAAGTGGAGTTGAAGATTAGAGAAGATTTAAAAAAAGAAGTAGAAGAGCTGAAAAAAATGGGTAAAAATTTAGAAGCAGAAAGATTAACGCGCCGCGTTAACCATGATCTGGAAATGATAAAAGAGGTTGGTTATGTTAATGGAATTGAGAACTATTCGCGTTATTTTGACGGTCGCCAGCCGGGCGAACCGCCTTATACCTTAATTGATTATTTTCAAGAAGCCTATGGCAATAATTTTTTGGTTTTTATTGATGAGTCTCATATTACTGTTCCTCAACTACGAGGAATGTATGCTGGCGATTATTCACGAAAAAAGGTTTTAATTGATTTTGGTTTTCGCTTAAAAGCTGCTTTTGATAACCGACCATTAACCTTTGATGAGTTTTATCAAAAACTCTCTTATATCATCTATGTTTCTGCCACTCCTGATGAATGGGAGTTAATTCAAACAAAAAAACAATTTATTAATCAACAAAAAAAATTAGCGTTAAAAAATTATTTTGGCTTAGCAGAACAGTTGATTAGACCAACAGGAATACCTGATCCCGAGGTAATTTTGCGACCAGCTAAGGACGAAGTTCCTGATTTAATTAAAGAAATTGAGACGGCAGTAAAAAAAAATAATAAAGTATTGATAACTACTCTTACAAAAATAATCGCCGAAGATTTAACAGAATATTTAAGAGAAAAAAAGATAAGAGCCGAGTATCTTCATAGCGATATTGAAACTTTGGCAAGATCGGATATTTTGGAAAATTTAAGAAAAGGAAGATACGATGTTTTAATTGGCATTAATTTATTGCGAGAAGGATTAGATTTGCCGGAAGTTTCTTTAGTGGCGATTTTAGACGGCGATAAAGAAGGGTTTTTAAGATCAAAAACCGCTTTGATTCAAACAATGGGTCGGGCGGCCAGAAATGTTCAAGGAAAGGTAATTATATACGCTGATGAAATCACTCTGGCTATTAAAGAAGCAGTTAAAGAGATAGAGAGAAGAAGAAAGTTTCAGTTAGCATATAATAAAAGTCATCAGATTATTCCTCAAACCGTTTATAAACCAATTCGGGAAAAAATTATTGAAAAAGAAGAAGATAGTTTTCTTTTTTATGATAAGAAAAAAACCGATAAGATTGATAATTTTTTAAATAAAATTAATAAGGAGTCTTTAACACCTTATGATAAAAAGAAATTGATAAAAAAATTAGCACAAGAGATGAAAAAACAAGCGGAGAACTTGAATTTTGAGATGGCGATTAAAATTAGAGAGAAAATAAAAGAAATAAAAAGTTATTAGTTATTTGTTATTAAGAATGGTTGATTATATTAAAATCCGTGGCGCTCGACAGCATAATCTTAAAAATATCAATCTTGATATTCCTAAAAATAAGTTGGTGGTGATAACCGGTATTTCTGGTTCTGGTAAATCCTCACTGGCTTTTGACACAATCTATGCTGAAGGTCAACGACATTATGTGGAGTCGCTTTCCGCTTATACTCGTCAATTTTTGGGGATTATGGAAAAACCAGATGTTGATTTAATTGAGGGTTTATCGCCAGCAATCTCTATTGATCAAAAAACTACTTCTCATAATCCTCGTTCAACCGTGGGAACAATTACCGAGATATATGATTATCTGCGTTTGCTTTTTGCTAGGGTAGGTCATCCCCATTGTCCTTACTGTTATCGGGAAATAAAAAAGATGTCTTTGGATGAAATTGTGGAAAAAATTATGACTGATATTAAAAATAAAATTTTAGTTGACAAGATAGGCGATCATTATTTTAAGATTTTATCACCAATTGTTAGAGAAAAAAAAGGCGAATTTAAGAATCTTTTTGATAATTTAAGAAGCAAAGGATTTCAAAAAGCAATCGTTGACAATAAAGAAATTAATCTTAGTCAAACCATCAATCTGATTAAAACTAATAAACACAACATTGCGGTAATAGTTTTTCAAGGAAAGGTTAATTATAAAAATTTTAAAAACGAAGTCTTTGCTAATAATTTAAAAAAACAATTAAATCAAGCGGTAGAACAATCATTAACTCTTTCTGACGGTTTGGTGGTTTTAAACATCAATAATCAAGATAAACTTTACTCAGAAAAATTTTCCTGCTTTTATTGCAATCTTTCTTTACCAGAGATTGAACCGCGAATGTTTTCTTTTAATTCGCCCTTAGGCGCTTGTGAAAAATGTAAAGGAGTGGGGACGATTTTTGAGATTGATCCAGATCTGATTTTAAACAAAAACTTAACCATTAATGAAGGCGGAATCTTGCCATTTAATCGGATTTTTTTTCAAGACAGTTGGTATATTAGGTTATTAAAAAAATTTGCCAATGAGGAAAAGATTGATCTTAATACCGAAATAAAAAATTTAAAAGACGAGGAAATAAAAAAAATTCTTTATGGAAGCAATAAAATTTATCAGGTAAGAGGCACCAATCGCTTTGGTCGACAAACAGTGATTTATGAAAAGTTTGATGGTGTTGTTAATGAACTAATGCGACGTTATTATGAAAGTCAAGATGGTTATGTGATGGAAATTAATCGTTATATGCGAGAAAAAATTTGTCCTCAATGTTTAGGAACCCGACTAAAACCGGAAATATTGTCAATCACTATTGATGATAAAAACATTCACCAATTAGGTAACTATTCTGTCAGTCAATTATTAGAATATTTTAACTATCAATTAAAAGAAAAACTAACTTCCTATGAAAAAAAAATTGCCGAACCAATTATTAAAGAGATAGTTTTTCGGTTAACTTTTTTAGTTAATGTTGGTTTATCTTATCTAACCATTAATCGATCGGCAAAAACATTAGCCGGCGGTGAGTTGCAACGAATTAGATTAGCTTCTCAAATTGGCACGGGTTTAACCGGGGTTTTATATGTTTTAGATGAACCGTCAATTGGTCTTCATCCTAAAGATGTTCATTCTTTAATTAATACTTTAAAAAATTTAAAGAACTTGGGAAATACGGTTTTGGTGGTGGAACATGATCAAGAAACAATTGAAGCGGCTGATTATTTAATTGAATTAGGTCCTAAAGCGGGTAAAAATGGTGGTCAGGTAGTTTTTTCCGGAACAGTTGATAAAATTAAAAAGGAACCATCTTCTCTAACAGGAAAATATTTATCAGGAAAAAAGATAATTAAATTGATTAAAAAAGAATTAAATGTTAATAAAGGCTGGTTAACTCTTCATAAAGCTAAAGAAAATAATTTAAAAAACATCACGATAAAGTTTCCTTTGGGAAATTTGATCGCGGTTACTGGTGTTTCCGGGTCGGGTAAATCCACTTTGGTGGTTGATACCTTATATCCAGCTTTAAAATATTATCTTCAAGGTTATTATCAAGAAAAAATTGGTCAGTTTGAGAAGTTAGACGGTTTTCAGTATTTAAAAAAAGTTTATTTAGTCGATCAATCACCAATTGGTCGGACCCCTCGTTCAAATCCGGCAACTTATGTTGGTTTTTTTGATGAGATAAGGGAATTGTTTGCTAACACGATTGAAGCTAAAGCAGCCGGATTTAAAAAAGGCCGATTTTCTTTTAATGTTAAGGGCGGCCGTTGCGAAAAATGTCAGGGCGCAGGTGTAATAAAGGTAGAGATGCAATTTTTGCCGGATATTTTTATTAGTTGCGATGTCTGTAATGGTCGACGTTATAATAAAGAAACATTAAATATTAAATATAAGGGTTATTCTATTGATCAGATTTTAAAAATGACTATTGATGAGGCAGTGATTTTTTTTCAGCATCATTGGGAGATTGAAAGAAAGCTAAATTTTTTAAAAGAGGTGGGTTTAGGTTATTTAGAATTGGGTCAACCGGCGCCAACACTATCTGGTGGCGAGGCACAAAGAATTAAGTTAGCCGATGAACTGTCAAAAAAAGAAGCCGGCGAAACTCTTTATATCTTAGATGAACCAACCACCGGACTTCATTTTTATGATGTGGAAAAATTATTAAACATTCTTAATCAATTAGTGTTAAAAGGAAACACGGTAATTATTATTGAACACAATTTAGAGGTGATAAAAAACTGTCAGTATTTGATTGATTTAGGTCCGGAAGGTGGCGAAAAAGGTGGTAATGTTGTTTATCAGGGCGAAACTGATGGTATTATTAAAGTTAAGGAGTCATATACAGGTAAATATTTAAAGAAATTAATAATGAATAATTAATAATGAAAATTAAAAATTTAAAATTAAAAATTTTAGTTTTTTTTTACTTTTTTTTTTACTTTTTATTTTTTATTAATAAACCTGTTGTCGCTAATGATTTTCAAATTAATTATTGGGTGGAATATTTTTTAAATAAATCAAATAATGATTTTAAAACAAAGGTTAAATATCAGATAAAAATTACTAATCTAAGATCAGATGTTTATGTTGATAAATTTTTTTTAAGTTTTCCCAAAGATTTTTTAGTGGAACAAGTTTTGGCAAAAGATGATCGGGGAGAAATTAAACCAGAAATAAGTTTGGAAGAAAGATATTTAAAAATTGCTTTAGAGTTTTCTCAACCAAATATTGGAAAAAATAGCCAAAACAATCTTTTTTTAGAGTTTAATCAAGATAATCTATTTCGGGTAAATGGCAAAATTTGGGAGGTTTTTTTACCAACATTAGAAAAAAAAGAGAGTAGTCATTATCAGGCAATTATTAATTTACCATTGGATACGGATAAGAAACTAACTATTGCTAAACCTTTGCCAACCCGAATTACTGGTAATCAG
>JAOAEC010000026.1 GCA_026416975.1 Patescibacteria group bacterium | reverse complement strand
AATTAAGTTTAATTATCAGGGATAAAGGACACATAAAAAAAGAAACTGATGTTTTAGATTGGAAAGAGATTATAGAAATAAATTTAATTTAAGAAATTATTTTTTTTAATTTTAAATTATCATTTTTAACTTTTGACTTTTAATTTTTAATTTTATGTTATATCTTGTTTCAACTCCAATAGGCAATCTAAAAGACATTACTCTTCGGGCTTTAGAAATTTTAAAAGAGGTTGATGAAATAATCTGCGAATCAACTGATACTGCCTTAAAACTTTTAAACCACTACCAAATAAAAAAACCCTTAATTCATTTATCTGATGAAAATCAATTGCAACAAACTCCAAAAATCATTGAAAAATTAAAAAGCGGGAAAAAATTGGCTCTAATTTCTGATGCTGGCACACCTACCATCTCTGATCCCGGAGAATTTTTAGTTAAACAAGCTATAAAAGAAAATGTCAAAATCTCGCCAATCCCTGGCCCATCAGCAATTTTATCTTCCTTAATCTCCTCAGGACTGCCGACTCAACCTTTTTTATTTTTAGGATTTTTGCCAAAAAAAAACTCAGAAAAGCAAAAAATTTTTAAGCAAATAAAAAATGTTGTCATCAATAAAAAATCAGCAACAATTGCTTTTTTTGAATCACCAAATAGATTAATTGAGACTCTAGAAATTATTAAAAATGTTTTAGGCGAAAAAACTCGGCTTTCAATCGCCCGGGAAATGACAAAAATTTATGAAGAATTTATTAGAGGAAGCATTAACGGAATACTGAAAAAAATAAAACAAAAAAATATTAAGGGAGAGATAACTATCGTTTTAAAATTTTTATGAAAAAATTCATTCTATTTCTTATCCGTTTTTATCAAAAAACTCACTGGTTTCATGGAAAACTCGCTCAACAACTTTTTTTAACTGACAAAGTTTGTCGATTTACTCCAATTTGTTCAGAATACACTTATCAAGCTGTTGAAAAATATGGAGTGATTAAGGGATTGTTTTTAGGACTTAAGAGAATTATCCGCTGTCATCCCTGGAGTAAAGGCGGATATGACCCAGTAAAATAAATTAATTTCCTCTTATTCTAAAACCAAACTGCCCGATCTGAATGTTTTCTGCGGTTATTGAACCGTCACTATTTTGTTGACCGACAACAAAAACAGTTTCTTTTTCTTTTAAATCATCTATCCTTCCTCTGGTTGACTTTGAGATATTGGTACTCTCTGTTAACAAAATTATTTTTGTTGAACCATCTCTTAATTTCACAGTTAAAGAGTCTTCGCTTTTTTTAATAATCTCGCCGGATACCGGTCTTGTCCCTTGATTAAACATTCTCTGTCCCCGCTGAAAATTAAATTGGGGTCCTTGATCAAATCCAAAACCTCTTCTTGCTCGTTGATAATTTAATCCAATAAAAAAACCAACCATTAAACTAACAACAACTAAAAAAATATTTAAAAAAATTGTTTTGTATTTCATAAAATTTTTGATTTTTAACTTTTAATTTTTAACAGTTTTGAGTTTTGACATTTAAGTTTTAACTTTTTTTTATTCGTATCTTAACGCCTCAATTGGTGATAACTGTGAGGCTTTTTTCGCCGGATAATAACCAAAAATAACTCCAATTGCCGATGAAACTAAAACCGCTAAAATAATCGCTGAAAATGATATTAAAAAAGAAAAGTTTAAAATCAAAGATAAAATAAAATAAAAGACGATTCCAAAAATTATTCCCAAAACTCCCCCTAATAAAGTTAAAATCAAGGCCTCAATTAAAAATTGAGTTGTTATTGTTTTGTTTTTTGCTCCAAGTGCTTTTCTTAAACCAATTTCTTTTGTTCGCTCTAAAACTGAGACATACATAATGTTCATTATTCCAATTCCGCCAACCAACAAAGAAATGGCGGCAATGCCTGAAAGAAGATTAGTAAAGGTTGAGGTAACTGAAGAAGCAGTTTGTAAAATATCCGCTTGTGACATAATTGAAAAATCAGCATTATAAGGATTGTTAATTTTATGACGAGCTAATAAAAAATAGCCAATTTTATCTCGCGCCTCATTCATTAGCTTTTCATCTTTAACAGAAATAGAGATTAAGGAAAGATAATTAACTCCAAACAAAACTCTTTGGCTAACAGTTAACGGCACATAAACCATATCATCCTGATTAAAAAAACCACTACCTCCTTTTGATCTAATAGTGCCAATAATGTCAAAAACTTTGTTATTAATTCTTATTGTCTGACCAACTGGATTAACTTCTTCACCAAACAAATCTTTGACTACCTGACTACCTAAAACAACAACCATTCTTCTTCCTTCAACATCAAACTGATTAATAAAATGGCCGTTTTCTATCTCAATATTTCGCAAAACTTGATAATTTGGATAAACGCCAATCACTTGAGTATTGGTGTTGTTTCTGCCAGCAACTACTTGAGCTCTTCGTGATAACTCCGGCGAAACATCATTAATATAATCTGAGGAAAACTCTTTTTTTATTGCCAAAGCATCATCCAAAGTCAAACTCTCAACGCTTCCCATTGCTTCTCTGACATTGCCGGTTCTACTGGCTCCTGGCATAATTGTTAAAAGATTGGCGCCTAAAGATTTAATCTGTAACTCAATGCTTTTTTGACTCGCCTGACCCAAAGAAAGCATAATAATAACACTGGCAATTCCAATGACAATCCCCAAAACCGCCAAGCTACTCCTCACTTTGTTTGCTAATAAAGAAAAAACCGCCTCTTGAAAAATCTCATTTAAAAAATCAAAAAATTTTCCTGAAATTATTTTTTGTATTTTTTGATTATTCATTATTCATTATTAATTATTAATTAATCTACCATCCTTAATTTTTATTAATCTTTTTGCCCATTTAGCAATATCTTCCTCATGAGTAATTAAAATGATTGTTTTGCCGTCTTGATTTAAATTTTTAAAAATTCTCATAATCTCTTCTGCTTGAACACTGGCTAAATTACCAGTTGGCTCATCAGCTAAAATAATCGGCGGATTGTTAACCAAAGCTCGAGCAATAGCTATTCGTTGTTGTTGTCCGCCGGAAAGCTGATTAGGATAATGATTTGCTTTATCTTCTAAACCAACCGCTTTTAATTTTTCCAAACCAATTTTTTCTCTTTTATCTTTTTCAACTCCAGCGTAAATTAAAGGCAAAACAACATTTTTTAAAGCTGTAATTCTTGGAAGCAAATTATAAGCCTGAAAAACAAAACCAATCTTGACATTTCGAAACTCAGCTAATTTTTCTTCATTCTCCCAAAAAATTTTCTTTCCTTCAAAAAAATAATCACCCTTTGTTGGTTTATCCAGCAATCCTAAAATATGAAGTAAGGTTGACTTGCCTGAACCTGACGGTCCCATTATTGCCACAAACTCTCCTTTTTTAATCTCCAAAGAAACATCATCTAAAGCCTTTGTTTCTATAAAATGATTTTTATAAACTTTAGTCGCATTCTTTAATTTAATTAAATCATTATTCATTATTTGATTTTTAATTTTTGACTTTTAATTTTTAATTTTTTTCATCTCATTCTTATTCTTGTTCCGCCGCCAAAACCAAAACCAGAAAAAGGAGATTGGCTACCAGTTGTTGATGTTGAGTTTATCAAAACAACTACTTTTTCTCCCTCTGAAAGACCGCTGACAATCTCGGTTTTTGTCTCTGAAGAAATACCGATCTCTACCGGCACGATTGTAATCTTTTTATTTTTTAAAATTCTGACATAATGAGATTCATCTTGTTTAATAACCGCTGAGGATGGAACCGTTAAGACATTGGTTTTTTTATTAACAATAATTTTAGCAGTTGCTGACATATTAGGTAAAATCTCCGTTGCCTGGGTATCAAATTTTATTGTCAAAGGATAACTAACTACTGAAGAAGAAACCTCACCGGTTTTATCAATGGCAATCACTTCGCCGGTATAGGTTTTTTCTAATAAAGCATCAATGGTTATTGTTACTTTTTGACCCGGTTTAATTTTTGAAACATCAATCTCAGAAACAGTAAATCTTCCAAATGGCAAAGAATCGTTTTTAATAGTGGCAATTTTTGTGTTGGCAGAGCTGGTTTCTGAATTGCCAGAACTACCAATCATCATTCCTGTCTCATAAATTAAATCAGTAATTTTTCCATCGGCTACTGCCAAAACTGTTGGCGATGATAACTGATAGCTCAACCAGGCGCTTGCTAGAGAACTTTGTGCTTGAGCAATCTGATTTTGCTGATTTTTATACTTTGCCTCAGCTGCCAACCAGTTGTTTTTGGCAATTAAAAACTCCGGCAACTGGCGATTGGTTTCGTTTGGCGTCCCATCAGCGTTTTGATAGGTGGAGGAGGTGGCTAAATTATAAAAAGTTTCCCATTTGTCAAACATCTCTGCTTGCAAAGTATTTAAATTAATCTGAGCGGTCTCTAAACTGTTTTTTGCCGAAAGATAATTAGCTAAGGCTTGTTGATATCGTTGCTGACCTTGTTGATCCAGCTCAACCTCCAAAATTTTATCGCCTTTTTTTACTAACTGATCGTTTTTAACATAAACCGCTTTGACCAAACCACTGGCTTGAGTATAAACAATCTGAGACGAAGAGTTGATTATCTGACCTGAGGCAGAAATTGACTCAATTAAGGTCTCTTTTGTTGCTTCAGCTATCTGATAACTCTCCTTTTTTTGACTGGTTTTTTTAAAAAACAAAAAAACTGTTAAAAGAATAATAATCCCCAAGCCCGCTAAAATTTTTTTATTAATTTTAAATATCTTTTCAATTAACTTTTTCATAAAAAAACAATTAAAAAATTCTAATAATCAAGGCTTTAATGGCCGCTTCTTTTTCATCTGGTTCGCCAATAATAAAAACATTTTTTCCTTTTTTAATATCAGAAAAACCCCCTTTTTTTCCATCAACCCGATACTGAGTCTTTTTATCAACTAAAATCGTCATCAACTCTCCCCAGCGACTCTTAACAATAAAACTTTCTTTGGAAACTGAGTCAACTGTCCCGGAAACACCATGACCCCTTAATTTTTTTGGAATAAAACCTTCTTTTGGCGGTTTCATTAACGGGTGAAACATCGGCGGTATCGCTTTAGGACTAAAATCTCGCCGGCCAATTTTTAATCCTAAAAAAAAGGCTAATAAAATTAATAAAAAAACAACAAAACCAATTAAAACTCCTTTATAAAAATCTTCGGAAAAAGATGGTTTTTTATTTTTTTGATTATTTTCCATAAGCAATTTTTAACTGATAACTGTTTTTAAAAACTTTTCTTAAAAGATAAACGCCAAAGATAAAAATCAAAAAAATTCCCAACCAAGAAAAACATTCCCAAAGAAAAACAAGATGAACTGAAAAATAATTAAAAAAAATTTTTGGCTCTTTAATTAACAAAAAAAGATAGTCAAAGATGCCGTTAAAATAAAAAACCAATAAACCATTAGCCATTAAAAAACACAAGAATAAAACAAAGATTGTTTTTATTGTTGCTGACAAAAAAGATTTGGAAAAAAAGTTAATCATTGGAAAAACAAAAACAAAATAAAATAGATAACTAACTATTTTCAGTGGAGATAAAAATGAAACTAAACTTTCAACCAAATAAAAAAAAGAACCCTCTTTTAATTTTTTAACTGGCAGAACCGGAAAATAATAATAAGTTTTGCCAATTTTTTTTCTTTCAAAAAATCCCTTTTTATAAAGTTTATCCATTACTGTCATTACTGTTGTATAAGCATATTTTTTATTGGTTGTTTTTGACACTTTTTCCAAAATCTCTCTTGGTTTGCTGCCTTTTTCATTGACTAAAAAAACAATTTTTTCTTCCAAAAAGCCTAAGTTTTTTTCAATTTTGTATAAACTCAGGTATCTACTATTTAGCATAGTAGATATTTTAATTATTTTTTTTCTAAATTGTCAAGACCATTTATTAGCAATCACTTGACAAATCTGCTAATTATTAATAAAATAGTTCTAAAATTAGAAATTGAAAATTATAAATTAAAAATTAGAATTATTAATTAGAATTATTAATTATGGACATAAACTACTACCCGCCCCAAGACGAAAAAGATGTTTTGGAAAAATATACGATTAATCTGACAAAAAAAGCCCGTCAAGGAAAGCTTGATCCTGTTATTGGCCGTGATGAGGAAGTTCGAAGAATTATTCAGATTTTATCTCGTCGAACAAAAAATAATCCTGTTCTTTTAGGCGATCCGGGCGTTGGTAAGACCGCTATTGTTGAAGGGTTAGCTCAAAGAATTGTTAGCGGCGATATTCCCGATGTTTTAAAATATAAAGAGATTTTGGTTTTAGATCTGGCTGGAATTTTAGCTGGTGCTTCATTTAGAGGCGAGTTTGAACAAAGATTAAAAAAAATTTTAGAAGAGATAAAAAAATCTGATAATAAATACATTCTTTTCATTGATGAGATTCATACTTTGGTTGGCGCTGGTGCCGCTGAAGGCGCAGTTGATGCCTCAAATATCTTAAAACCAGCTTTAGCTCGTGGAGAACTACGAACAATCGGCGCCACCACTGTTAAAGAATATCGTCAGTATATTGAAAAAGATGCTGCTTTTGAGCGAAGACTTCAACCAGTTTATATTGACGAACCAACTCCAGAAAATACCTTAACCATTCTTCGGGGAATCAAAGAAAAATATGAGATTCATCATGGAATTAAAATCTCTGATGATGCTTTAATTGCCGCTGTTAACTTATCAACTCGTTATATCAGCGATCGATTTTTGCCTGATAAAGCTATTGATCTGGTTGATGAAGCTGCTGCCGCTGTCAAAATCGAGATTGACTCAATGCCAACTTCCTTAGATCAGATAAAAAGAAAGATCTTACAATTGGAGATCGAACTTCAAGCCTTAAAAAAGGAAAAAGGATTAGAACTAAGAAAAAAAACTTTGGAAGAAGAAAAAAACACTCTTCAGAAAAAGTTTAATCAGTTAAAGAAAAACTGGGAGGAGCAAAAAAAAATTGTTGAGAACTTGCAAAAATTAAGATTAAAGCTTGATCAGCTAAAGCTTGAGTTAGAAAAAGCTGAAAGGGAAATTTTGCTTGACAAAGCTGCCCAGCTTAAATATGGCGAGATTCCAGTGTTGGAAAAAAAATTAAAAGAAGAGGAGGAAAAATGGCAAGAGATTCCCGGTGAGGAAAAACTTTTAAAAGAAAAAGTTACTGATGAAGACATTGCTAAAATTGTCTCTCGTTGGACCGGCATTCCAGTCACCAAACTCTTAACCACTGAGTCAGAAAAATTAGCTCATTTAGAAGAGGAGTTAAAAAAACAGGTGGTTGGACAAGATGAGGCTTTGGAAAAAATCTCAAAAGCAATAAGAAGAGCTAGAGCTGGACTAGCTGATGAAAATCGACCAATTGGCTCGTTTTTATTTTTAGGCCCCACTGGTGTTGGAAAAACCGAAACCGCTAAAGCTTTAGCCAACTTTCTTTTTAATGATGAAAAAGCCATTATT